>NZ_CP033116.1:3916881-4233762 GCF_009497895.1 Halopseudomonas pelagia | reverse complement strand
ATTGTCCGAACCCCGATCCGCTGGGTAATCCGGACATCCTGCTGATGGTGTCGGACGAAGTAGTTGTATTCGACAATCTGGCGGGCAAGCTGCACGCCATCGTGCTGGCCGATCCAGCAGACGCCAATGCCTTCGATAGCGCCAACGCGCGCCTTGCTCAGATACTCGACAAGCTGCGCCAGCCGCTGGCCCAGCGCAAACCGCTATCGCTGGATAATCCACCGGATCGCGAGCTGGATTACCGCGCCAGTTTCACCCGCGAGGATTACGAGCGCGCAGTGGATACCGTCAAGGAATACATTCTTGCCGGCGACTGCATGCAGGTGGTGCCCTCTCAGCGTATGAGTATCGATTTCAAGGCCGAACCGATTGATCTGTACCGCGCATTACGCAGCCAGAACCCGACTCCTTATATGTACTTTT
Organism: Halopseudomonas pelagia; assembly: GCF_009497895.1. Lineage (NCBI taxonomy): Bacteria > Pseudomonadati > Pseudomonadota > Gammaproteobacteria > Pseudomonadales > Pseudomonadaceae > Halopseudomonas > Halopseudomonas pelagia. The sequence goes on along the minus strand of NZ_CP033116.1, from coordinate 4,233,339 downwards.
TCAACTTTGGCGATTTCCATGTGGTCGGCAGCTCGCCCGAGGTGCTGGTGCGCGTGGAAGACGGCGAAGTTACCGTGCGCCCGATTGCCGGCACTCGGCCACGCGGCGCTACCGAAGAAGCAGATCACGCCCTGGAAGTGGACCTGCTCTCCGACGCCAAGGAAATTGCCGAGCATCTGATGCTGATCGACCTGGGCCGCAATGACGTGGGCCGCGTAGCGCAGACTGGCAAGGTGCAGGTCACCGAAAAAATGGTTATCGAGCGCTATTCCAACGTCATGCACATCGTCTCCAACGTGAAGGGCCAGTTGCTCGGGCACCTGAATGCAATGGATGCCCTGCGTGCGATCCTGCCAGCCGGGACCCTGTCCGGGGCGCCAAAGATCCGTGCGATGGAAATCATCGATGAGCTGGAGCCGGTCAAACGTGGCGTCTACGGCGGCGCAGTAGGTTACTGGGCGTGGAACGGCAATATGGATACCGCGATTGCAATCCGTACCGCAGTGATCAAGAACGGCGAGCTGCACGTGCAGGCCGGTGGCGGTATCGTCGCCGACTCGGTGCCGGCGCTGGAGTGGGAAGAGACCATCAATAAACGTCGTGCGATGTTCCGGGCCGTGGCCCTGGCCGAACAGTCAGTCGAGTGAGGGATAAGACATGTTATTGATGATCGACAATTATGACTCCTTCACCTACAACGTGGTGCAGTACCTGGGCGAGCTGGGTTCTGAGGTCAAGGTCATCCGCAACGATGAGCTGAGCGTTGCCGAGATCGAAGCGCTGCAACCTGAGCGCATTGTGATTTCTCCCGGCCCTTGTACACCCAACGAGGCGGGCGTATCAGTTGCGGTGCTGCGGCATTTCGCGGGGAAACTGCCGATTCTGGGTATTTGCCTGGGCCATCAGGCAATCGGTCAGGCCTTTGGCGGCGAAGTCATTCGCGCCCGGCAGGTCATGCACGGGAAGGTCAGTCCGGTATTTCATGAAAATCAGGGCGTGTTTGCCGGTTTGAACAACCCGTTGACGGTGACCCGTTACCATTCGCTGGTGGTACGCCGCGAGCCCCTGCCGGATTGCCTTGAGATGACTGCCTGGACCCAGCTCGACGACGGCTCGGTGGATGAGATCATGGGGCTGCGTCATCGTGAGTACATGATCGAAGGTGTGCAGTTCCACCCCGAGTCGATTCTCACTGACCAGGGCCACGAGCTGCTGGACAACTTCCTCAAGCAACAGGGCGGCCTGCGCGGCTGAGCGGACTAGGAGCGAGCATGGATATCAAGACAGCACTGGCGCGCGTCGTCGAGCAGATTGATCTGAGTACCGAAGAAATGCGCGCGGTGATGCGCGACATCATGACCGGGCAGTGCACCGACGCGCAGATTGGTGCTTTTCTGGTCGGCCTGCGCATGAAGGGTGAAAGCATCGATGAAATCACCGGCGCGGCCATGGTCATGCGCGAGCTGGCTTCTGGCGTCAAGGTCAGCGGCGAGCGGGTGGTGGATACTTGCGGTACGGGTGGCGATGGCGCGAACATTTTCAACGTCTCCACGGCGGCGGCGCTGGTCGTTGCGGCAGCGGGTGGCAAGGTGGCCAAGCATGGCAACCGCGCGGTGTCCGGCAAGAGCGGCAGCGCTGATCTGCTTGAAGCGGCGGGTGTGAATCTGGCGCTGACGCCGGAGCAGGTCGGGCGCTGTGTCGAGGCGGTCGGTGTCGGCTTCATGTTTGCACCGGCGCATCACAGTGCAATGAAGCACGCGGTAGGCCCGCGCAAGGAGCTGGGTCTGCGCACCCTGTTCAATATGCTCGGGCCGATGACCAATCCGGCCGGGGTCAAGCATCAGGTCATTGGAGTGTTTACCGATAAACTGTGCCGGCCCATGGCCGAGGTGCTCAAGCGCCTGGGCAGTGAGCATGTGCTGGTGGTTAGCGCCCGCGATGGTCTGGATGAAGTCAGTCTGGCGGCGCCGACCCATGTGGCTGAGTTAAAAAACGGCGAAGTGCGCGAGTATGATGTCAGCCCTGAAGAGCTGGGTATTCCCAGCCGCAGCCTGATTGGCCTGAGCGTGAACGACGCAGCCGAATCCCTGGCACTGATCAATGACGCGCTGGGCAAACGCAAGACCGAAGCGGGTGAGAAAGCCGCCGACATGATCATCCTCAACGCTGGCGCGGCGCTTTATGCCAGCGATCAGGCCGCCACTTTTCTTGAAGGGGTGCAACTGGCCTCCGACGCCCTGCATTCCGGGCTGGCGCGGGAAAAGCTCAATGAGCTGATCGCCTTTACCGACGTATTTCGTGAGGAATCCGCCCAATGAGCGTTCCAACCATTCTGCAGAACATCATTGCCCGCAAGCATGAGGAAGTGGCTGAGCGCCGCCCTCGCGTCAGCGTGCAGGAACTCGAAAGCCTGGCCGCTGCCGCTGAACCACCGCGCGGTTTTGCTGCGGCGCTGCAGCGTTGTGCTGATGCGCGCAAGCCCGGGGTGATTGCCGAGATCAAGAAAGCTTCGCCGAGCAAGGGCGTGCTGCGGGAAGATTTCGATCCAGCGGAGATTGCTCGCAGCTACGAGTTGGGGGGCGCTACCTGTTTGTCTGTGTTGACCGATGTGGACTTCTTTCAGGGCCATGACGACTATCTACGCGCCGCGCGGGCAGCCTGCAGCCTGCCGGTGATCCGCAAGGACTTCCTGATTGATCCGTATCAGGTCCTGGAAGCCAGAGCGATGGGCGCTGACTGCATTCTGCTGATTGTCTCGGCACTGGATGACGGGCTGATGGCCGAGCTGGCCGCCGAAGCGCAGCGTCTGAAGTTGGACGTACTGGTCGAAGTGCACGACGGCGATGAGCTGCAGCGTGCGCTGCGCCTGGATACCCCACTGATCGGCATCAACAATCGCAATCTGCATACCTTTGACGTCACGCTGGAAACCACCCTGGATCTGCTGCCCCGAGTGCCGGGTGATCGAATGCTGATTACGGAAAGCGGGCTGCTCTCGCGCGCTGATGTGGACCTGATGCTGGCTCACGATGTATACGGATTTTTGGTCGGTGAAGCCTTTATGCGGGCCACTGATCCTGGTGCTGAACTTAAAAGGCTGTTCGCCTGAGTGCCACTAAGCTGATACTCGATATTGGCCCCGATTCAGGGGCCATTTTTTTGTGCCTTCGATAAGCTATCTGTTTACTGGATAATTCAGAACCAAATATTGCGCTTTTTGTTTGGCTGATTCGATGTGAGAATCGCCCTCATTGACACATCGGACCGACGTCATGCAGATCAGAAACACCTTGCGTACTTACGGCTCTGCCGCTATCGCCCTCCATTGGCTAGTAGCCGTCACCGTCGTTGGCCTGGCTATCCTCGGTCTGTGGATGACCGATCTCACCTATTACAGCCCCTATTACCGCAGCGCGCCGTTCTGGCACAAGAGTATCGGCGTTTCGCTGGCGGGATTGATCGTCTTGCGGTTGCTGTGGCGTTGGGTAAATCCCAGGCCTGCGCATATTCCCGGCCACAAGGTCTGGGAGCTACGGCTCGCCAGTCTGGTTCATGGACTGCTATACCTGTTACTGATTGTGATCGTGCTCAGCGGCTGTCTTATCTCTACCGCAAAAGGGCAGGGCATCGACGTTTTTGGCTGGTTTACCCTGCCCGCACTGATCACCGGTCTGCCTGAACAGGCGGACCGCGCCGGTCTGGTGCATTACTGGCTGGCCATTAGCGTATTGGTGTTAGCAGGCCTGCATGCGCTGGGTGCCTTAAAGCATCACTTTATCGACCGCGACAATACTTTGCGACGCATGCTTGGCTTGCGTCAGCATTCACCTGAGGAGCATTGATATGAAAAAAACATTCGTCGGCATCGCGCTGGGCGGCTTGATGGCGTTAAGTGGCAGTTTGCAGGCCGCTGACTACGTGATCGACAAGGAAGGCCAGCACGCTTCCATCAACTTCAAAATCAGCCATCTGGGCTACAGCTGGTTATATGGTCGCTTCAACGATTTTGACGGTACCTTCAGCTGGGACGCGGACAAGCCCGAAGCCAGTGAAGTGAATGTCACCATCAATACTACCAGCGTGGATTCCAATCACGCCGAGCGTGACAAGCATTTGCGCAGCGATGATTTCCTCAACGTCGACAAGCATCCGCAAGCCACCTTCAAATCCACCGCCGTGGAAATGACTGGTGATGACACCGCCAATATCACCGGCGATCTGACCCTGAATGGCGTGACCAAGCCAGTGGTGCTCGAGTCCAAGTTCCTGGGCGAGGGTGACGACCCATGGGGCAACTATCGCGCCGGTTTCGAGGGTAATACCACTCTGCGTCTGAAGGATTTCGATATCCCGATGGACCTGGGTCCGGCCTCGCAGGAAGTGGAATTGATTCTGACCGTAGAAGGCATCCGTCAGTAAACCTCCCTGGCGGCATACGAACGGCGAGCCTTGGCTCGCCGTTTTTGTTTATGACGCGCTGGACTGCGCGGAAAGGGAATAGTCCCGAATTCTGATTAGCGCCGGTCAGGAGTCGCGGTACGCCCGTGACTCTTCCACCAACCAGTCTTTGAACGCCAGCAAGGTAGCGGATTCCGCCTTGCGCTCTGGAATCACCAGATGGTACGCATGATCGCTGTCGAAGCTGTGCGGGCAGGGGGTGACCAAGCGACCGCTTTCCAGTTCATCGCGAATCAGAAAAGGTGGAATCAATGCCACCCCCATGCCATGCACGGCGGCCTTGGCGAGCATGGAGAACAGCTCCAGCCGGGTACCATTCAGGTCGTGCGCAACACGCATATCTAGCGAGGCGAACCACTGGCGCCAGGCGTAAGGGCGGGTAGTCTGTTGCAGCAACGGCATCTGGCTGATCTGTCGCGCGGTTAGCGCGGTATGCGGCGCAATCAGATCAGGGCTGCATACCGGCACCGGAGACTCCTTCATCAAAAAATGCGCCTCGGTACCAGACCAGTCACCATCGCCGAAATAGATTGCGGCATCGAATTCGGTGTCAGCGAACAGAAAGGGCCGAGTGCGGTTGGTCAGGTTGATCGATACATGGGGGTGGGCGTGAAGAAAGCCCTTGAGGCGCGGTAGCAGCCACTGGGTACTAAAGGTAGGAACCGCGGCGAGTTCCAGCGTTGCCGTGCCCTGGTTACCCATTACCGACAAGGTGTCGCGCTCTACAGCGTCCAATCGGCTGCTGATGCGGCGGCTGTAGGTTTCACCCGCCTCGGTCAGCTTCACGCCGCGCCGGGTGCGGCGGAACAGCTGTACATCGAGAAATTCTTCCAGATTGGCTATTTGTCGGCAGACAGCGCTTTGCGTCAGCGCGAGTTCCTCTGCTGCTTTGGTAAAGCTTTCATGCCGGGCCGAAGATTCGAAACAGATCAGGGCCTGGGTAGGGGGAATCTTGCGGCGCATTGGGGCTCCTTTGGAGCAGCGGCAAGCTTCAGGCTGTAAGCGGCAAGTTGGCTCGCGCATTGCCAATATGGTTGTGCTTGGCGCAAATCAGGGGTGCTTGCAGCTTTGCTCTTGTAGCTTGTAGCAGGTTTTACGGAGTTCCAAAATAGCACAGGTTGCTGAATAAAACGCGTTTGCCGTGTGGGGTAAAGGGGTCTAGTCTTATTGCCACTCAAGAGTATCCCCGCGATGCTTACCTCATATATCACTACGGAGTTCCCATGGCCGATTCCAAAGCTAGTTTTAACTGGATTGATCCGCTGCTGCTTGATTCTCAGTTGACTGAAGAAGAGCGCATGGTGCGTGATTCTGCGGCGCAGTATTGCAACGCCAAGCTGATGCCGCGGGTGCTGGAATCGTTTCGCCACGAGAACACTGACGCGTCGATCTTCCGCGAAATGGGTGAGCTGGGTCTGCTGGGTGCGACTATTCCTGAGCAGTACGGCGGAAGCGGGCTGAATTACGTTTGCTACGGCTTGATCGCCCGTGAAGTAGAGCGCGTCGATTCCGGTTACCGTTCAATGATGAGCGTGCAATCCTCGCTAGTCATGGTGCCGATCAATGAGTTCGGTAGTGAAGAGCAGAAACAGAAGTACCTGCCCAAGCTGGCCAGCGGCGAGCACATCGGTTGCTTCGGTCTGACCGAACCTGATCACGGTTCCGATCCGGGCTCAATGATTACCCGTGCACGTTCAGTGGACGGTGGTTATTCGCTCAAGGGCGCAAAAATGTGGATTACCAACAGCCCTATTGCTGACATTTTTGTAGTCTGGGCCAAGACCGATGACGGCGTGATTCGCGGCTTTATTCTGGAGAAGGGCTGGAAAGGTCTCAGTGCTCCGGCGATCAAGGGCAAGGTAGGTTTGCGTACCTCCATTACCGGCCAGATCGTCATGGAAGATGTGTTTGTGCCCGAAGAGAACATGCTGCCGAACGTCACCGGCCTTAAAGGTCCGTTCACCTGCCTGAACTCCGCACGCTATGGTATTTCCTGGGGTGCTCTAGGGGCTGCAGAGTTCTGCTGGCACACCGCTCGCCAGTACACGCTGGACCGCAAGCAGTTTGGCCGTCCACTGGCGCAGACGCAGCTGATTCAGAAGAAGCTGGCCGATATGCAGACCGAAATCACCATGGCGTTGCAAGGCTGCCTGCGTCTGGGTCGCATGAAGGATGAAGGGACTGCGGCGGTGGAAATTACCTCGATGATGAAGCGCAACTCGTGCGGCAAGTCGCTGGATATCGCTCGCGTTGCCCGTGACATGCTCGGCGGTAACGGTATTTCCGACGAGTACGGTGTCATCCGTCACGTGGTCAACCTGGAAGTGGTCAACACCTATGAAGGTACCCACGATGTGCATGCGCTGATTCTGGGTCGTGCGCAGACCGGCCTTCAGGCTTTCTTCTGAAGGTATAGGCAAGCCGGGCTCAGGGGCTCGGTTTGCCGTGGCTGATCTGTTGGTTTTCAGGCGCTCTACAGGGGCGCCTTGTTGTTTGCATTGGTTAAACTTCCTCAATTCGCACGGCCAGCTTGCCACTTCAACAAGCTTGCCGTCTGGAGCTGCTGTCATGGACGCACTGTCCGGTCTGAAAGTTCTCGATTTATCCCGTGTTCTCGCTGGTCCCTGGGCGGGGCAGATGTTGGCCGATCTGGGCGCTGACGTCGTCAAGATCGAGCGACCGGTGGTGGGCGATGACACTCGCGCCTGGGGGCCGCCGTATCTCAAGGATACGCAGGGGCGAGATACCTCGGAAGCGGCCTACTATCTGTCTGCCAACCGTAACAAGCGTTCACTGGCAATCGATTTCACCCAGCCGCAGGGCCAGCAGAGCTTGCGAGAGTTGGTAAGGCACGCGGATGTGCTGATCGAGAATTTCAAAGTTGGTGGGTTGGCAGCTTATGGGCTGGATTACGCCAGTCTGCAGGCGATCAATCCGCGGCTGATTTTCTGCTCGATCACCGGCTTTGGTCAGGATGGGCCTTATGCCCAGCGCGCCGGGTACGACTTCATGATTCAGGGGCTTGGCGGCTTGATGAGTGTGACCGGGCGCGCGGATGATGAGGCCGGCGCTGGGCCGGTCAAGGTTGGCGTGGCGCTGACGGACATTCTCACCGGGCTGTATGCCAGCAACGCGATTCTGGCTGCGCTGGCCGAGCGGGAGCGTAGCGGGCAAGGTCAATACATTGATCTGGCGCTGCTGGATGTCCAGGTTGCCTGCCTGGCCAATCAGAGCCTTAATTATCTGACTACTGGCCAGCCTCCGCGGCGCATGGGCAATGCGCATCCGAATATCGTGCCTTATCAGGATTTCCCCACGGCCGATGGTGATTTCATTCTCACGGTGGGTAATGATGCGCAGTTTGCCAAGTTCTGCGGCGTCGCTGGCCATCCTGAGTGGGCGCTGGACGGTCGATTTGCCAGCAATGCCGCGCGGGTCGCGCACCGGGCCGAGTTGATTCCGCTGATACGGCAAGTCACGGTATTTCATACCACTACGCAATGGATTGCTGATTTGGAGCAGGCGGGTGTGCCCTGTGGCCCGATCAATAACCTGGAACAGGTGTTCGCTGATCCACAGGTGCAGGCGCGTGGCTTGAAGATCAGGATGGAACACCCTTTGTCCGGAGAGCTGGAGCTGGTGGCCAATCCGATTCGTCTGTCGCGAACGCCTGTCAGTTATCGCCTGCCACCACCCATGCTGGACCAGCATGGGTCGGAGGTCCTGCGTGAGTGGCTGGTTAGCCAGTGATTCTTGTCAGTAATTGAATTCAGAGGATTGCAGGGCGCCGCAGTCCGCCGAGACCCAGGTGGATTTCTCGCTATGCTCAATATTCACCGGCTCGCCGGTGGCCATGTGCTGCAACTGTTTCGGCGCCTGCTCGGCGTCTAACTGCATGACACCCTTGCCGGTGAAACGTGTACGCATTTCTCGCGAACTGACCATGGTCAGTTCGCCATGCATGTCGCCGTTAAAGCCGTCGCTTCCGGTGCAATTGCCGATCACCCGCAGGCTGGACTCGCTGGCTTCCTCCGCTTGCAACGTGCATTCGGGCATGTCCTTCCGGGCGCTGTCGATGAGCTTCTCGGGGTTGGTGAGATTGCGCGCGTCCTCGGCACTGATGCACTCCATGTCCACCCCTATCTCGGGTGGGTTGCCGAGCGCTCCACTTAGCATGGCCCGCTGCTCTTCCGGTAAGTCCTTGAACATATCTTCCTGGGCCGTGCGCAAGGCTGCCTGCAGATCCTTTCCGTTGATCAGGGTGGTCGCTTCGCTGCGCCATAAGCCGGGCTCCGGCTGTGGCGTGATGCTCTGCGCGTGCAGGCCGGTACTCCATAAGCCGAGCAGCAGTAAAGTGAAGGCAGATCTTGATGCAATAGGCAGTGCCAAACCAGGCCGAGTCGCTTCCGACCGAGCCTCGTTAGGCCGCGCCACGTCAGGCCGCGCCACGTCAGGCCGAGCCGCGTCAGGCCGAAACATTCCATGCTTTACGTGCATCACTGGATGCTCCTTTATCGTCGTGTTTGTCTTTGCACGTCTTCTGGGGCTACGTCGGTAGCTTGCCGCCTGGTAACTATAGCTCGTGATTTCCCTGTGTGTAGTGGCATGGGCTGCGCGGGGAGCCGCTGGCCGTAAAGTGTCTATACTTTAGCCGGAGCTATTTTTATCCATTGTTGTTAACGGAGGTACGCTACATGCGCCGCATTGCCATATTCTTCGTCACTGCCTTACTGAGTACGCCATTGTTTGCCATGCATTGCCCTGCCGACATGGAGCGCATTGATGCCTTGCTTGAGAGCAATCCACCTTCGGATCCTGCGGTTCTGGAGCGCGTTCAGGAATTGCGCGCTGAGGGTGAAAGTCTGCACAAGGCGGGTAAACACAGCGAATCGGTAGAGGTGCTCGGCGAAGCGCTTACCTTGCTAGAGGAATAAGTTGCACTAGTGTCAGTAGCAGGTTGTCTAACCCTGCAGTAGAGCCGCCTTGCTTTGGCGGCTCTTTTTGTTTCAGTGCGCCAAAAAAATGTCTTATGCGGCCCATTAATAAATAAAGCGTCAATTTAGTATCATTCCGCGTTACAATTAATAATACTATAGTATTGTCTTGATACTAATAAGCCATCACGGTTCGTCGTGCATGGCTCTTTGCTGTATTTGCGCGTTACAAAAGGAGTGACCGATTTGCTCAGTAACTTAGCAGGGAGGCGAGTTATTGCTTGCTGTTTCTCCTTGGGTTTGTCTTTGGGCTCCAGCCTTGTCTGGGCTGATCAGGCTTATGTTGATCTGATAGAGCGTGCTCGCCTTGGCGACCAGCAGCCTGCATTGGACTACCTGCGCCAACTCCCCTCGCTGACCCCGGTTCAGCAAACTGATCTTCTACTGATAGCCAGTTGGGCGGGTGAAGATGACGAAGTGTTGCGGCTCTATCAGTCCAATACCGCTTTCTATGCAAAAAATCCCGATACCGTAGCGGCAATGGCGCGTGCCCGGCGCAATCGCGGCGAGTGGGAAGAGGCGGTGAATGGCTTTCTGCTTGCCCGCTCTCTGGCGCCGGCTCGAGCCGATCTGCTGCAGGCGCAGTTGATGACCATGGCCGATATGGGCCAAACGCCGGCCGCGATCAAGCGTGCCCGGGTATGGACCGAACAGGCTCCCAAGCAGTTGGAAGCGCGCCTGGCGCTGGGTTATGCATTGATGCATGACGGGCAGCAGCATGCGTCGTTGGCGGAGTATGACCGGGCTTGGAAGCTGGCCCCCGGCCGGCGCGATGTGTTGCGCGAGTATCTGTTTGCGCTGCAGCGCGCGGGTCTGCCGGTGCTGGCTCTGGGCATTGCCGAGCAGCATCCCGAACTGCTGGGCGACGAGGAGCTGCGTATCATGCGCGCCGACGCTCTGGCTGAGCGCGTGCGCCTGGCCGACACGTCAACGCGTTCCGAATCCGAGCGCTTTGTGATAGCCGACCGGGCACTGGCTCAGGCTGACGCAATGATGCAAGAGTGGGAAGCCTTGCCCGAAGCTCAGGTCGAAGTCATTCGTGTCCGGGTTGACCGTATGGGCGCCTTGCATGCCCGCGTGGACATGCAGGGTGTGGTTGATGAGTACTATGCACTGAAAGACATGCAGGTTGTCCTGCCGCCATATGCGCTGCGCTGGGCCGCCAGTGCCATGCTCTATCTACGCCAGCCCGAGCTGTCTGCCGAGCTGTACCGTGAAGTCATTGCTGCCAGCAACGACAAGGACCAGAGCTGGTTGAGTGATCACCAAAGCCTCTACTACGCGTTGATTGAAAGCGAAGAGCTGGAGGAGGCCGATCAGCTCAGCAAGCAATTGGCCGAGGCGCAGCCTGAACGCATTTATCCCTTGGGCGTACCCCAGGGCCGGCCGAACAATAAATGGCTCGACAGTCAGATTCTGGTCGCCAATAACGCCCTTTACCGTGACGACTTGCCAGCAGCTCAGCAGGCTTTTGATAGCTTGTCCGACGCCGCCCCAGGCAACGTCTCCTTGCGCACCAGCCGCGCCAGCGTTTATGTCGCCCGAGGTTGGCCACGGCGCGCTGAAGAGCAGTTGAAGATTGCTGAAAATACTGCGCCCAGAACCGTAGACGTCGAAGCGGGCCAGGCTCTGAATGCCCTGACACTGCAGGAATGGCGGCAAGCTGATGTGCTGGCCGACGACCTGGTAGAGCGCTTTCCGGAGAATCTTCGTGCTCAACGCGTAGACCGCTTGCGCGACGTTCATCATATGGCCGAGTTGCGGATTGCCGGTTATCGCGGCAAAAGCGATGAAGACAGCGTTTCTGGCGGCAGCGACTTTGGCCTGGAAACAGTAGTGTACAGCTCGCCATTCAAGGAAGACTGGCGGGTGTTCGCCGGAGGTGGTATCGGCCGCGGTGAGTTTGAAGAGGGTGATGCGGATCACGACTGGCTGCGTGCCGGTATCGAGCACCGCATACGCAACAACACCCTGGAGGCGGAATTCTCCAGTCACGAATTTGGCTTTGGCCGCCGCGCGGGCGCCAGGCTGTCGGGTGTCCACGATGCGAGTGATGTCTGGCAGTACGGCTGGTCAGCTGAACTGCTGTCGGCATCAACGCCACTTCGTGCGTTGAACAGCAACATCGACGCAGACAGCCTCACCGGCTACGCGCGCTGGCGTGAAAGCGAGCGGCGGGAAGTCAGCCTGACTGTCCTGCCGATGTCCTTCAGCGATGGTAACGACCGCTTGAGCCTGGTGCTAGACGGCAGTCAGCGGGTATTTACCGCCCCACGCATGATCCTCGACGCGGGTTTGGAATTGTCCACCAGCCGCAACAGCCAGGGCGGCGAAGGTCCCTACTTCAACCCGGAGTCGGATGCCAGCGTGCTCTCTACGCTGAATCTGTCGCACATTCTGCATCGTCGCTACGAGACTGTCTGGAGTCAGGATCTGCAGTTCGGCCTGGGATATTACGATCAGCGCGACTTCGGTGGCGGGGGCATGGGTTTGCTCGGTTATGGGCAGCGTCTACGCATGAATGATGTGTTTGACAGTGGCTTCCTGCTGTCTGCCTTGAGCAGACCCTATGATGGGGATCGCGAGCAGGAATACCGGCTTGTCCTCGACGTCAACTTCCGATTCAAGGGACTGTGATGATAGTGCTCGGTCGAATTTTCCTGTTATTGACCCTGTTGCTCAGCGCCGCTTGTGCACAACAGACGATACCTTTCACCGCCCCGCAGGATCGACCGGAAGCCCTCGGGGAAGCTGAATGGCCAAAAAACCATGTTCTGGCGCTGGTCTACCATGATGTGCAGGATGCCAATCCGGACAACACCTTCCTGTCAGTGCGCACCTTGAACATGCTCGACCAGCTTGCCTGGTTGCGCGAGAACGGCTATCAGGCCGTCTCTATCGATCAGATTCTCGAGGCTCGTCAAGGCGGCGCGGATCTGCCGGCAAAGGCTGTGTTGCTCAGCTTCGATGACGGCTTCAGCAGTTTCCGGGAGCGGGTGCTGCCGGTACTCAGAGCCTATCAGTGGCCAGCCGTGCTGGCACCGGTGGGTGCCTGGATGGATACGCCGGCAGATCAGCCGGTTGATTTTGGCGGTCTTGCCGTACCGCGTGAACGTTTCGCCACCCGCGCGGACATTCGCGAGATAGCCGACTCGGGATTGGTCGAGATTGCAGCTCATACCGATAATCTGCACTTCGGTACCCTGGCTAACGTGCAGGGCAACATGCTGCCTGCAGCGGCCAATCGCCAATATGATTCGGCCACCGGTCAGTACGAAACAGTCGAGGCCTATAAGGCCCGGTTGAATACCGATGTTCAGCGGATCAGTCAGAAATTACGTGAGGTCACCGGGCGCAGCCCGCGGGTCTGGGTATGGCCGTATGGCGCTGCCAGTGGCATGGCGCTGGAAGTGATAGACAGGAACGGCTACCAGATGGCGATGACGTTGGAAGGTGGTTTGGCGACGGTGCAGAACCTTCGTGATACCGGGCGTTATCTGATCGGGGAAGATCCCAGCACGCAAAGCTTCGCTGCGGCCGTCAGCGGTATGCAGAATACCGCGGCAAAGCGGATTGCTCATGTGGATCTGGATTACGTTTATGATCCCGACCCGGTGCAGATGGAGGCTAACCTGGGCGTGTTGATTCAGCGTATCGCCGATCTGCGCATCAATACCGTATTTCTGCAGGCTTACGCTGATCCCACCGGCGACGGCACGGTCAAGGAGCTGTACTTTCCCAACCGTCACCTGCCTATGCGTGCTGACTTGTTTAATCGCGCTGCCTGGCAGTTGCGTACCCGGGCGGGCGTTGATGTCTTTGCCTGGATGCCGGTCTTGAGTTTTGATCTGGATCCGGCATTGCCCCGAGTGACCGCGATTGACGCCGCGGGCGGTAGTGACGCGGCAGTGAACCCGGTGCAGTACCAGCGGCTTTCACCATTCGATCCCAGGGTGCGCAAGCAGGTAGGCGAGATATATGAAGACCTGGCCGCCAGTGCCAGTTTTGAGGGCCTGCTGTTCCATGATGATGCGCTGCTGTCGGATTTTGAAGATGCCGGTAGTGCCGCACGTGAAGCTTATGCGGCAGTAGGTTTGCATTCGGATTTGAATGCATTACGGTCTGATCCGGAGCAAATGGCTGCCTGGACGCGTTTCAAGAGCCAGTACCTGATCGATTTCACTCTGGAGCTGGCGGATAAGGTCAAGGCCATTCGCGGGCCGCAGGTGAAGACCGCCAGGAACATATTTGCGATGCCGATCCTCGAGCCGGAAAGCGAGGCCTGGTTCGCGCAGAACATGCATGACTTCCTGAACAACTATGACTGGACCGCCATCATGGCGATGCCTTTGATGGAGGGGGTCAGCAAAGCAGATTCCGACGCCTGGCTGTCGCGTCTGGTGCTACAGGTCAAGCAGTACCCTGATGCGATGGACAAGACCATCTTTGAATTGCAGGCCCGCGATTGGCGCGTGGGTAAGGAAGGTCCGATCGATAGCGAGCTGCTGGTGAGCTGGATGCATCGTCTGCAATGGGAGGGAGTACGTCACTTTGGCTACTACCCGGATGATTTCCATACTGATAATCCGCGCCTCGAGCTGGTACGCCCGGCATTGTCCAATGCGTGGAGTACCCAGCGATGAAAGAACGGATTATTGCCATTCTGGTGTTGGTGCTGGTGTTGCTGGGCCCGTTGGCCCTGGCCCTGGCCATTACCGGCACACTGCTGCTTAACTTCGTGTTTTTCTACCCGCTGCTGATGTCTGCGTTGTGGATCGCCGGGGGGCTGTTCTTCTGGTTGAACTGGGAGCGCAAGTGGCCCTGGTCGCGCGATGGTGACGTGCCTGCTCCCGAGTTAGTGGGCAATCCGCTGGTATCCATCCTGATACCTTGCTTCAACGAAGGCCCGCGCGTGGCGGAAACCGTTGGGGCGGCGCTGGCGCAGCGCTATGAGAACATCGAGGTGGTGGCGATCAACGACGGCTCCAGCGATGACACGGGTGAGTTGCTGGATCAGCTTGCCGAGCAAAATCCCCATTTGCGCGTGGTGCATCTGGCCAAGAATCAGGGCAAGGCAGTCGCTTTGCGCATGGGTGCGCTGGCTGCGCGCAGCGAATATCTGGTCTGTATTGACGGCGATGCGCTGCTAGCCGAAGACGCCGTTGCCTATCTGGTCGCGCCACTGATTGAGAATCCGCGTGTGGGCGCCGTGACCGGTAATCCCCGGATTCGGACGCGCTCCACGTTGATCGGGCGAATTCAAGTCGGGGAGTTTTCCTCGATCATCGGTTTGATCAAGCGGACGCAGCGAGTGTATGGCCGAGTGTTCACGGTCTCGGGTGTGGTCGCGGCCTTCCGCCGCAGTGCATTGGACCGGGTCGAGTATTGGAGCCCGGATATGATCACCGAAGATATCGACATCAGCTGGAAGTTACAGCTCGATCACTGGTCGATTTTCTATGAGCCGCGGGCACTGTGCTGGATCCTTATGCCGGAAACGCTACGGGGTTTGTGGAAACAGCGCTTGCGCTGGTCACGCGGCGGTGCCGAGGTGTTGCGCAAGAATATCGCCAGTATCTGGAAATGGCGCTTCCGTTATATGTGGCCGTTGCTGATCGAATTCTGTCTCTCGGCGGTGTGGGCTTTCACCTTCGCCATTACGGTTGTGCTGTGGGCACTGGGCTTGTTTTTCGTGCTGCCCGAGAGTCTGCAAGTGGTGCGCATCGTGCCGCCTGGGTTCACCGGCCTGGTGTTGGCCTCTGTCTGTCTGATGCAGTTCAGCCTGAGTCTGTTCATTGAGCGTCGCTATGAGGAGAAGCTCGGGCGCACGCTGTTCTGGGTTATCTGGTACCCGCTGGTGTTCTGGACCATTACGTTGTTCACCACCCTGGCGAGCTTTCCGAGGGTCATGCTCAGACCGCGGCAGGAACGTGCGCGCTGGATTAGCCCGGACCGTGGTATTGCGAGGAGCGAAAAATGAATCTGATACATACGCCGCGGCACTGGTTGCCCCGCCTGGTTGATATCATCCTGACGGTTATTGCCTGGGTGGTGTTCATCTGGTTGATGTACAACGGCATCATCGACTTGATCGACGATCAAAAGCAGGGGCCGCGAATCGAGATGGGTACCCAGCTTCTATCGGGGCTGGACAGCTTGCTGTTGTATCTGGTCCTGAGCCTGTTGGTGGCTTGTATTCTCAGTATCTGGGCGACTTATCGCAGGAAGCAGGCAGCCGGCTTCGAGCGCCGTAAGCGCGTGCCAATTATGAGTGATGCAACCCTGTCGAGCAGTTTCGGGGTGGACCCGCGCTTGACCAAGCTGCTTCAGGAGCAGCAGGTGCTGACCGTCCATAATGATGAAGACGGGCACTTGTTATCGGTGGAGATGCCGGACCTGAACAAACACTATGCCGCTCGCAAGCAGCAGGCAAAGCCGGAGTTGGTAGGCGAGCGTACCTGATGCAATAGCAAGGGCGCGCCAGCCGAATCGACAGGTACCTGGGCTGGTTGCTTGAGAACTGGAAGATAAAAAAACGGGCCATTCAAGGCCCGTTTTTTTTTGCAGCTAGATTGGCTTAACGGCCAAACAGTGCAGGTTTTTCACGCTGTGGTCGATTGCCGGCTGGCTTGCGCGGGCTATCAGTACGCGGCGTGCTTGGCGCAGCCTTGTTGCCGTGTGCCTGATGCCGGCGCTCTTCACTCACGCTGTCCTGTGGCTCGCTATTGGGGCGAGCAGCACGCGGTGGCTGGTTGCTGCGTGGGCGATCACTACGCGGCTTGTCGCTGCGTGGCTTTTCCGAGCGTGGCTTGTCGCTACGGCCTTGGCCACGACCGGCACCTGCACCGTTACCGGCGGGGCGTTGGCCTCGGCCGGCACTGGGCGCACCGCGCGCACGTTCGGGACGATCACTGTTCAGTTCGCCCTGCGCCGGTGGCTCAAAGCCTTCCAGCGTGCCTTCGTCAATCTGCTGCTTGGTCATGCGTTCGATGGCCTTGAGCAGTTTCTCCTCGTCCGGGCTGACCAGCGACACGGCGCCGCCGCTGCGACCGGCACGACCGGTACGGCCGATGCGGTGCACGTAGTCTTCGGAAACATTGGGAAGCTCAAAGTTGACCACGTGTGGCAACTGATCGATATCCAGACCGCGTGCGGCGATATCGGTAGCGACCAGAATACGCAGCTTGTTGGCCTTGAAGTCGGCCAAGGCTTTGGTGCGAGCGCTCTGGCTCTTGTTGCCATGAATCGCTGCAGCGGGCAGGCCGTTCTTGTCCAGGTACTCGGCGAGGCGGTTGGCGCCATGCTTGGTACGCGTGAAGACCAGTACCTGTTCCCAGGCGCCCATGGTAATCAAGTGAGCAACCAGCGCGCGTTTGTGGCCGGCAGGGACACGATAAACCGTCTGTGAAATGCGTTCGACCGTGGTGTTAGGCGGGGTAACCTGAATCCGCGCCGGATTGTCCAGCAGCTTGTTGGCCAGCTCGGTGATCTCTTTCGAGAAAGTTGCCGAGAACAGCAGGCTCTGACGCTGACTGGGTAGTTTGGCGATGACTTTCTTGACGTCATGCACAAAGCCCATGTCGAGCATGCGGTCAGCTTCGTCGAGTACCAGGATTTCTACCTTGGACAGGTCCACAGCGCGTTGGCCGACCAGATCCAGCAGGCGACCGGGGCAGGCAACCAGCACATCCAGGCCGGGAGCAATGGCTTTCATTTGTGGGTTAGCGCCCACACCGCCGAAAATGCAGGCGGTTTTCATTGGCAGCTCGCCGCCGTAAGTAACAAAGCTTTCATGCACCTGGGCAGCCAGTTCGCGCGTCGGTGTCAGCACCAGTACGCGAACCTGTTTTGGCGCGCGGCGGTGGGTAGAATCGGGGTGTCCGCCAGGGAACAGCTTTTCGATAATCGGCAGAGCAAAGCCTGCCGTCTTGCCGGTACCGGTTTGAGCGGCGACCATCAGGTCGCGACCTTCAAGTACGGCGGGGATGGCTTGGGCCTGGACGGGAGTAGGAGAGGTATAACCAGTGGCAGCAACGGCGCGCACGAGCACGTCGGAGAGACCGAGAGTAGCAAAGGACATTCAGATAACCCTGTGATGGCCGTTGCGAACAGGGGTTGTCCGTGCGGCCGATAATGAAGAGCGCGGAGTATAACAGAAAGCGCGCTACAGCGCAGTGCGGTCTGCCCGGCGGTTAGGGGGCAGCCAGGCTCAAGAAACCGTCGTCGGACTGAAGGCCGTATTCCTGAAGTATTTCGTGGTACTGCTTGGTTTTCTTGAACTCCCGTAATGCTCGGGAAAACTCTTCGGTGGGGTCCTGCCATTTTTCCGCACGATGAAACGCCAGATAAAAATCGCTGCTACTCAATGGTTGCGGATGGAAACTGATCTGATTTTCGATGCCTAGCGTGCGACTGGTGTAAATGCCGACCGGGCGACTCATCGCTACCAGGTCGACACGGCCGCGCAGGAGTTTCTGGAAGTTGGCTTCGAAGCTGGGCGCGGGCTCGCGGAAGAAGGCGTCTGACCCGATGAATTCGGAATTGTTGTACAGGTAGCCTGGGGAGACGCCGATCACCAGGCCGTTCAGGTCGCCGAGATCATTGAAGGCAAAAGGACGCCGCAGGTCATGGAACAGCACGGTTTCGTGGCTGGATAACGGCTCGCCAGTGAACAGATATGTGTCCTGATGTTCCTCGTGCGGAGCTATGTCAAGAATCGCATCGGCAGCGCCGGTCGCTACATCGTGCAATACCCGTCTCCATGGCATCAGTTGCCAGGTTACCTGGTAGCCAAGTTGGTTGAGCACCTGCTCGGTAATGTCTTTGTCGGCCCCTTTTATCTCGCCGTCTTCTGCGTAAATAAAGGGTGGCCAATCCTCACTGACAATATGCACTGATCCGGCTTGCACATTCATGCAAGCCATCAGCCAGAGCAGTATCGTCAGAGAGAACAGCTTCATACGGTCGTTTTGCACTCATGCTTGATGGAACGCTTGAACCGTACTACTTGCCGTGCAGATTGCGCCATACGGCCAGGCTCGGTTCTGCCTGGTTCAGGGTATAAAAATGCAGGCTCGGCGCGCCGCCGTCAATCAGACGTTGGCATAATTCGGTAATTACTTGTGTACCAAATGCGGCGATGCTTTCGCTATCGTCGCCGTAGGACTCAAGCTGCTTGCGAATCCAGCGCGGAATTTCAGCGCCGCAGGCGTCAGAAAAGCGCGCCAGTTTGCTGTAATTGGTGATCGGCATGATGCCCGGCACAATAGGGATGTCCACGCCAGCCTTGCGCACCCGATCGACAAAATAGAAATAGCAGTCGGCGGTAAAAAAGTACTGGGTGATGGCGCTATCTGCGCCGGATTTCGCCTTGCGAATGAAGTTCTCCAAATCCGCTTCAAAATGCCGGGCCTGGGGATGGGCTTCGGGGTAGGCAGCCACTTCGATATGAAAGTGATCACCGGTCTCGGCACGGATAAATTCGACCAACTCGTTGGCGTAGCGCAATTCACCGGAGGCCTGACCCATGCCGGAGGGCAGGTCGCCACGCAGGGCAACGATACGCTTGATGCCAGATTCGCGGTACAAGGTCAGCAGGCTGCGCAGGTCTTCCTTGCTGTCGCCAACACAGGACAGATGCGGGGCCGTAGGCACCTGCACTTCCTGGTCCAGTTGCAATACGGTCTTCAACGTGCCGTCTCGGGTAGACCCGCCAGCGCCATAGGTGACCGAAAAAAATTCGGGGTTTTCTGCCGCCAGCGCCTTGCCGGTAGCTATCAATTTTTCGTGTCCGGCTTCGGTTTTGGTTGGAAAGAACTCAAAACTCACCGGTTTCTTTGTTTCTATACTCATGCTCTGTCTCACGCGAGCTTCAGGCCAGGGCATCAGACTTCGTGTGAAGTTTGATGCCCTGGCCTGTCGCTGATTTTAGTAGCGGTAGTCTTCCGGCTTGAACGGACCGTCGACGCTGACACCGATATAGTCGGCCTGCTTGCTGGTCAGCTTGGTGATCACGCCACCAAAGCCCTTGACCATTTCCAATGCGACTTCTTCGTCGAGCTTCTTCGGCAGTACTTCGACACGCAGCAGCTCAGCTTTCTTCTCGGCTGACAGCTTGGCATAGCCCTGACCGAACAGGTGGATCTGCGCCAGTACCTGGTTGGCAAAAGAGCCGTCCATGATGCGGCTGGGGTGCCCGGTGGCGTTACCCAGGTTAACCAGTCGGCCTTCGGCCAGCAGGATCAGATAGTCGTCATTGCTGGCGTCGAAGTTGTCCTTGCCGGTGCGGTGCAGCTTGTGAACCTGCGGTTTGACTTCTTCCCAATGCCAGTTGGCGCGGGTGTAAGCCGTATCGATCTCGTTGTCGAAGTGCCCGATGTTGCAGACGATGGCGCGCTTCTTCAATGCCTTGAGCATATTGGCGTCGCAGACGTTGACGTTACCGGTGGTGGTCACCAGCAGGTCGATGCGGCCGAGTACGTTGGTGTTGATGCACTCGGCAGTGCCGTCGTTGATGCCGTCGTTGAACGGGGAAACCAGCTCGAAACCGTCCATGCAGGCCTGCATCGCGCAGATCGGGTCGACTTCGCTGACCTTGACGATCATGCCTTCCTGGCGCAGCGATTGTGCCGAGCCCTTGCCCACGTCGCCGTAACCGATGACCAGCGCCTGCTTGCCGGACAACAGGTGATCGGTGGCGCGCTTGATGGCATCGTTCAGGCTGTGACGGCAACCGTATTTGTTGTCGTTCTTGCTCTTGGTCACGGAATCGTTAACGTTGATGGCCGGCACCTTGAGCGTGCCTTTTTTCAGCATGTCCAGCAGGCGGTGTACGCCGGTGGTGGTTTCTTCGGTCACGCCGTGCACGTGGTCGAGAATCGCCGGGTATTTGTTGTGCAGGATTTCGGTCAGATCGCCGCCGTCATCCAGGACCATATTGGCGTCCCAGGGCTGGCCATTCTTGAGGATGGTCTGCTCGATACACCATTCGTACTCTTCTTCGGTTTCGCCTTTCCAGGCAAAGACCGGAACGCCGGCGGCAGCGATGGCGGCTGCGGCGTGATCCTGTGTGGAGAAGATATTGCACGAGGACCAGCGCACTTCAGCACCCAGAGAAACCAGCGTTTCGATCAGTACGGCGGTCTGGATGGTCATGTGAATACAGCCAAGAATCTTCGCGCCCTTGAGTGGCTGCTCGGCGTTGTACTTGTTGCGCATGGCCATCAGCGCGGGCATTTCCGATTCGGCGATGATGATTTCACGGCGACCGTAGTCGGCCAGGCTGATATCGGCAACCTTGTAGTCAGTAAAGTTCTTGTCTTTCATTACAGCACTCATGCGATTACTCCATTCGTAGTTAGCGAATGGGCGCGGTTGTTTCTTTAACGACAACGCTCGAGCCTGACGACCTCTTTTGGCCTTCTGCTGGCAGCGTGCACGCGTGGAGACTCGGGGCCGGACTCGCCGTGAATACATCCCTGTAGGCTCATCGATGGCATCCTTGCCATCGACGGTCCGACCCCAAGTCTCCACGCAAGCACTCAGTGCTAGCGGAAAAGCCTTCGGTCGCTGCAGCGCCCCTCGAGCGGGGTCAAAATTGTTAGGTCAGGCACATGCTGCAACAGCACGTACTTGGCCGGCTTAACGGGAGCCGTGATACTGTCCCCCGCTTTTGGTCTCACCTCGGGAAGAAACCATGCAGCCAGTCCCCACCCTGAAAATTCTGTCTTGCCTGTCTTTGTCGCTATTGCTGACGGCCTGTGGCAATCAGCAAGCCGACCCGGCTTCGCCCGAAGGCCAGCGCCAGGCCGTGTTCCAGCAATTTCTGCAGCACAGCGAACCCATGGGCGGCATGCTCGCAGGACGTCTGGCCTTTGATGGCGAAGCTTTCGCCGGCCATGCGGAGCAGTTGGCCGGATTGGCCGACGCGCCCTGGAAACATTTTTCTGAACCTGACCAGAACAATCCTCAGCCCAATGCTGCGATGCCCGAAGTCTGGTCCGACGCTGACGGCTTCGCCGAGCGCATCGGTCAGTATCAGGCGGCCGTAACGGACCTGAACCTCATTACTGTCAAGGGCCTCGACAGTCCCGAGCAAGTAACCAGTGCTATGCAGGCGGTACAGCAGGCCTGCAAAGCATGCCATGACGGCTATCGCCGTTAGGCTTTAGCCTTAAAGGCTGGCGCGTAACAGCTCGGCCTTGTCGGTCTTTTCCCAGGGGAACGCGGTAAAGGTATCGCCTTTGACCGTCATCTCCACCGGCGTGCGGCCAAAGTGACCGTAGGCTGCGGTGGCGCGATACATCGGGTGCAGCAGGTCGAGCATGCGCGTGATGGCATAGGGGCGCAGGTCAAAGTGCTCGCGGACCAGTTTGACGATCTTGTCGTCGCTGATCTTGCCAGTGCCGAAAGTGTTGATCGATACAGACGTGGGTTGCGCCACACCGATAGCGTAGGACACCTGAATCTCACAACGCTCGGCCAGGCCAGCGGCGACGATGTTCTTGGCCACATAGCGCCCGGCGTAGGCTGCACTGCGATCGACCTTGGACGGATCCTTCCCGGAGAAGGCACCGCCACCGTGACGAGCCATGCCGCCGTAGGTGTCGACGATGATCTTGCGGCCGGTCAGACCGCAGTCGCCCACTGGGCCGCCGATTACGAAGTTGCCGGTCGGGTTGATGTGGTACTGGGTGTCGGCATGCAGCAG
The DNA here is from genome assembly GCF_009497895.1 of Halopseudomonas pelagia. Classification (NCBI taxonomy): domain Bacteria; kingdom Pseudomonadati; phylum Pseudomonadota; class Gammaproteobacteria; order Pseudomonadales; family Pseudomonadaceae; genus Halopseudomonas; species Halopseudomonas pelagia. The sequence continues at coordinate 4,211,178 of NZ_CP033116.1, read as the reverse complement.
CTCGGCCGGGATCACATTCTTGACGATCTCTTCCATCACCGCTTCGCGCAGATCTTTCAGGCTGATGTCCGGGTTATGCTGGGTGGACAGCACGATAGCGTCGATACCCACGACCTTGCCGTTATCGTAGCGGCAGGTGACCTGGGATTTGGCATCCGGGCGCAGCCAACTGAGCGCACCGCTCTTGCGCACTTCCGACTGACGCTCAACCAGGCGATGAGCAAAGGTCACTGGCGCGGGCATCAGTACATCGGTTTCATTGCTGGCGTAGCCGAACATCAGGCCCTGATCGCCTGCGCCCTGATCTTCCGGTTTCTGCCGGTCAACGCCCTGAGCGATATCCGGGGACTGCTTGCCGATGATGTTGATCACGCCGCAGGTATCGCCGTCGTAGCCAACGTCGGAGGAAGTGTAGCCAACGTCCTTGATCACGTTGCGTACCAGGTCTTCCAGATCCACCCAGGCGCTGGTGGTGATTTCACCGCCGACGATGGCGACACCGGTCTTGACCATGGTTTCGCAGGCAACGCGGGCAAATTTGTCTTCGCTGATGATCGCGTCGAGTACCGCATCGGAGATCTGATCGGCAAGCTTGTCCGGATGGCCTTCGGAGACGGATTCGGAGGTGAAAATGGAGTAATCGCTCATGCTGCGGTCCCTTCTGTTGGGAAAACGTGTTCAATAAGTGGTTTGCTGAACTGCTGAAGCTGAATCTGGAAGCCGTTTCGCAGGCCGATATACAAGCTGTTGCCGGGCACCAGTCCGGCTTCGCCGGCCCAATAACTCAGGTCAAGCTGATCAAAGCCGAGCCACAGGTCGCCACAGGTATCGCGCACCCAGCTCTGGTTATGGCTGCATAGCTCGGTGAGGATCAGGCTGCCACCGGGTTTGATCAGACCGGCAAAACGCTTCAACGCTTCCGCCGGCGCGGGCATATGGTGCAGCACCATATTGCATACCAGACAATCGGCCGGCGCTAACGGCAGCGGCTGCAGCGCATCGGCGAGCAGGCATTCGACATTGTTCAGACCGGCGTCGGCACATTGCTGGCGAGCGCGGTCCAGCATCGAGGGCGCGTTATCCAGCCCCACGACTTTTTCAAAGCGGCTGGCCAGGTCGGGTAGAAAGCCGCCTTCGCCGGGGCCGACTTCCAGCGCGAGGGCATTGGTCGGCAGGTTCAGGCTATCAATCAGGCCCAGTAGCGGTTCGCGGTACAGGCCGAAATGGGCAATCAGATCCTGCTGGGCTGGGGTGCCATCGGTAAAGCGCGCGAAAAACTGCCGTGACAGGTCGGCGCGCTGGCTGTGGACTTCGGCTATCGCCTCGGCCAGTGCCGTTTCCAGTGGCAGCGCATCTATACCGCCCAACAGTTGGCTATGCACGCCGAACCAGGGCTGGTTGGTATCGGGCAGGCTGCGGCGATAGAAGATCGAATTGCCTTCGCGCCGGGTACTGACCAGTCCGGCATTGGCCAGGACCTTCAGGTGGTGGCTCATGCCTGACTGGCGCATGGCGAAAATTCTTGCCAGCTCCAGTACGCCGAAGGAGTCATTGCGCAGCACCCGCAGAATATCCAGGCGCAGAACGTCGCCCGTGGCCTTGCAGAAGGTGGCGAGCTGTTCAGTGGCGCTGGAGGGGGGCGGCGCTATGTGCGCTATCTGGTTCATGCAGGCAGTGTAGGTGGGTAAGGGGAGGGCTGCAAGATCTATATCAAAATTAATTGATATAGATCGGTGTGATCGACGTGCGTGGGCATTTTCAGGTGCTGGTGCAGCCGCTGCGGGGTTTCTCGGGGTTTTCATTGCCCATGGGCGCTGTTTGCGCGAAAATGCCCGGCCTTGTAATTGGACTGCGGCCCGAAACGGCGCCCGGTTCATCTGTCTTGTCAGCCACAGGAGTTACCCATGCCCAGCCGTCGTGACCGTGCCAATGCCATCCGTGCCCTCAGCATGGATGCCGTGCAGAAAGCCAATAGCGGCCATCCCGGCGCGCCCATGGGCATGGCGGATATCGCCGAGGTGCTCTGGCGTGACTATATGAAGCACAACCCGGTGAACCCGAACTGGGCTGATCGTGATCGTTTTGTGCTCTCGAACGGGCACGGCTCGATGTTGATCTATTCGCTGTTGCACCTGACCGGCTATGACCTGTCGATTGACGAGTTGAAGAACTTTCGTCAACTGCACAGCAAGACCCCGGGTCACCCCGAGTACGGCTACACCCCAGGCGTGGAAACCACCACGGGCCCGCTGGGCCAGGGTCTGGCCAATGCGGTCGGCTTTGCGCTGGCAGAAAAGATCATGGCAGCGCAGTTCAACAAGCCCGGGCATGACATTGTTGACCATCACACCTACGTCTTCATGGGTGATGGCTGTCTGATGGAGGGTATTTCCCACGAGGTCTGTTCACTGGCAGGCACTCTGGGTCTGAGCAAGCTGATCGGCTTTTATGATGACAATGGCATCTCCATTGATGGCGAAGTGCACGGCTGGTTTACCGATGACACGCCCAAGCGTTTCGAGTCCTACGGTTGGCAGGTGATTCGCAACGTCAATGGCCACGATTCGGACGAGATCAAGACCGCAATCGAGACCGCGCGCAAGAGCGACAAGCCGACATTGATCTGCTGCAAGACCATCATCGGCTTTGGTTCGCCGAACAAGCAGGGCAAGGAAGACAGTCACGGCGCCGCGCTGGGCGATGCAGAAATCGCCCTGACGCGTGAAAAGCTCGGCTGGAAGCACGCGCCTTTCGAGATTCCGCAGGATATTTATGCCGAGTGGGATGCCCGTCAGGCAGGTGGCAAAGCTGAAGCCGCCTGGGATGAGCGCTTTGCTGCTTATCAGGCTGCCTTCCCGGAACTGGCCAGCGAGTTCAAGCGGCGTATGGCCGGTGAACTGCCTGCCGATTTTTCCGAGAAGGCCTCAGCCTTTATTCGCGACGTGGCGGACAAGGGCGAAACCATCGCCAGCCGCAAGGCCAGCCAGAACTGCCTGCATGCTTTTGGCCCCTTGCTGCCGGAACTGCTCGGCGGCTCGGCTGATCTGGCTGGCTCCAACCTGACCCTGTGGAATGGCTGCAAGCCGGTGACCCAGGAAGACGCTTCCGGCAACTACATGTATTACGGCGTGCGCGAGTTCGGCATGAGCGCGATCATGAACGGCGTGGCGTTGCACGGCGGTCTGATTCCTTACGGCGCGACCTTCCTGATGTTCATGGAATACGCACGCAACGCGGTGCGTATGTCCGCGTTGATGAAGGTGCGGGTGCTCTATGTTTTCACCCACGACTCCATCGGCTTGGGTGAAGACGGCCCTACGCACCAGCCGGTCGAGCAACTGTCCAGTTTGCGCAGCACGCCGAACCTGGATACCTGGCGCCCGGCAGACACGGTCGAGTCGGCTGTTGCCTGGAAGTACGCGATAGAACGCAAGGATGGCCCCAGCGCGCTGATCTTCTCGCGCCAGAATCTGCCTTATCAGATTCGTGATACTGAAACCGAAACGGCGATTGCCCGTGGCGGTTACGTGCTGAAGAACTGCGCCGGCGAGCCGCAGCTGATTCTGATCGCGACCGGCTCGGAAGTGGGCCTGGCTATGCAGGCCTGCGAGAAGCTGACCGAGCAGGGCTACCGTGTACGGGTAGTGTCCATGCCGTGCACCAGCGTATTCGACCAGCAGGATGCCGAGTACAAGCAAGCCGTTCTGCCGCTGGAAGTCGGAGCGCGGATTGCCATCGAAGCTGCACACGGCGACTTCTGGTACAAATATGTAGGTCTGGATGGTCGCGTTATCGGCATGAATACCTTCGGCGAGTCGGCCCCCGCGTCGGCGCTGTTCGAAGAGTTCGGCTTCACTGTCGACAACATTCTGGCTGCGGCCGAAGAACTGTTGGAAGACTAGCCCGCCACAAGGTCCCAGCGGCAAGCAGCCGGAAGTAGCTTGACGCTGGAAACCTGCTGTCAAAGGAGTTGCTGCATGCCTTCCCCCGGTCCTTACCGCATTGCGCTCAACGGCTACGGCCGTATTGGCCGTTGCGTGTTGCGTGCGCTACACGAGCGCGCCGGGGCCGGTATTCAGGGCGCCGGCATGCAGATCGTCGCGCTGAACGATCTGGCCGACCAGGCCAGCATCGAATACCTGACTCGATTTGATTCCACCCACGGGCGTTTTCCCGGAGAGGTGAGGGTTGAGGGTGATTGTCTGATGATTGACGGTCAGCCGGTACAGGTACTCAGCCAGCCGCAACCCGAGACGATCGACTGGAAATCGCTGAATATCGATCTGCTGCTGGAATGCTCAGGGCAATACACCACGCGTGAGGAAGCTTCGCGTTTTACTCACGCTGGCGTGCCCCGGGTGCTGTTTTCTCAACCGATGGCCAATGAGTCTGCTGTGGACGCCACTGTGGTATTTGGCGCCAACCACCAGCAGCTCGATCCCCAGGCGCGGCTGGTTTCCAATGCCTCCTGCACGACCAATTGCAGCGTACCGCTATTGAAGCTGTTGAATGAACAGATCGGCCTGGAATATGTCTCAATTACCACGATCCATTCGGCAATGAATGATCAACCGGTGATTGATGCTTATCATCATACGGATCTGCGCCGCACACGGTCGGCCTTCCAGTCGATGATCCCGGTCTCCACTGGCTTGGCGCGAGGTATCGAGCGTTTGATGCCCGAGCTGGCAGGGCGAGTTCAGGCCAAGGCGATTCGCGTGCCGACATTGAACGTGTCTGCGCTGGACATTACCTTGCAGACCCGGCGCGATACCAGCGCCGAGGAGGTCAATCGCCTGCTGCAGACGGCGTCCCAAGGCGCTTTCAAGGGCCTGGTGGATTACACTGAATTGCCGCACGCCAGCTGTGATTTTAATCACGACCCGCATTCGGCGGTGGTGGATGGCAGCCAGACTCGCGTATCCGGACCGCGCATGGTGAATTTGCTGGTCTGGTTTGATAACGAGTGGGGATTCGCCAATCGTATGCTGGATGTTGCTGACTACTGGCTACAGATCGCCAGCCGGGACTGAAGAACTCACGATCTGAGTGCGCTTGTTACGCCCTCAGCGCTGAAACAAACAAAATTGATTGGTTTTACTAGGAGCAGGACATGAGCGTATTGACCATGAACGAGCTGGAGCTGAAGAACCAGCGCGTGTTGATCCGCGAGGATCTGAATGTACCCGTCAAGGATGGCAAGGTTAAGAGCGATGCGCGCATTCTTGCTGCCCTGCCCACCATCAAGCTGGCGCTGGAAAAAGGTGCGGCGGTGATGATCTGCTCGCATCTCGGTCGGCCGGAAGAGGGCGTATTCAGCGAAGAAGATAGCCTGGCGCCGGTAGCCGCGTATCTATCCAAGGCTTTGGGCCGTGATGTGCCCTTGGTGAAGGACTACCTGGCCGGCGTTGAGGTGCAGCCGGGCGATGTGGTTCTTCTGGAAAATGTGCGCTTCAACAAGGGCGAAAAGAAGAACACCGACGAGCTGGCGCAGCAGTACGCAGCGCTCTGTGATGTGTTCGTGATGGATGCCTTCGGTACCGCGCATCGAGCCCAGGGCTCTACCCATGGGGTGGCGAAATTCGCCAGGGTCGCCTGTGCCGGCCCGCTGCTGGCCGCCGAGCTTGATGCGCTGGCCAAGGCACTGCTCAAGCCGACTCGGCCGATGACTGCCATCGTTGCGGGTTCCAAGGTCTCTACCAAATTGGATGTGCTTAACGCACTGTCTGAAAAATGCGATCAGCTGATTGTCGGTGGCGGTATCGCCAACACCTTCCTCGCCGCAGCCGGTTACCCGGTGGGTAAATCCTTGTATGAGGCAGATCTGCTGGAAACGGCGCGTTCGATTGCCGATAAGGTCAGCGTGCCTTTGCCTATCGATGTTGTGGTCGCCAGCGAGTTCGCCGAGAGCGCCAAGGCAACCGTCAAGCTGGTAGCCGAAGTCACAGCGGATGACATGATTCTGGATATCGGGCCACAGACCGCTGCGCATTTTGCCGAGTTGCTCAAGTCCGCCGGTACCATTTTGTGGAATGGACCCGTGGGTGTGTTTGAGTTCGACCAGTTTGGCAATGGCACCAAAGCGCTGGCGTTGGCGATTGCCGAGAGCCCGGCGTTTTCGATCGCCGGTGGCGGTGACACCCTGGCGGCGATCGACAAATATGGCGTGGCCGAACAGATTTCCTATATTTCTACAGGCGGCGGCGCTTTTCTGGAATTTGTCGAAGGCAAGGTGCTGCCCGCCGTCGCAGTGCTGGAAGAGCGCAAGTCCTGCGAATAACTTGCAGCCTGCCGCCCGCTGCGGCAGGCTGAAACACGGTTTTATTACTGATTACTGGAGAATATCAAATGGCTCTTATCAGCATGCGTCAGATGCTCGATCACGCTGCCGAATTCGGTTACGGCGTACCCGCGTTCAACGTCAACAATCTGGAACAGATGCGCGCCATCATGGAAGCGGCTGACAAGACCGATTCGCCTGTCATCGTCCAGGCCTCGGCAGGTGCACGCAAGTACGCCGGTGCGCCCTTTCTGCGCCACCTGATTCTGGCCGCGATTGAAGAGTTTCCGCATATTCCGGTGTGCATGCACCAGGACCACGGCACCAGCCCGGACGTCTGTCAGCGCTCGATCCAACTGGGTTTCAGCTCGGTGATGATGGACGGCTCGCTCAAAGAAGACGGCAAGACCCCGGCCGACTACGATTACAACGTCGCCGTAACCCGGCAGACTGTCGCTTTCGCCCACGCCTGCGGCGTGTCCGTGGAAGGTGAACTCGGTTGCCTGGGCAGCCTGGAGACCGGCATGGCCGGCGAAGAAGACGGCGTGGGCGCCGAAGGTGTGCTGGACCATAGCCAGATGCTGACGGACCCGGAAGAAGCTGCCGACTTCGTCAAACAGACTCATGTCGATGCCTTGGCCATCGCCATCGGCACCAGCCACGGCGCCTACAAGTTCACCAAGCCACCGACGGGCGATATTCTGGCCATCGACCGCATCAAGGCGATCCACGCACGCATCCCCGATACCCACCTGGTGATGCATGGCTCGTCCTCGGTGCCGCAGGAGTGGCTGGCGATCATCAACGAGTACGGTGGTGACATCAAGGAAACCTACGGTGTGCCGGTGGAAGAAATCGTTGAAGGCATCAAGTTCGGCGTGCGCAAGGTCAATATCGACACCGATCTGCGTCTGGCCTCGACCGGTGCAATGCGCCGTCATATGGCCAAATACCCGAGCGAATTCGACCCGCGCAAATTCTTCGGCGAAACCGTCAAAGCCATGCGCGATGTCTGCATCGCTCGCTACGAAGCCTTTGGCACTGCTGGCCATGCCTCGAAAATCAAGCCGGTTAACCTCGAAGCGATGTTCGCCCGTTACGCCAGCGGTGAACTGGACCCCAAGATCAACTAAGTAGGAGAGGGGGAGTTCTCCCCCTTATCCGCCCCGCCCGAGATACACATAATGCAACCACCCCAAGACAACGCTGCCAATGACGATCAGGCCGATGAGATCTTTGCCCATGAGCGTTTGTTTGAGGCGATTGAAAATCAGTTGGCCAGCAACGAGCCGGCGTTCGCCCAGGCGACGCTGAACAAGCTCACATTGGTAGGCTACAGCCGTGAGGACAGCCTGGACTTGATGGCTGCGGTCCTGGCCCATTGCATCGGCGTGATGCTGGACACTGATCAGCCGTTTGATATAACCGCATACGAAGCAGGACTGCGCAATCTGCCCGAGTTGCCCTCCGCCAGCTGAGCCAACGTACATATCAGGTTACAGGCCTGGCGTGTCTGCAGGTCTTTTGAGTGCCACACTTTCAACAATAAACAGGATGTCCTCGCGATGTTGATAACCGTTCTGCGCGTGTTGTTTTTCTTCCTTCTCAGTGTGCTGGTGGCTACGGTTCTGGGTACGCTGATGCAGAGCCAGTTGAACCTCTATGAGCTGCAACAATTGGGTACCCCGATTTCGCTGGAGCAACGCATGCTCACCAGCCTGCGGGATCTCACCGGCTTTACCCCTATCTTTGCGTTAATGGTGACGGTCACATTCATCTGTGCACTGCCCCTGGCCGCTGGTATGGCCCGTATTTTCAAGCCCTGGCGTGGTCTGTTGTTCGCGCTCGCAGGCGGCGTTGGCATTTGGGTGGCGTTCCGAGTGGCGGACCATTTCCTGCCAATGCCGACCTTTATCGCGGCCACCCGTGAAACACCAGGCTTGCTGTTGATGATGACGGCAGTCGCGGTGGGTAGCTGGTTATTCGGTCGCCTGACGCGCCCGGTGGTCAAGCGTGGTCTGCGGGTTCTGGGCTGATCTTTCTTAATTGCACCGATTGAACTGGAGAGTTATGACATGTGGAAAAAAAGTGCCTTGCTGGCTGCCGTGACAATGGCCTCTGCCTGGAGTGTTCAGGCTGCTGATTACCGTGTCGAGACGCTCGCCGAAGGCCTTGAAAATCCCTGGTCATTGGCCTTTCTGCCGGACGGTGGCATGTTGATCACCGAGCGCACGGGTCAGCTTCGGTACATAAATGCCGCAGGCGAGTTGCAAGCAGAACCGGTTAGCGGTGTGCCTCAAGTGTATGTATCAGGCCAAGCCGGCCTGTTCGAAATCGCGCTGGATCCCGAATTCGCGCAGAACAAGCGCGTGTTCTTGAGTTACGCCTGTGGCACGGCCAAGGCCAATCATGCCTGCTTGGCTAGCGCTACGTTCAATGGCCAAGCGCTGACGGAGGTCGACGAGATATTCCGCGTTACGCCGGCCAAAGCAGGCTCTGCGCATTATGGCGGACGGATCGCGTTCTTGCCGGATAATACCTTGTTGCTGGGTCTGGGCGACGGCTTCAACTACCGGGAAGAGGCACAGAAGACCGGCAGCCATATAGGCTCGATTGTGCGTCTGAACCGTGACGGTTCTGTGCCCGAGGACAATCCTTACGTCGGCCAGAATGATGCGCTGCCTGAGCTGTACAGCATCGGCCATCGCAACGTGCAGGGGCTTATCTATGATGCCGAGGGCGAGCGCGTGCTGGCTCATGAACATGGCGCGCGCGGTGGTGACGAGATCAATCTGATCGAGCCGGGTAACAACTATGGCTGGCCGAAGATCACCCATGGTGTGGATTACAGTGGCGCGGTGATCAGCCCGCATACTGAGTTGCCGGGGCTGGAGCAGCCGCTGCTGCACTGGACCCCGTCAATCGCCCCGGCGGGCTTTGCGCTATACCGGGGTGACCTTTTCCCCGAATGGGATGGGAGTCTGATGGTTGCCGCGCTGGCGGGTATGGAGGTGCGCCGGGTGGAACTCAATGGCAATGAAGTGGTTGGGCAGGAAAGCCTGTTCAAGGAGCTTGAGAGCCGGTTCCGCGATGTCCGTAGCGGTCCCGATGGCGCTCTCTATCTGTTGACCGACGGCGCTGATGGCAAACTTCTTAAAGTAGTGCCAGCGAACTGAGTACGTATTGTCAGCAGTTGTTCTGAAGCTCGGGCATTGATCAGGCCAACTGGTCGATGCCTTCCCCCTCTGTGTAGAAGCTGACACCGCCGCGGCCACTGCGCTTGCGCTTGTACATGGCCATGTCGGCCTGGCGCAGCATTTGCGCCACATCCAGCTCGGCGGAAAGGGTCATACTGACGCCAATGCTGGCCCCCACTGCGACGCTCTGCACGCCCATGTCGATGGTCATGCTCAGTGTATCGAGGAAGCGTTCGGCCAGCGTGTGGGCCTGCTCTGGTGTGCCCACGTCCTCAGCCACCAGCACGAACTCATCACCTCCCAAACGTGCGATAAAGTCCGTTTCCCTGGCGATACTGCGTAGCCGATCGGCTATGGTGCAGAGCACCTGATCGCCGGTTTCATGGCCTAATTGATCGTTGATCTGCTTGAAGCCATCCAGGTCGACAAGCATAACGGCCAGCGGTATGCGCCGTCGCTGTGAGCGGCGTAATGCCTGACTCATGTGGGTGTCCAAAGCGCTGCGGTTGGCCAGCCCGGTCAACGGGTCCTGCATGGCCATAGCCGCAAGTCGTGTATTGGCTATTTGCAATTCTGCAGTGCGCTGCTGGACCTTGTCTTCCAGTTCCAGCTCGTGAGCCTTAAGCGCGTTCACCAGGCTTTCTTGCGTTGCTTCTTTCTGCTTTTTCAGCGTGTTGAAGCGGTCTGCCAGTGCAAACGACAGCAACAGCATTTCCAGAGCTGAACCGACGTGCATGGCGTAGGTAGTCACCAGATTGGATGGAATGACGCCAAAGTTGCGCAGCGATAGCAGCACCACACCGACGATCATGCATGCCCAGGCGGCCAGGAATATACGCGCGCCGGGCACTCGAAAGCGCACCGCCAGCAGTATGCAGCCAAAGGTTAGCGGCGCGCCTATCATGCCCAATACCGACATGCTGAGAATCACCCAGTGCACGGGCAGTACGAGGCTGGCCAGGGTCAGCAGCAGGCTGGCCAATATCAGGCCGCTGAGCAGGCGGTGCCCGGCGGGCATGTGTTGGCGGGTATTCAGAAAGCTGCAGGTAAACAGCGTACCCACGGTGGCGGCCAGGCACAGCCCGAGCGGTAGCAGGCGTCCGCTCCAGGTGCCCAGGTCGCTCCAGATATACCGGGCGCCTAGTCCAGTAAAGGCCAGCACGCCCACGCCAAAGCTGAGAACGAAGCACACGTAATACAGGTAGCTGCGTTCACGCAGTACAGTGAAAAGCAACAGGTTATAGCTAGCCAGCGCCAGTAGCATGCCGCAGTACAGCGCCAGTAATGCGCTGCTGTTGACGCTGAAGCTGGCAAACGCAGGGCTGGACCAGATCTGGCTGGTGAGCGTCAGGCTACCTTCGGATTCGGCGCGAATATACAGCGTGGTCTGCTCGCCCGGCGCCAGGCGCAGGGAAAAAGCGGGATCGCGGTGAGCCAGGTCGCGCTGGTTCAGCGGCACGACGGCGCCGCTGGTTTTCACGCCAGTCCCCTCTTGATAAATGTGGACCCGGTTCAATGAAGAATAGGGAAAGTGCAAGTGCCAGAGAGTATCGCGCTGGGCGCTGGAACTGATGCTCAGCTTGAGCCAGACCGCCTCCTGGGTGTAGCCGAAATTCATGTCGCTGCGGTTGGAGCCTGCCGTCCATATTTCGTGGCTTTCGAGCAGTTGCTCATAAGTCAGGTCGCGCGGCGTTTGCCGGTATTCTACCCATGGCTGAAGGGGAATATGTTGCTCGGCCCCCGTTAGGAAAAGCGTACCTGGTGCCGCGTACAGTGATGGGCTGATGCAGGTCAGGCACAGCAAAATCAATGGTTTCAGTGCGTTACTCAGGAAAACTCCGAATCTAGCGCTCACGTAGTTTGCCCGGGGAAAATGGCGAGTCGGCTAGCGGGTTGTAGAGCACTACGCCGTTACGGCCGCTGCGTTTACGCTGGTACATGGCCTGGTCCGCATGGCGCATCAAGGTTTCAATATCCGGCTGCACGCCGTTGGTCAGACTGATGCCAATGCTTGCGCCAATGCTGATGCTGCCGTCGCTCAGGCTGACGGGCAGGCTGAGCGCGTCCAGCAGCCGTTCACCGAGCCTGAGCGCGTCATCCTGATCAAGAATGCCCTCGCTGATCAGGATGAACTCGTCGCCGCCGAGGCGCGCAACCAGGTCGGTTTCCCTCGCACATGCCGTTAATCTTGCGGCCACCTGTTCGAGCACCTGGTCGCCCGTATCGTGGCCCAGCTCATCATTGATCGCCTTGAAGCTGTCGAGGTCGATGAGTACCAGGGCCAATAATTCATTGCGACGCTCGGTACGCGGCATCGCTTGCTGCAGATGTTGGGTGAGGGCGGTGCGATTGGCCAGACCGGTCAGCGGATCCTGCATCGCCAGCAGCTCCAGGCGCGCGTTGGCCTGCGCCAAGGCCTCGGTGCGTTCGGTCACGCGTTGTTCGAGAATCTTTTCCTGCTGCAGCAACGACACCAGCACCTGCTTCTGCGATTTCAGTGCCTGGCGCTGGGCTGATTCCTTGAGGCGCTTTAGTTCGTTGAAGCGTGCTGCCAGCCCGAGCGACAGCAACAGCATTTCCATCGCAGAGCCGATCTGCATGGCGTTTACCGTGAAGAAATTCGACGGAATCACGCTGAAGTTACGCAGTGCCAGCAGCATGCCGCCCGTCAGCAGCATCAGCCATGCGCAGACGAAAATCAGCGAGCCGGGAATCCTGCGCATGGCGCAGAGAATACCGGTGACGAACAGTACCAGCGTGGTAAACAAGCCGATCACCGACATCAATTGCAGGGCGCGCTGTCCGTCTGCTACCAGGGTAATCAGCGTGGCCGTCATGGCGACCCAGGCCCAGATTGATAGGAAGCGATTCAGTCCCTCTGCGCGTCGCGCCGTGTCCAGAAAGGACTGCGCAAAGAGAATGCCTATGGTCGCCGAGAGGCTGAGGAAAAACGGCAGTATTCGGTTGCCTATCTCGCCTAGGTTGGGCCAGAGGTATTGCGCGCCCAGGCCGTTGATGGCCAGCACGCCGATGCCAAAACTGATCACAAAACAGACGTAGAGCACGAAGGAACGCTCGCCAAGCACGGCAAACAACATCAGGTTGTAGCTGGCCAGGGCCAGCAGCATGCCAAAATAGATAGCCAGCAATACATAGGTCATCTGGCTCTGCTCATGAAAGGCGGCAGTATTCCAGAGCTGGTTGTCCAGGGTCAGGCTGCCCTCGGAATGAGCGAGCAGATACACACTGCGTTTTTCACCGGGGGCCAGTTCGATCGTGAACACCGGATTGCGGTGACCGATGCTGCGTTGCTGGTAGGGCAGGGTGTCGCCGGCGTGCTGTTGGAGTACGCCATCAGCGCCAATATTGAACAGACTGACCCGGTCCAGCGAGGCGTAGCGCATTTCGAGTACCCAGGTGCGCGGCTCTTCGGCGGCTGACTGGATATCTATCCGTAGCCAGACATGATCACGGGTATAGCTGAAGTTCAGATCGCGACGTTCTCTGGCAGGACGGAAATCGGCAGCGCGTGCGCGCACGTCGTCAATGCCGAACATGCCTTGGGAGTCGCGCAGGTAATAGGCATGCTGTTGCAGGCTGATGCCGGCTTCAGAGCCGTCGAGAGTCAGTACGGTGGGTTGGCCCAGAGCAAGGGTCGACAGACATAGCAGGTAAAACGCAGATAACAGCCTGTACAGGCAGAGCATGCGGGCCGAAAGGCGGGTGCGGACGGACGCTGGAGATCCGGGCAGACTATCTGCGCTAGTTGCTGAAAAGACCATTTTCGGTGCCTGACCTGCTTCCCTGGCGTTTTTCGACGGCCTTGAAGTCAAGGTGTTAGTCGATCATCTATGCTGATTCCGTGACACTGTTCTCAGATTAGTGAGCAACTATAGGTGGGGTAAGGGCGTGGCGTCAAACTCTCCCGAGCGCACCCGTGCTTGCTGCCGGAACCCGCGTGGCGTCACGCCCAGCCAGCGGCGGAAGGTGCGACTGAAGTTGGTAGGATCAAGGTAGCCGAGCCGTTCTGCGACTGCTTCGATGCTCATCTCGGTTTGCGCCAGCAGCCAGCAGGCCAGATCGCAGCGTACGTCATCGAGCAAAGTTTGATAGCGCACACCTTCATCGTTCAGGTGGCGTATCAGCGTGCGCGGTGCCATATGCTCTTCACGGGCCATCTGCTCCAGGGTTGGATAACCTTCCTGGCAGGCCAGCAAACGCTGTTTGATCCGCTCACTGAGCGATCCACCGCGCAACAGCCGTTGCAGCTGGTTCTCGCAATCGCGCAGTGCCAGGCGCTCGGCATCAGGGTCAGCGGCCAGGCAGGGCGTTTGGAAATAATCGTCGGGTAATTCGATGCGCAACTGCTGGCTGTTGAAAACGACGCTGGCTGCAATGTGCGTATACGCCTGCGACCAGGGTGTTTCCGGCATTGGCCAGTGCAGAGTGATCTGGTCGTACAAGGGCAGCCCGGTGGCGGTTTCCAGCAGGCGCAGCATGGCCGTGGTGAAGTGCCCCAAGAGATATTCACGCAGCGCCGGCAGAATCAACTTTTCATCGAGCACCAGAGCGCTCGTGGTGCCGGACTCGATCTCGAACACCGCAATATTCTGCCGCAGGCTGGAATACCGGTGCAGTGTGGCGATCGCCAGGCCCACGTTAGGCGCTGCAATGCTCGCGTAGCCAGCGGTACCGTGCGCAGACACATCGGTATGCTGCCCCACTTCAATACCCAGCCAGGGGCACTGGCTAAGTTCCAGCGCATGCAGAGCGAGACGATGCATCTGATCAAAGCTGAGAAAGCGGTTGTTGTGATGAAGGGTGTCCCAGCTCAGGCGCGTATCGGCGATGATCTGTTCGGTAGTGAAGCCGCGTCGGCGCAGCTCGGCGCATATCAGCCGGGCATAAACGGGGTGAACAGAGGGGCTGAGCCATAATTGTTGGGAGAGCATGTTTGGCCGTCTGCGCGGGATGTGTTGTCACATTATGACGATTTATTGCCCGTTGCAACGGTAGGTTTTAGTTTGAGGCGGGAGCAATATCGAGTGGTTAGTGGATGTCTTATCACAATAATAAAAGAGTGCCCGCCCATGAACAGTGCCGCCCAAGCCGCGCCGCCGGCTAGCGATTATGTCGACCGCAAACGCCATCTCTGGCTGTTCTCTCTGCTGGTGCCTTGCACCGCGTTGATAGGTCCGCTGATGTATATGTTGGTATCGCCCAAACTGCTGTGGTTATGGATGCCGACATTGTTTTCCTACACGGTCATTCCGTTACTGGATGCGCTGATTGGCGAGGATCGCAGTAACCCGCCGGAAGAAGCAGTACCCGCCCTGGAGGCTGATCGCTATTACCGTTACGTCACCTATGCACTGGTGCCGATTCTGTGGCTCAGCTTTCTGGTCAGCGTGATCTTTCTTGGCACCCACGAACTGCCCTGGCATGGCACACTGGCGGTGGTTCTCGCCGCTGGCGGTACCTTGGGTTACGGTCTGAATCTCGGGCATGAGATGGGCCACAAGAAGACCACGCTTGAGCGTTGGCTGGCGAAGATCACGCTGGCCCTAGGGTTCTACGGACATTTCTTCGTCGAGCATAACCGCGGCCATCATCGGGATGTGGCAACACCTGCAGACCCGGCCTCCGCGCGCATGGGTGAAAGTATCTACCGCTTTGTCTTTCGGGAAATGCCTGGCGCTTTTTTTCGCGCCTGGGATCTGGAAGCGGAGCGTCTGGATCGCTGTGGAAAATCAGTCTGGAGCCTGGACAATGAAATCATCCAGCCGGCGCTGATCAGCATCGTGCTCTACGCAACGCTGGTCGCGATCCTGGGGCTGGATATCATTCCGGCTTTGTTGCTGATTGCATTCTGGGGTGCATTTCAACTGACGCAAGCCAACTATATCGAACACTACGGTCTGCTGCGTCAGCAATTGCCTAATGGGCGTTACGAGCGCTGCCAGCCTTGGCATTCCTGGAACAGTAATCATCTGTTCTCCAACTGGGCGCTGTTCCATTTGCAACGTCACTCCGACCATCACGCGCACCCTACCCGGCGCTATCAGTCACTACGTGATTTCCCTGATCTGCCACGCCTGCCCAATGGTTACTTTGGCATGTACCTGGTCGCCTATTTCCCACCGCTCTGGTTCAAGCTCATGGACAAGCGCCTGTTGGCCGCCGTGGGGTGGGACCCGGCCAGAATCAATTTCGAGCCAGCCAAACGTGACAGGCTCATGCGTCAATACGCGCTGGGAAATGGCGGGCATGCTCAGCCGGATACGGAGGTAGTGGCATGAAGGTGTATCTGTGCCCTGAGTGCGGCTACGAGTACAGCGAGGCAGCTGGCGATGCGCACATGGGCTTTGCCCCAGGCACGCGCTGGGAGCAGGTGCCTGAGGGGTTTGTCTGTCCGGATTGTGCGATCAGTTACAAAGAGGACTTTAGCTGCCGAGATGATGCGGCCGCTTAAAGCGGCCACACCACCAGCAGGATGGGAATGCTCACAGCGATTACCAGCAGCTCCAGTGGCAACCCCAACCGCCAGTAGTCACCAAAGCGAAATCCGCCGGGACCGAGGATCAGTGTATTGTTCTGATGGCCGATCGGCGTGAGGAATGCGCAGGACGCGCCAATGGCTACGGCCATCAGGAAGCTGTCAGGGTTCACTTGCAGTTGGCTGGAAATACTCAGCGCGATCGGACACATGACGGCGGCGGTGGCAGCGTTGTTCATGAAATCGGATAGCGTCATGGTGATGACCAGCACCAGCGCCAGGCCAATGATCGCGTTGCTCTGCGCGACATTTTCCAGCAGCGTCCTGGCCAGCAGGTCGGCCGCTCCGGTGTCGGCCATCGCTGCCGCCAGCGGCATCAGCGCTCCAAGCAGCACGATGATCGGCCAGTCGACCGCTTCATAGATACGCCGCAGCGGTATCACCTTGGTCAGCATGTAACCAATGACCCCGAGCGTAAACGCCAGGGCGGCGGGCAATAACCCGGTAGCCGCGAGCAAGATGGAGCCGAACATGATGGCAACGGCGGTAATTGCCTTGCGCTTGTCTGGAATCAGGATAGATCTCTGGGCCAGCGGCACGCAGCGGTACTCGGAAGCAAAGCTATTGATTGCCTCTGGTGAGCCCTGCATCAGCAGCACATCACCGGCATCGAGGTTGGTCCAGCGTAAGCGTTTTATCGAGCGGTGACCCTGACGGGAAATCGCCAGCAGATTAATACCGAAGCGCGTACGAATCTGAATGTCGGTAGCGCTGCGGCCGATTAATAATGAGCTGGGCTGAACGGCGAGTTCCTGTATGACGATTTCCTCGTCGGCGCTGCTGCTGGTGTCCGCTTCTTTGGGCTTGTCCTGCTGCTCCTGTGCCTCGCTGTCGGCGGCCGCGACCTCGGACTCCTGCGCTTTGCGATCGCTTGGAGACTCTGCTCTGGCGTTCTCTGCATGCGTGTCCTCGGCCGACCGAATCTCACTTTCAGTCGAGGGTTCGGTTTCGCTCTGCGCTTCTTCTTCCTTGGCAGGCGACATCGGGACCGCTTCTTCCAGCTTGAGACCCAGTCGCGTCAGCGTACCGCCCAGGGCTTCAGGATCGGCCTCGATGACCAGGATGTCGCCGGCCTTCAATACTCTGCCGGGGAAGGGCGCAGTCACCCGGAAGTCGTTGCGCACCATGCCGACGATTTGCGCATCACTGTCATCCAGCAGTTTCTCGATCTCACGCAAAGTCTTGCCAGCAACCTTGGCATTCTCTTCAATCCGCACTTCGGTCAGATAGGTCCCGGTATCGAAACTGTCTGCGTCCTGTTTATTACGGTTTGGCACCAGCCAGCGACCGGTGAGCACGCAGAAAATAATGCCGATAGCCGCCACCGCCAAACCGACGGGAGTGAAATCGAACATGCTGAATCCGGTGCCGGTTTCGGTGGCTCGGAAGCCAGCGACAATCAGGTTGGGAGGCGTACCGATCAGTGTCGTCATCCCGCCCAGAATGGTGCCGAAAGCCAACGGCATCAGCGCCTTTCCGGGGGCAATGCCCTGGCGTATCGCAACCTGCATGGCAATCGGCATTAGCAGCGCCATCGCGCCGACGTTGTTCATGAAGGCAGAGAGGAAGGCGCCCAGCAGGGTCAGTACGCCAATACTCAGTAACGGTCCGCCGCGCTTGGGTAGGACCTTCTGTGCCATGGATTCCACCGCGCCCGTGGTCTGCAAGCCGTAGCTCAAAATCAACACCGCCGCCACGGTAATCACCGCCGGCTGTGCGAATCCACTGAACGCTTGATCGCTACCGACCAGCCCAGCGAGCACGCAGGCCATCAGTGCGATCAGTGCGACCACGTCATGCCGTAGTCGGCCCCACAAGAATAGGCCAACGGTGGCCCCCAAAATACTGAAGATCAGTGCCTGATCCGTGGTCATGTTGCAGTTCCAGAGCAAGGGGCTAGAAAGGGAAAGCTGGTGTCAGAGCAGGCGGATTTTGAAGCGCCGGCCTTTGATCTTGCCCTGCTCCAGCTTCTGCTGAGCGACAGGCGCAAGGTCGCGGCGGATGGCAACCAGTGCTTGATAATCCGTGATACTGATTTTACCGATAGCGTCGGCCGGCAAGCCGGCTTCGCCGGTCAGAGCGCCAAGCAGGTCGCCAGGACGCACCTTGTCCTTGCGACCGCCTGCGATGGCCAGGGTGCGCATGGGCGCCACCAGTGGTTGTTCCAGTGCCGCCGGCAAGCCACTCAGATCATGC
The DNA here is from genome assembly GCF_009497895.1 of Halopseudomonas pelagia. Lineage (NCBI taxonomy): Bacteria > Pseudomonadati > Pseudomonadota > Gammaproteobacteria > Pseudomonadales > Pseudomonadaceae > Halopseudomonas > Halopseudomonas pelagia. The sequence continues at coordinate 4,192,949 of NZ_CP033116.1, read as the reverse complement.
CAGGCCAGCGGAGTTCCCTGGGCTGCTTCAATACTGCTGGCGCGGCCGCCCTCGGCAGGTGCAACCAGACTCAAGGCCAAGCCCGGCTCACCCGCGCGGCCACTGCGGCCAATGCGGTGCGTATGCAAGGCGGGATCTGGGGACAATTCAACATTGATCACTGCCGCTACGCCGGCCACGTCAATACCTCGGGCGGCTACGTCGGTAGCCACCAGCACGCTGCAGCTCTGATTGGCAAACAAGGCCAGCACTTCGTCGCGTTCGCGCTGCTCCATGTCGCCGTGCAGGGTCAGGGCGCTGATCTTGTTGGCCTGCAGGTGTTGAAGCAGATCCTGGCACTGCTGACGGGTATGACAGAAAGCAATGCAGGGTTGCGGCCGTTCGGAAGCGAGCAGGCGTACCACTGCCTGCAAGCGCTCGGCTGGTTTGATTTCATAAAAGCGTTGTTCGATCGGGTTGAGCGGCTCAGCCTCGACAATACTGACGCGCTCGGGCGACTGCAGGAAGCGTCCCGCCAGGCTGTCTATCGAAGGCGGATAAGTCGCGGAGAACAGCAGCGTTTGCCGGCGCTTGGGCGCCAGGCTGATAATCTCGGCGATCGCGTCGTAAAAACCCATATCGAGCATACGGTCGGCTTCATCCAATACCAGGCAATTAAGCCCGCTTAGTTCAAGAGTGCCGCGGTCCAGGTGATCCTTGATCCGCCCCGGTGTGCCGACAATCACGTGCGCGCCCTGTTCCAAGGAAGCCGCCTGGGGCCCAAAGGGCGTGCCACCGCACAGGGTGATGATTTTGATGTTGGGCAGGCCCCGAGCCAATGTGCGCAAAGTCGTGGCGGATTGCGCAGCAAGCTCACGAGTCGGGCTTAGCACCAGTGCCTGACAACCAAAAAAGGCCGGGTTCAGCGGGGTCAGCAAGCCAATGCCGAAGGCCGCAGTTTTACCGCTGCCGGTTCGTGACTGGGCGATCAGATCCTTGCCCGCGAGGATCACCGGCAATGCCTGCGCCTGGATCGGCGTCATTTCGGTGAAGCCCAGATGGTCAAGGGTGTCTAGAATTGGCTGGGGCAACGCGAGGCTGGAAAAGGAAGTCGGATTCACGCAAACAATACCTTGGAAAACGGTTGCTCAGTGTAACAGAGCGGCCCCCATCAGGCTGTGTCGATATCATTTCAGATCGGGAGTGTCTGCCCCGTTAGGGCGCTTCCGCCTGAGTGGTGCAATTGCGACCCTTTTCCTTGGACTGGTAAAGCGCCTTGTCAGCTACTTCAATCAGTTCCTGATGGGTGGTCATCCCTTCATGCAGCTCGGTGACGCCGAGGCTGATGGTGACCTTAAGGACCTCGTCCATATGTTCGATCTTCAGCCGCTCTACTGCGTGACGCAGGCGCTCGGCAAATTGCATTGCGCCCTCGATTGCGGTATCCGGAAGCATCACAACAAACTCCTCGCCACCATACCGTCCGGCGAAATCGGTTTCGCGGGCAAGCTGCTTGGTAATCCGCGCTACTTCACGGATCACTTCGTCGCCCAATTGGTGGCCATAGGTATCGTTGAAGCGTTTGAAGTGGTCGATATCGAACATCACCAGGCTGCCTGGGCTTTGATAGCGCATATGCCGGGCGAACTCGCGTTCCAGGCATTCTTCCCAGTAGCGGCGATTGAGCAGCCCGGTCAGGCCGTCGCGCAGCGCCAGTTCTCGTAGTTGGGTATTGGCCGATTCCAGCTGCCGCTTGTTGATCGCCACGCCGGTGACGTCATAAATGATCAGGCACACATGATCGGTAATGCTGCTGGTACTGCGCAGCGGCAATATGGTGACGTTCTGGTACATTTCGTCAGCCAGCCCGGTGATCGGCTGGTAGCTCTTGAAATGCACCAGGTTCGGCCGCTGCTCCCAGATGGTGAACGCGCGTGTGCCGAGCATGACGGCAGTTTCAACCTTCTTCTTGAACCAGTTTGGTTCAATCTCCGGGAACAGCTCGAACAGCGACTTGCGCGCCGCTTCGTCCGAGCCAATGCCGGAATGGTTCTCCATGAAGCTGTTCCATACTTCGATCCGGTAGTCTCGATCCATGACCACGACTCCAACATCAATGCTCTGGACGATATCCAGTAACCAGTGGAGTTCATTGATGTCAAATTGAGCAGGCATGGCAGGAGTCCTATGGGCAATCAATCGAAAGGGCGTCAATCGATCATGAAGTCGAGTTTTTCACGCAGCCGAGGGAGGGAGTCTTCGGTAAACAGCAGCAACAGGTCGAAATGGATGTCCATACCCTCCAGGCTGTAGCTGATTTCCACTGCCAGGGTACGTTTCCAGCGGCGCTGGTTGATGCGGATCAGATCTTCTATCGGGCAATGTTGGCCGAGGACCAATGGGTGGCCCTGGGATAGATTGATATTGAGCTGTTCAGACAATCCGTTCAGGCATGCGCCGATGATGATGCTGGCCAGATCCAGCAGCATTTCCAGTTTTGCTGACTCGTCTTCCTGAGTGTTCAGCAGCTTGGCGACATCGTTGATTTCGGCATCATGGAAGACCAGCAATGCTTCACCGGCAATACCACCGCCGATGTAGCCCTGGCAGATTGCCGACAGGCGTTCGCCACGCTGGGCGTCGGCGAGGGTCATGTGCAACTCGCCGACTTCCAGAATATTGACATTGGGAATAGGCAGTTGGATAAACACGCCGAGCACGCGCCCGAGCAATTCGGCTGCCCGGCCCATGGCGATGTTGGTGACCTCGCGGAAAGCATCGCGGAAGGACACGTTGGGCAAATCGGAAAATGCCTCCACAGGAGCGGATGGTGCTCTGGTCAGCGGAATATCAACACCCAGCGCGTTCAAGGCTTCGGCCAGCTGCAGCGGGTCTGCCGGCTTTTTGATAAATGCCTTGGCACCCAGGGCTTTGGCCCGGCGTACCGCTTCCTCCTGAACATCGCCGGAGACCACGATGACATCGACCTGCAGGCCTTCTTCGCGCAGTTTGGCCAGCACGCCGAAGCCGTCCATTTCGGGCATGGTCAGGTCCAGCAGCACAACCTGTCCCAAGCCTTCCCTGATCGCCTCCAGACCTTCCCGGCCATTGGTAGCCTGGGAAATGCGAAATGGCCAATTGGAAGGTAATGCACGGATAAGCTGCTTGCGGGCCATATTGGAATCGTCGCACACCAGCAGGGGTATGGTGCTCACATCCGCTATCCTTGTTACGTAAAAAGTTACGTGAAAAGTTACACGAAGACTAAGTGTCTTGTTTCGAGTCGGTTAAAGAGATAATTGAAAAAGAAGGCATTTGGCCATATTTTGCACAAGCATGCCAATATATTGGCCTATTGAGAAGTCATTATGTGCAGATGTCGAGTTTTTTTACTGTGACGCAGGACAAAGGCCGAATATCATTCGAGCCACGATTGCCGGGACACTCTGTTGCATAATAGATAATAAGGCGAGGGGGTTAGGATGCCTGAAGCGCTGGAAACCAGTCAGCAGCACCGCAGGCTGGTGCTCAAGGCTTTGCTGTGGCTCACCGTCGGCGGAGGATTGGTCTTCGGTGCGGTGAATGTCGGCAGGGAGATGTGGCTGCTTGCCGGCCTGGAAATCATTTACGCCTTATTCGCCCTGAGTCTGCTGCGTATCGTCGATACCACGCCGCATTTGCGGATGTGGACGCTTATATATCTTTTCCCTTTTTTCGCTTTGATGACCTTTGCGCTGGTACTGCCCCGCACCTCCTTTACCGTTTTTGCCTGGATCCAGACGGTACCGATCATCTGTTATCTGCTACTCGGGCTGCGCGGTGGCTTGTGGATGTCACTGGGGTTTCTCAGCCTCGGGGTGGTGGCTTTTAACTACCGCTATATGACCGATGACTCCTGGCTGAATATTATGGTGGCAGCTAACGTCGGTTTGAGCAGCGCCGCCATCCTGCTGTTCTCGCACATTTACGAACGCAGCCGGGTGGCTAATGAGGCGCGCCTGCTGGAGCTGGCCAGTACCGATACGCTGACCGGACTGGCCAACCGTATGAAGCTTGCCGAGGTTTTTCAGCGAGAGCGCAGCCATGCGCTGCGTGACAACAATCCGTTGTCACTGATTATTCTGGACCTGGATCATTTCAAGCATGTGAATGATCAGTTCGGCCATGAGGGCGGTGACCGCGCCCTGCGTCATATCGCGCAGCTGTTGCCCCAACGCCTGCGCGATACTGATCTGTTTTGCCGGCTGGGAGGTGAAGAATTTGCCGTTTTGTTGCCCGGCGCCGATCTTGCGCAGGCGGCGGAACGGGCCAATAAGCTGCGCGAGTTGTTGGCCGAGCATCCGCCGCAGATTGCCGAGGCTAGTCAGGTGATGACCTTCAGTGCCGGGGTGGCGACATTGGGGGAGGATGGACAGAGCCTGGATAGCCTGATGGTCATCGCCGACCGACGCATGTATGAGGCCAAAGGCGGCGGGCGCAACCAGGTGGTCGCCGCCGGCCAACAGTACCATCTGGCACCGATGTCCTCGGGCCGTTGAGGCGCGCTTATGGGTAGCGCCTTCTGTTGATAATAATTTACGACGTGTAAATTTAATTGAATATCTGGTTAAGCCTTCTAGACTGATACTGAGCTAGTTGGCTTAACTCAGGAGGTGATGTTCATGCACGTCGGTGTCCCCAAGGAAATCAAGAATCATGAATATCGGGTCGGCCTGACACCCGCGGCGGTGGCTGAGCTGGTGATGCACGGTCATCAAGTGTCCATTGAGCATAATGCTGGCGCTGCCATCGGCTTTAGCGATGCGGACTACCAGCAGGCCGGCGCCCAGTTGGCCGACGTGGACACGCTGTTTGCCGAGGCCCAGTTGATCGTCAAGGTCAAGGAACCGCAGGCCGCCGAGCGCGCACGGTTGCGCGAAGGCCAGATCCTGTTTACCTATCTGCATCTGGCACCTGATCCGGAACAAACCAATGACCTGCTTGCCAGCGGCGCGACCGGTATCGCCTACGAGACGGTGACCGATGCGCGCGGACATCTGCCGCTGCTGGCGCCAATGTCCGAGGTCGCAGGGCGCATGGCAATTCAAGCAGGTGCAGGCTGCCTGGAAAAGGCCCGGGGCGGGCGTGGGGTATTGCTCGGCGGCGTACCGGGCGTGCCGCGTGGCAAGGTGGTGATCCTCGGCGGTGGGGTCGTGGGCAGCAACGCGCTGGCCATGGCGGTAGGCGTAGGTGCGGAAGTGACGGTGCTGGACAAGAGTCCGGATGTACTGCGCCGGCTGGATGCCGAATACGGCAACCGGATTCAGACACTGTATTCCACCGCCACCACGCTTGAGCAGGAAGTCATTGCCGCTGACCTGGTGGTAGGCGCGGTGCTGATTCCAGGTGCAGCTGCGCCGAAGTTGATCAGTGCCGAGCTGATCGCACGGATGCAGCCCGGCGCGGTACTGGTCGATGTTGCCATTGATCAGGGCGGCTGTGCGGAAACCTCGCGGGCGACCACTCATGCCGAGCCGACCTATGTAGTCGATCAGGTGGTGCATTACTGCGTTGCCAATATGCCCGGCGCCGTGGCCCGTACCGCCACCCAGGCATTAAACAATGCGACCTTGCCATTCGTACTGGCGTTAGCGAACAAAGGTGTCAGGCAGGCGCTGGAAGACGATCCTCATTTGCTTAGCGGGTTGAATATTGCCCAGGGCAAACTGACCAATGCGGGTGTCGGCGACGCCTTGAATATTGCGGTTCAACCTCTGGCAGACGCATTGGCGGCGTTGTCTTGAAGGTGAATTTCGGCACGTAACGCGGTGAGCCGCCGGTCCTTGTCGAGCCATAACTGGTTAACCCAGTCCTGGACATGCGCGCGAAAGTGCGGGTCATTGCTGTAGTCGCCTTCGAATATGTTAGATGACAGTTCCATGCCGCGGATATCGACGATGACCCGCTCTACTCGGCCGCACAGTAAAGCCCAGAAGCCGGGTGGTTTGCCTTCGGGGTAGAGAATGCTGACATCCAGCAGGGATTTCATCTGTTCGCCCAGCGCGGCCATAACGAACGCGATACCGCCGGACTTGGGTTTGAGCAAGTTGGCAAAGGGCGAGCGTTGCTGGCGGTGTTTCGTATCTGTGTAACGCGTCCCTTCGATAAAATTGACTACCGTGACAGGCAAGTCCTGAAATTTCTCGCAGGCCTGGCGGGTGATCTCCAGATCCTTGCCCTGGTCCTCGGGAAAGCGCGCCAGATGCGCTTTGCTGTACCGTTTCATGAAGGGGTAGTCCAGAGCCCAGAATGCCAGGCCGAGAAACGGGATCCAGATCAGTTCCTTCTTCAGGAAGAACTTGAAATAAGGTGTCTTGCGATTGAATGCCTGCAGCAGGGCCGGAATATCCACCCAGGACTGGTGGTTACTGACCACCAGGTAAGAATGCTGTGGATTAAGCGGTACGTCGCAGCGAATATCCCAGATGGTCGGGGTCATCCTGTTGAACGCCCATTTGACACTTTCGGCCCAGCTTTCGGCAACCCACATCACCGCTTTGGAGGAGGCACGACGCCAAACGGGAAGGGGGATGAGGACTTTGATCAGCGCGAATATCAGCATCGGGCCAATGCCTATCAGGGTGAACAGCAGAATCATCAGGCACGTCAGAGTGCCGGTTAACCATGGCGGCATAGGTTCTCTTCCCATTGATACTATTCAAGAATACCGATTTTTCGCTGGCTTGACAGGCTGACGCTAAAAACGCGGCCGTTCTTTTCACCCGAACAGGCTATTGCTCCCAGCCGCCCCGCTGACTAAGGTTTTGACGTTCTGGCTATCGGCGCTTCCCTTCGTTAGCAGACACTGGCCTGTTTGGAGACAAGAGATGCCCCGGCTTGATCCCGCTTCTTCAGCTATGGATATTCCGCTGAGCCGATCTGAGCCGGCCACTCTGGGGTGGTTGCCGCGCGTATTGCTGGCGCTGGCCGGTGGATTATTGATGGGCCTTCCCTGGTTGGATCAGGCCATGTACTGGACCGCTTGGTTCGGCAGCGTTCCTCTGCTATTTGCCTTGCAGGGTGTGCGCTGGTCTTCCGCGCTGCTGCTGGGATCGCTGGCGGGTGTGGCTTATTTCTCCATTGCCAGTTATTGGATTATCCAGTTTCTGATCAACCTGCGAGATTTCAGTTGGCCGATCGCCGCGCTTCTCAGCTCGGTTTTCTGGTGTTTTGCCGGCTTCTCCATAGGCCTTTCCTGTGCGCTTCTCCGCTGGCTTTCGACACGCTTGCCGACCTGGGACTTGTTGAGCTTTCCCCTGTGCATGGTATTGATAATGAGTGTCTACCCGCTGCTTTTTGGCGCCTACTACGCCGAGCCGCAGGCGCAGTTCCTAATGGCATTGCAGGGCGTTTCGCTGTTCGGTGTGCAGGCGCTGGATATGTTGATATTGATGACTGGTGTGCTGGTCTTTCAATTCATCACTGGCCAGGGGCGCGGCCAGCGCTTGGGGCAGTTGCTGGCTTTGGCCTTGTTGGCAGCATGGTTCACCTATGGATTGATCAGCTTGCATCACTGGGATGATCTTATGGGCGGCTGGGACGTTCGCCGTGTCGGCCTGGTGCAACCTGATGACGCAGTAACCCTGGCGGTACCTGAACCGCCAACGGGCTTTAGCCGCGAGTACCCGCCGGAAATGGCTGCCGTTGAGCGGCTGGCGCAGGCGGGCGCCGAGTTGGTGGTCTGGCCTGAGGCCCGGTACAAGGGCTATTTTGATCACTATAGCGTGCGACTGAGCTATGCCGAAAAACTGCGGGCGAGCGGCGTTTCACTGATTTTGCATGACGCCGAACGAGCATGGGAGGGCAGCCAGAAACTGCATTTCAATGCATTGGCCTACCTGGACGGGGAGGGCAGACAGCGTGGGGTTTACCGAAAAATGCGGCTGATGCCCTTCGGCGAATACCTGCCGACCTTTTTCCATCTGCCGGGCATCGGCTGGTTGACCAGGACGTTCTTCGGTGAGTTTTTAACCCCGCTGGAACCTGGGCAGCGTCACGAGATTTTCAATGTCAACGGCATGCGCATCGTACCGAAAATCTGTTACGAGACGGCGTTCCCAGCATTTATCGCCAACTCGATTGGGCAAGACGCTGCGGGTAAGGTGCTGCTGTTCGTCTCCCAGGATAACTGGTTCGGCGAGACCACTCAGCCGTTTCAGCACAGCGCCATGTCTGTCGTGCGAGGGGTGGAAAATCGCGTTCCAATGATTCACTTGATCAACAATGGGCCATCGGTGGTGGCCGCGCCGAACGGCCGCATCATTGCTGAGACAGATGCATTTGCGCCCGCTGAATTGCTTGCTGCAATGCCCCATTCTGTTTCTGCCGGCGGAAGTTTTTACAGCCGCTATCCGCAATTGCTGCCAATCGTGCTGTACACAAGCTTGGCAATGTTGATATTTCTGGCACTCTGGCGCCGACCAAGCCTCTAGCGCGAGCGGTCAGTCCAGTTCGATGCTTTCGACCGGCATCAGCACCAGGCTCTTCAGGCGCCAGTCGAGTTTGGCGCTTTGTTGAACCAATTGTTCTGCACGGCCGGCAGTGATGGTGTGGTCGTGGAACACCACAAGGATTTCGCCGGAAATAATGTGACCTTCTTCCCTGAGTCTGGCTCTCGCATCAATCACATCAGTGTGCTGGACTAGCGTTTCTCGAATCGCCTCCTCAATACGCAGCGGTTTGCCGCTGGATACCTCGGTAGGGCGGCGGTCCATCAGGTTGCCCATGGCATGTCGGACGTTGCCGACACCATCCTTGAGGACATCCAGAGCGATAATGCCCGCAGCGACCGCATCGGCCCACCAGAACCCCATGCCTAGCCCCAATACTCCGCCGATACCGGCAGCCGCAGTCAGCCAGTCAGCCTTGTTCATGGTGGCATCGGCATACAGGGTGCTCTCGTGCAGATCCCGAGCCAAGCGCAATTTCATGCGCCCAAGGATCATGGGCGGAATCATGCTGTAGATGAGCGCGGCGATCATTATCCAGCCTGACCAGATACCCCAGCTATTACCGGCGAAATGAAAGTGCCCGAGCGTTGGATGATGTTGTTGTATCAGCGTTGTGGCCGAGTCGTAGAGCATGAACAGACCGAAAAGCAGGATAGCCACGGCCGCGGCAAGAAACGCCAGAAGTGATGCCCTGCTGTATCCATAAGGATGGCTGGCATTGGGCCTTTTCCTGCGCAGTTGCATGGCCAGCAGAAAGGTGATGGGTGGCGTCAGGCTGAGAACGTCTTCTATTAACGCCATTTTCATCGCCTGGGATGAGCCCATGGCCAGCGCCATGACGGCAACGATGCTGAGCATGAAGCCGATGGACCACCACTCCAGACGTATGGCTTTGGCCAGGCCAGCTTCCTTGTCCGCCGGCAACTGGTAATCGGTGTACAGCTTCATGGCCTGCTCCGGTGCTGCCATAACTCCGCTTCCAACTGCCCGACATCTACGTTAGCTAGCACGAAGCGCTCCAGGCGCATCAATAACGCATTCTCCCCGGACGGAACTGCCAATACCTGTTGGAGCTCGCGCAAAACCACGTCGCTGGCGTGCCAACCCATCCCCCGTACCTCCCACATTTGCGCGGCGATAGCGTCGTCACTGCCAGACAGATTGTCGTTTTCGTTCACCCGGGCATCGCGGTTCTGAAGCAAGCGTTTAAGTCCGCTGGTTGGCCGTATGGTCACTTCACGCCCATCCAGCGGATCCAACTGGTCCGCTTCTTCCCGCGTCCCGACCACGGCCGTGTTCTTATAATAGGGTAGAGTGAGGCCGATCTCTTTCTGCCAGGGAGTGCTACTAGTCAGGCCGCCAGCTACTACATCAAGTGAATATTGTTTAAGAGCCTCAAACAATTCCTCTTCGCTGCCCCAATGCCACTCTATGTCCACGCCTAACTGTTCGGCAAAATCCGTGAGCAACTCGGCTTCAGGCCCGACTGGTAGCGATTCCACCTCGGCTATCCAGGGTGGATTGGCAACCACACCGACGCGCATGGTGCCACGTTCCAAAATCCGTTCCAGGCTGTGGTGGGGGTCGCGAGGGAAGTCGCCAGCGAGGGGTTCGCAGCCAGCAACGAGAAAGAGGCACAGTAGCAGGCCGCTCCACGTGCATAGAGGGTCACGGGATAGACAAACAAGGTGCATGGCAATTCTCCGTTGCAATAGCTGTTGCATTCGACCGGAGCGTCTTGGCGAGGGTTCCGTTGTTATGTCAGCGTGCGCTCAAACCACCTGCCCTGCGCTGTAGCCGGATGACCAGGCCCATTGGAAGTTGAAGCCGCCCAAGTGCCCGGTGACATCCAGCACTTCGCCAATAAAATACAGACCTGGCTGTTGCTTGGCTTCCATGGTCTTGGAGCTGATGCCAGCGGTGTCGACACCGCCGAGGGTGACTTCGGCGGTGCGATAGCCTTCGGTGGCCGAAGGCTTGAGCTGCCAGGCATTGAGCAACTGGCCGACGCGCTGCAGGTCTCGGTCGCTGAATTCGGCTAAAGGGGATTCTTCTTTGCCGGGCCACCATAGTGTCTGTAACTCGCTTACCAGGGCTTTGGGCAGCAGCTGCGACAGGAGCGTTTTCAGTCTTCCGCGGCCCTGCTCCTGCTTGTGTTGCAATAGCCACTGCGTGGCATCCTGCTCGGGCAACAGGTCAATGCTGATGGCGTCGCCCGGGTACCAGTAGTTGGATATCTGCAGCATCGCCGGACCGCTGAGACCGCGATGGGTGAAAAGCATGGCTTCGGCGAAGGTGGTGCCATTGCAACTGACACTGACCTCCAGCGCGGTGCCGCTCAGGCGTTCACACAGGCTCTTGATGTTGTCACTGAACATGAAGGGTACCAGCCCGGCACGCCTTTCAGTCACTGACAATCCGAACTGGCGAGCAATCTCGTAGCCTACACCGCTGCCGCCCAGGGTCGGCACCGACAACGCGCCAGTGGCGACCACCAATGACTGGCATTGCAGCGTCTGTGGACGGCCGTCGTGGTGCAGCTCAAGTTGATAGCGGCGATTGTCGCCGTCCAGCGCACTGATGCTGTCCAGTTCGCAATGGCTGCGAACCTGAGCGCCAGCCTCGGCGCATTCATCCAGCAGCATGGCGACGATATCCTTGGCTGATTCCTTGCAGAACAACTGGCTGTGCTTGCGCTCTTCGTAGGCGATACCGTGCTTTTCCACCAGCGCGATAAAGTCCCACTGGGTGTAGCCCTTGAGTGCGGATTTGCAAAAATGCGGGTTGGCGGAGAGAAAATTGTCCGCTTCGACAAAGTGGTTGGTGAAGTTGCAGCGCCCGCCGCCGGACATGAGGATCTTCTTTCCGACCTTGTTGGCCCGCTCGAGGATCAGTACGCTGCGCCCGCGCTGGGCTGCGGTAAAGCCGCACAACAGACCGGAGGCACCGGCGCCGAGAATGATGACGTCATGGTATTCGCAAGCGGGTGGCACGGTGGTTTATTCCTGAATGCAGAGAGAGGTTTACTGAGGGGCGGGTTGTTTGACTCGCACACTGTTATTGGTATCGCGGCTGCTGCGAATCAACGCATCACTGCCCTGCGCCCGCACCGATTTTGCCAGCCGATCGTAGAGCACTACATTGACGCTCGCCGCGAGATTCATGCAGCCCACAGTTGGCACGTAAACCACCGCATCGGCACGATCGACCAGCGCTTGATCCAGGCTGCCGTCTTCGGGGCCGAATACATAGAGCGCGTTGTCGGGATGCACGAAAAGCGGGAGGGCGGTAGCGCCTTCGACCAGCTCTACACAAACCACGCTGGTGCCATCCGGCAGATCGCCGAGCAGTTCAGTCACGCCTGTGAGCGGAATGCTCAGGCTGACGTTCTTGGTGTCGGTATGAAAGCGTGCGGCGCGGTCATAGCGCCCGCCGGTATAGCGCACCTCATTCACCTGATAACAGCCGGCGGCGCGCATAACCGCGCCGACATTGCTCGGGCTCTTGGGATCGATCAGGCCGATAATGACAAAAGATGCTGGCATGCAGGGCTCGTGTGTTGGGTGCTGGCCGCTGAGTTGATGGGGTCAGCAGCGCTTGCCCGTGAAGCCCGGGCCGGATAGGCGTATAGTGTGCGGATCGCATTCTACCACGGACCGCCCATGAAACTGCTGATTCGCAATCTTGCCCGTACCACCACTGAAACCGAGCTGCGCAACCTGTTTGAAGGGCATGGCCTGGTGACCGAATGCACGCTGGTGCTGGACAAGGTCACCGGCGGTTCCAAGGGCTTCGGTTTTGTCGAAATGCCCAAGCATGATGACGCCAAGGCTGCGATCAAGGCATTGAATAATCTGGAAGTGGGCGGCAGTCGCATTCGGGTGAAAAAGGATGAATCCGCCGAGGCAGCGCAGGGCGCCCCGCGTGGCTGAGCAGCAACATGCTGACCCGCTGCACGGCGTTACCTTGAAGGTGATCGTCAGCACCTTGGTCGAACGCTATGGCTGGGAAGAGCTTGGGCAGCGGATTAATATCAAGTGCTTCACCACCGACCCAAGCATTAATTCCAGCCTGAAATTCTTGCGCAAGACGCCTTGGGCGCGGGAAAAAGTCGAAGCGCTGTACCTGTACACGCTGCGTTGCTAAGCCTGAGCCTCAGCCTGGCCTGTGCGACAATTCTAATTGCTCAGTGACCCATGTTATCCGACCGATCTTTCTTCAGCGCGATTTCAAAGCGGTTGCCGCCACTTTGCTTGGCGTAGTACATCGCGCGGTCTGCGAGATTCAGCAATTCGTTTTGCTCGTCCGCGTGTTCAGGGTAGAGCGCAATACCGATACTCGGAATAATCGTCAGGCTGTGCTCGGCAAGATGAAAGGGCATGTTCAACTGTTCGCGAATTTTTTCTGCCACCAGCAGCGCATGTTCGGGCTGGCTGATGTTCTCGAGCAGAATAACGAATTCATCCCCGCCTACCCGTGAGACTGTGTCGACTTCACGGACACACTGGCGCAGGCGATCCGCCACGGCTCGCAGCAATTGGTCGCCGATGCCATGGCCGTAGGTGTCGTTGACCTGTTTGAATTTGTCCAAATCCAGATATAACAGTGACACCTTACCGTTGTCACGTCGCGCTCTGGCCAGCGCCTGCTCCATGCGATCGAAGAGCAGGGTCCGGTTGGGCAGTTCGGTCAGATGATCGTAATGCGAGAGGAATTGCAGTCGCGACTGCATCTGCATGCGCTGTACCGCAGAGGCGATCTGTGTAGAGACATAATGCAACAGCTCCAGATCCCTGCTGGTGTAGCGCTGGGTAGTGGAGCTGCTGTGCAGGAGCAGGGCGCCGAAGGTGCCGCGGGTAGTGATCAGGGGTACCCCGAGCCAGTTCAGCGAGCTGGTGTCGCTCAGCGCATGCAGGGCTATGTCATCTGCTGGGGTGTCGGCGGTGAGTAGCAAAGGGGCACTTGAGGCAATGATTTCTGCACCAAGTGTTCTGGCGTCGACCGATTCTCGGGCGTCCGGTGAGTTATGCTGATCGGCGTAATAAGGGAAGTTCAGCGAGCCAGTGTCTTCCTCGCGCAGGGCGACACAGAACAGATTCAACGGTAGTAGTCGGGCGACGATCTGGTGAATCAGCAGGAACAGAGCGGCCAGATCCTCAGCGCTATTGGCCGCCTCGGAAATCGCGTAAACCGCAGCCTGCAGCGCTTCGGTTTTTTTCTGCTCAGTCACATCATGAGCGACGGCGACGCGCAACTGCTCCTCTTCAGACCAACTGGCTGACCACATGATGTGCACAATCTGCCCATCCTTGCGGACATAGCGATTCTCGAAATGATTTTTCTGCTGGCCGAGCATGACTTCCCTGGCGGTGGCCAAGGTCTTTTCACGATCATCTGGATACACCAGATCCATCATTGATGTGCCGACCAACTCTTCGCACGTATAGCCGAAAATGCGCTCGCAGGCACCACTGATGTAAACGAAGTGTCCCTGGGGATCTACCACGCAGATGGCGTCGAGTAACAGGTCCATCACTTTGGGAGAGGGGGAATACAAGTCAGGACCCTTTGCAGCAACTGAATCACGTATTGGCATCGCGTGTGCCCTGTTGACGGTAAGGCAACTCGCCATGATCCAAGGATAGTCGATGTGCGCTGGTGTGGCTATCCGCCTTTGGGCGTTGCCAGCCAGCTGGGGTAGGAAAGTTGAGTGCCCGCTCAGCGTCGCCCGGCTCGCTCCTGAGCTTTGCGGTAGAGCGCCCGCAAGGCCTTCGCCGGCTTGGTGGGGCCGCTACCGTGAGAGGCGAGCACGCGGGTCCAGATCGCGTGCTTGTCTTTGTCCGAGAGTCGTTTCCAGGCCTTCTTTTCCTCATGGGTGCGCCCGCATGCTTTGCAAATATCATGCTTGTTGAATTCGCAAATATCGATGCAGGGCTTTTTGGTGATGAACTCGGACATGGGTGCTCTGGCTAATGCCTCTCTGGCTATGTTTTCAGGCTGGGTTACGGCTGATGGCTACGGCGGTACTGCGTGCCGATTCAAAGCGTTGTGAGGTCTGTGAGTAATCCCAGCGTTCAACTACGCACTGGGGTTTACCCTGAACGTGCTGGTAACTGATCAGATTCACCGAGTTGGAAATATTGCCGCGTACCCGCTCGGACACGGCAGTGCCGGCCTGAACCGTCCAGGCTTGCCGTCCTTCTTTGCCCTCTTTGCCGTATAAGGGCAGTACATAAGGCAAGTGAATGTGCCCGCCGAGAACCAGGTCCATGCCAGCGTCGACCCAGGCCGGTACAGCTTTTTCACGGTTTATCATCAGGTTGGCGGTATCGGTGGCTTCCACCGCGCGTACTGGGTGATGCTGGACCACCACCCGCAGCTGGTCTGGATCCGCCTGGCGCAACCGCCCGGCGACCCGCTCGATCTGCTCGTCAGTCAGTTCGCCATTCTTGTGTCGGCCAGGACGAGTGCTGTTTACTCCGATCACCAGCATGCGATCGGTCTCGAATTCAGGTTCAAGTTCATCACCAAAGTACCGGCGATAGTTGCGGTAAGGGCTGAACAGGCGCGCCAGTAGATTGAATAGCGGTAAATCGTGGTTGCCTGGCACGCTGAGCAGCGGCGCATTTAGCTGATCAGTGAAATCTTTGGCCGCCGCGAACTGTACGCGCCGAGCACGCTGGGTGATATCGCCGCTGAGGATCACCAGCTCGGGCGTGTGCTCTCGGCACAGTTGCCTGATTGCTGCCATAACCTCTGGTCGTTCGGTGCCAAAATGCGTATCGGATATTTGCAGCAGCCGGATCATGCAATCTCCCGCAGTTCAGGATCGCGGGCGACCAGTAAAGGCAGTTGATGTTCTGCCACCTTGAATATCAGAGGGGAGCGCATATAGGAAATTTCGCCATCCATGGCCACTTTGGTGCGTTTGCGTCCCGCACCCAGGCGCACGGTCATGGTATTGAAGCCGAAGCTGATCACGTGTTCATCCTCTCCCAGGCGACTCAGCAGACCGCGTAACAGGATGCCATACAGGTTGAGGGTACTGAGTGGTTTGGAAGTGATTGCGACCAAATGACTGTTGCTATGTTGCACCTCGGGTTTCCGGTCCAGCCCCATGTGCTTGAGCTGCAGCGCGTTATTGTCGACGACGATGGTTGGCGTGCGTAAGACCTCGCGCTTGCCTTCATGATCTATCTGTACCTTGAGCTGGCGGTGCGCCCTGAAGAGGGTCGCCAGGGCCGACCAGAGTGCAACCAGCCTGCTGCGACCAAAGCGCTGCTTGTAAGCCTCGCGGTCCTCAAGCAGCTGCGGGTACAGTCCCAGGCTAGCGTTGACCAGAAATACCTTATCGTTCAACAGCCCGACATTGACCGGCTGGATTCGGGCATCGACTAGACAGCGAGCGGCGATCTCGGTTTCCTGGGAAATGCCGTAGGCCCGGCCAAAATAATTAAATGTGCCCTGCGGCAGAATGCCGAAGGGCACACCTGAGCCCAGTACCACCTGGCTGACGGCGTTGAGGGTGCCGTCGCCGCCTACCGCGACCACAATCCCACCCTGCTCCCTGGCTAATGCCACTGCTTTTTTAGCGGTGGGTATGAGCTCTGCTCCATCATCAACTGCCATCAGCTCATATCGACGGTTGGATTCCTGCATGACGCGGGCAATGGTGTCCTGGATATCCTGCGCCTTCTGGCTGCCGGATCCAGTATTCATGACCATGAAAAAAGGCTCGTTACCGGTCAATTCCGGCATGGGTTCACGCGCTTGTTCTTCTTCAATTTCAATGTTGTCTTCGCTGACATTGCTAGGTTGTGTCATGCAGTTCTGATATCCCTTGAAAAGTGAATTGCATATCGCTGAACTGAATCAGCGCAGCTGGCTATCCTTGCTGCCGCGACGGTTATAGCCGCCGTGCTGGGCCTGGGCATGATCCTCTGCGGCCTGGCAATTGACGCACAATCGCACCCCTGGCAGGGCCTTGCGCCTTGCCTCCGGTATGGCTGCGTCGCATTCTTCGCAGTGGTGCAAGCTTTCGCCTTTGGGCAACTGGCTGCGCGCGCGCTGTACCGCCTCATCGACGGTATCATCAATCTGATCCTGTACGGCGCCATCTTGCGCCCAGCCTGTAGCCATGAAATCCTCCGATTGACCGTTATGAACTTGCTGCCGTGGCGGCCGGTCCAAGATGAATCCTCACAGAGGATAGACAGCAAAACGCCACAACAATTCGCAATCACTTCGCAAGGAATATGCAATGAACATCGCTTTGACGCCCCTGATATCTCTGATTGCCGGTATCCTGATCTTGATCATGCCGCGGTTGCTGAATTACATCGTCGCTATTTATCTGATCATTATTGGTTTGGTTGGCCTGTTTGGCGGAGGCCTGAACTTCCGTCTGTGAGCTGGGGGCTACCAGCCATTGCGGTGGCTGGTAGCCTGGATGCGTCTAAAGACTAATTGAAAGCCTGTTGTCCAGAGTCTAGGGTTGTCGATTGTTGACGACCGGACCGTCGCCATGACTCACGCCGTACCTCTACGCTTCGTTTTGCTCACCTGCCTGGCTATGCTGGCTTTCGCCGGCAATTCGCTTTTATGCCGACTGGCCCTGCGCGATACGGACATAGACCCTGCCAGTTTTACTGCCATTCGCATCGTCTCCGGAGCACTCACGCTGCTGGTGCTGCTGTATGTCCGAACCAGAAGCGAGGCCATGGCGGGGAATTGGCGTTCCGCGCTCGCGCTATTTGTTTACGCGGCGGCATTTTCATTGGCCTATGTTCATCTTCAGGCAGGGGCCGGTGCACTCCTGCTGTTTGGCGCCGTGCAGCTGACGATGACCGGATGGGGTCTGGTACGTGGTGAGCGGCTTAGAACCGTGCAAACGCTCGGATTGATACTGGCAGTGGCCGGCCTGCTTATCTTGTTGCTGCCCGGCGCCGATGCGCCACCTCTGCTAGGTGGCAGTCTGATGCTGGTATCTGGCCTGGCCTGGGGAATTTATTCATTGATCGGGCGCGGCGCAGGCGACCCGTTAGCGGCCACCGCGGGAAATTTTCTACGCGCGACGCCCTTTGCGTTGCTGTTATTGGTGCCCTTTTTCGGCAGCCTCAGCGTGGATGCGCCTGGTCTGATTTACGCGCTGCTTTCGGGCGCGCTGACCTCTGGTGTCGGATACGCCCTCTGGTATAGCGCACTGAAGGGATTAACCGCAATTCAGGGTGCCAGTGTGCAGCTGAGTGTGCCGATCATCGCGGCGCTGGCAGGAGCCTTGCTGCTGAATGAGAGCATTACGGTCCGCCTGGTACTGGTCGCTGTTATGACTCTAGGCGGCATCGCGTTGGTGGTCTGGGGTCGACAGCGCGTGCCGAGCTAAGGTCCCATGCCCGCCGAGCAGTTGGGCCACATCCTTCGATAGCCGTGCCGGGATCAGCCGGCTGATCTGAAATGCCCTTTCAAGAATATCGCCCGCGTGCGACACGTTGTTTCCGGGTTTACGGTGGAGTTCGATTCGCAAACGCATGATTCGGCCTGTAGAACCATTGGCTTAATAACAGACGCTCAGAACTTCTGGGGCAATGCGGGTGTCTGAGCTAGTGTTCGTCCTACATATTATAAGGAGCCATCATGGCTGTTACAGCGACTGATCCAATCAAGATTATCTTCGCGATCCTGTTACCCCCGCTCGGCGTATTTATGGAGGTGGGCTTCAAGGGTCACTTCTGGCTGAATATTCTGTTGACGTTGTTCGGCTTTATTCCGGGCATCATTCACGCGTTGTATGTGATCCTGAAGCACTAAAAAAGGCCAAGCCGGACAGGTATCGAGCGCAGCGGGACCGATCCGTTCCTGCTTCTCCATCAGATATCTATGGCCAGATGCCAGCGGACTTGATGCTGATTTAGCGTTTCAAGTATCTGCTGGTATTCGCTCAGGTCCTCCATGATGTCCTGCTGCTTTTCCAGCACATCTGGATGTGAGCCAAGATAATCAGCCAGCGCGCGCACGGTTATCAGGCCATCGGCCGCTGCAAACCATTCTTCTTCCGGTGTGCTGAGCGGTTCTTCGTCACCGTCCAGATAAGCTTCCAGAAGCGCTTCTGTCTCCTGTGCATCGACACTGAAAAAATCCATTAATGGACTGACGCCCAGCTTTAGACAAAGCTGTTCGAGGCGTTCCTCATCGGTGTGCGCAATGGATTTGCCGTTAACGAATATTTCCAGACCGGCTATTTCCTGTTCCGCGGCGATATACCAAGCCAGACCCATAGGTGCTTCCTCAAAACTATATGATTGCCCGAATGATGCGCTTTTGTCGTTAGCCTGTTCAAGCGCGGGAAGTGTGCGCCAAGTCGTGGTTTTTGATTAATATCGCGCAAATAAAAACCCCCGGACCAGCCGGGGGTTTTATCGAGGGTCTCAGCCGCTCAGATCTTAGAGACCGAAGCGCGCCTTGAACTCGCGACGGCGGCGGTGCAGAACCGGTTCGGTGTAGCCGTTCGGCTGCACGGTGCCTTCAACGCACAGCTCAACCGCGGCCTGGAAGGCGATGCTGTCGTCGAAGTTCGGCGCCATCGGCTTGTAGGCCGGATCATTGGCGTTCTGACGGTCCACCACGGCAGCCATGCGCTGCAGGGTTTCCATCACCTGCTCCTTGCTGCACACCCCATGACGCAACCAGTTGGCGATATGCTGGCTGGAAATACGCAGGGTGGCGCGGTCTTCCATCAGGCCGACATCATTGATATCCGGCACTTTCGAGCAACCCACACCCTGGTCGATCCAGCGTACGACGTAACCGAGGATGCCCTGGGCATTGTTGTCCAGCTCCTGCTGAATCTCGGCGGCAGACCAGTTGGTATCGGGTGCCAGCGGGATGGTCAGGATGTCATCGACTGATGCCGGGGTGCGCTTGGCCAGTTCGGCCTGGCGCTCGGCAACATTGACCTTGTGGTAGTGCAGTGCATGCAAGGTCGCGGCAGTGGGCGAGGGCACCCAGGCAGTATTGGCTCCGGCCATCGGGTGGCCGATTTTCTGCTCGAGCATCGCCGCCATCAGATCGGGCATGGCCCACATGCCTTTACCGATCTGCGCGCGGCCCTTGAGGCCGGTTGCCAGGCCGATATCGACGTTGTTGTTCTCGTAAGCACTTATCCACACGGCGCCCTTGATATCACCCTTGCGGATGAAGGGGCCGGCTTCCATGGAGGTATGAATCTCGTCACCAGTGCGGTCGAGGAAGCCGGTGTTGATGAAGGCCACGCGCTCGCTGGCTGCTTTGATGCAGGCCTTGAGGTTGATGGTGGTGCGACGCTCTTCATCCATGATGCCGACTTTCAGCGTGTTGCGCTGCATGCCGAGGATGTCTTCGATACGGCCGAACAGCTCGGTGGTAAAAGCCACTTCTTCCGGGCCGTGCATCTTCGGCTTGACGATATAGACCGAGCCGGTGCGGGTGTTCTTGCGGCTGGTGTTGCCATTCAGGTTGTGCAGCGCGATCAGGCTGGTGAACGCACCGTCCATGATGCCTTCCGGCACTTCGTTGCCATCCTTGTCGAGGATCGCGTTGTTGGTCATCAGGTGGCCAACGTTACGGATGAACAGCAGCGAGCGGCCATGCAGTGTCAGCGTGGAGCCGTCTGCCTGGGTGTACTCGCGATCCGGGTTCATGGTCCGGGTGAAACTGCTGCCACCTTTGGCGACGCTTTCCGCCAGGTCGCCCTTCATCAGGCCCAGCCAGTTGCTGTAAACCACGGTCTTGTCGTCGGCATCGACTGCAGCGATGGAGTCTTCGCAATCCATGATGGTGGTCAGGGCGGACTCCATGAGCACGTCCTTGACGCCGGCTGCATCGGTCTGGCCGACATTGCTGGTGGGGTCGATCTGGATTTCGAAATGCAGGCCATTGTGCTTGAGCAATACGCCCTGCGGCTGATCAGCCTGGCCGACAAAGCCGATAAACTGCGCGCTGTCCTTCAGGCCGGTTTCGCTGCCGTCCTGCAGGGTCACGGCCAGTTGGCCGTTCTTGATCACATAGACGCTGGAGTCGACGTGGGAACCTTTGGCCAGCGGTGCTGCCTCATCGAGGAAGGCACGGGCGAAGGCGATCACCTTGTTGCCGCGGATTTCATTGTAGCCCGGACCTTTGCTGGCGCCATCGGCTTCGGAAATCGCGTCGGTGCCATACAGAGCGTCATACAGCGAACCCCAGCGAGCGTTGGCAGCATTCAGCGCAAAGCGTGCATTCATGACCGGTACCACCAACTGCGGGCCGGCCATGCGTGCGATCTCTTCGTCGACGTTGGCGGTAGTCGCTTGGAAGTCATCGGGTTCGGGCAGCAGGTAACCGATTTCAAGCAGGAAGGCCTTGTACTCAGCGGCATTGTGCGGCTGACCGTTGCGGCCCTGATGCCAGGCATCGATTTTTGCTTGCAACGCGTCGCGCTTGGCGAGAAGGGCCTTGTTTTTAGGTGCCAGGTCATTAATCAGCGTTTCAAAGCCGGCCCAGAAGGCGGCGGCATCGACGCCAGAGCCGGGGATGGCTTGTTGGTTGATAAAGTCGTGGAGAACCTTGGCAACTTGCAGGCTGCCGACTTGGACGCGTTCAGTCATGGAATACCCTCACTCTGCAGACAACCTGCGCGATCGCGCAGGACGTGGAATTTGGAGAGGCAGCATGTTACACGATGATGGGTTGCAAATCATGTTCGAGGCGTGGAATTCTGTCGCGCTGCGTAGTCGGCTCGGCAAATCCGGGTCACCGCTCTTTCGCCCAATGGGTATGTGAATGGATCAGGCTTTTTTGGATTTGCTCGTCGAGCGGCTGCCGTTACTGGAGCCGGGCCGTCCGCTGGATGATCCGGCGCGGCGCTACGCCGGGTACTACGGCATCGACTTCAGCGACCACTCACCTCAGCACCTGGGGCGTATTCAGGTGGATGAATTTGCCGTGGCCGTGCAGGTATGGCGTCCGGCCCAAGCCCATGGCACGTTGATCATCCTGCATGGTTATTACGACCATATGGGCCTGTACAAACACTTGATCAGCTGGGCGCTGCAGCGGGGGCTTGCGGTGCTCGCCTTCGATCTGCCCGGTCACGGGTTGTCCAGTGGTGAGCGTGCCAGCATTGATTGCTTTCTGCGTTATCAGAAGGTGCTGGATGCGGTGCTGGATCATGCCGCGCAGTGGGAGCTGCCTGCGCCCTGGCACCTGCTCGGGCAAAGTACCGGCGGCGCCATTCTGATTGACAAGCTATTGCATGGCCCGCTGCCTAGCGAGCTGGGCCGTACCGTGCTGATGGCTCCCCTGGTGCGTCCGCGGCAATGGGGCATGTCGCAGATGAGCCTGCGTCTGCTCGGTGGCTTCGTGCAGCAGCTGGGGCGCAAGTTTACCGACAACTCCAACGATCAGGCCTTTCTGGATTTTATTCGCGAGCGTGATCCCTTGCAGCCACAGGTGCTGCCCGTGGCCTGGGTTCAAGCCTTGGAAAAGTGGATCCCGCGGATCGAGTCGGCGCAGAGCAGTACGCACTCGCCGCTGATCATTCAGGGGAGAATGGACAAGACGGTGGACTGGCAACACAACCTGCGGGTGTTGGAAGACAAGTTCAGCAGCCCGGAAGTCTTCTTTCTGCCCAAAGCCCGGCATCACCTGGCCAACGAGGGCGAATCCATTCGCCGTGAATATCTTGCCTGGCTGGGCGAACAACTGGATGAAGTGGAGGCCTGAGCCTCCGAACCACCCAACCCTCAGGGATTCAACGCGTCCTTCGCTGCCAGTTCCATCGCCCGGCTGGTATTTTTCCCGGCGTCGGACTGAACCCACTCCAGGTATTGTTGCAGCTGCGCATCCGTCAGGTCGCGATACACGTAAGCCAGGGTGTTGGGCAGATCAGGCTGCATCTGTCCGCGCAAGGTGTCGCGACGATTGTCGACCATGTTGCCGGGGACCTCAAACAGCCCGCCAAGCAAATCATTGGCGCTCTGGGTAGCGAGGTTGGCCAATGACATCGATACCTCTACCCCGAGCTCCAGGGCCGGTAGGCTGACACTGAGTTGACGCAGGGTGGTCAGGCGTTCGGTGCTGACGTCCATTTGCGGTATGCCGCGTTGCATGGTTGCTACCGAGGCGGCAGACGTCGCCTGGGTTTCAATATCGACGATCCGCCGACCCAGTTCGCTTTGGTAGAAATTCACTGCCTGGCGGTGACTGGCTTCATCCAGTGACAACGCCAGACGCGCCTGTGCGCGGTCGGTCATTGCCTGGGGGGCGAAGCGCTGATTGCTCTGACGTACCAGGCTTTCATAAACATTGCGTGGCAATTGCTGGGCATAACGCTGCTGGGCTGCGGTCAACGCATGCTGAAAGTGGGTCTGATGGGTGGCCATACCAGACAGCTGGTACAGCTGGTCGGTATTGGCGCGTACGCTCATGGTTGTCAGCGCCAGCGCGGCGAGTAATGCCATGATTAACAGGTGCAGGGGTTTCAGGCGCATAGAGTCTCGCATTAAGAGCTAAAAGGGGGCTTGCCGGGTTGCGTGCAGTGGATACAATGCGCGCAGGTTCGTGACTGTTTCAACGGGCTGTGTCAGTGGTGTCCGGGTTGATCTCCAGCCCTCCTTTTGAGTCATTTGCCATGTCCGAGTTCCCTGAGCCGCAAAACGCCTGCTTTGTGCGCGTGTCTGATGATCTGGCGGCGCAAGGCTGGTCGGTGCAGGAACAGGCTTTGCCGGTTGAGCTGGTCAGTGATCTCGCTGCCCAATGCCGCATGCTCTGGCACAACGATGTGCTGAGGCCCGCAGCGGTAGGACCCCTGGGCGAGGAGCTGTTGCTGCCCTCGGTGCGCGGTGATTATACCCGTTGGCTCGATCAGTGCCCGTCCAGCGCAGCAAATAGTCTGTTTCTGGAAACTATGGAAGTCCTGCGCGTGTGGTTGAACCGCAGTCTGTTTCTCGGGCTGGACAGCTTTGAAACCCATTACGCGCTGTATCCGCCGGGCGCGGGTTATCGCAAGCATCTGGATCGCTTCAAAGGCAATCCATTGCGCACAGTGTCAGTGGTGGCTTATCTGAATCAGCAATGGCAGCCGGGAGATGGTGGGGAGTTGCGCTTGCATCTGCCGGAAGGACCGAATGACGTGGCGCCATTGGGTGGCAGCCTGGCGGTATTCATGAGCGACCGTATCCTGCATGAGGTGCTGGCCGCAAACAAGGAGCGCGCCAGCCTGGTCGGCTGGTTTCGCCGTCGGCCGGACAACCCGCTACTGCGCTAGGTTGGCCGGCGTCTGGCTGGCGTGCGGTTTAGAACAGTACGCGGCAACGAATAGTGCCCTTCACGTGCTGCAGCTTCTCCAGCGCCATGTCGGAATCCTCGGCATCCACATCCATGACCACATAACCGACCTTGTCATTGGTCTGCAGGAACTGACTGCAGATATTCATCTCGTTCTCGGCGAACAGATGGTTGATCTCGCTGAGCACGCCCGGAATGTTCTGGTGGATGTGCAGCAGGCGGTGCTTGCCGGGATGCGAGGGCAGCGCCACTTCCGGGAAGTTGACCGAGGTGATCGAGGTGCCGTTATCGCTGTAGCGCACCAGCTTCTCTGCCACTTCCAGACCGATGTTGGCTTGCGCTTCCAGGGTCGAGCCACCTACGTGCGGAGTCAGGATGCAGTTGTCGAACTCGCGCAGCGGGCTGACGAACTCTTCCTTGTTGGAGCGCGGCTCGACCGGGAATACGTCAATCGCCGCCCCATTCAGGTGCTTGTCACGCAGCGCGCCAGCCAGCGCGTCGATATCTACCACGGTGCCGCGGGCGGCGTTGATCAGGATGCCGCCGGGCTTCATCGCGCGGATCTCCTTCTCGCCCATCATCCATTTGGTCGCGGCGGTCTCGGGTACGTGCAGGGTGACAATGTCGGCCATGCCGAGCAATTCAGTCAGCGAGCCGACCTGTACCGCGTTACCCAGCGGCAACTTGGTAACTACGTCATAAAACAGTACCTGCATGCCCAGCCCTTCGGCCAACACGGACAGCTGGGTACCAATAGAGCCATAACCGACGATGCCGAGCTTCTTGCCGCGGATTTCGTAGGAGTTGTCTGCGCTCTTGATCCAGCCGCCACGGTGGCAGGAGGCGTTTTTCTCGGGGATGCCGCGCAACAGCAGAATCGATTCTGCCAGTACCAGCTCCGCTACCGAGCGAGTATTGGAATAGGGTGCGTTGAATACCGCGATACCCATCTGCATGGCAGCGTCCAGATCGACCTGGTTGGTACCGATGCAGAAGCAACCTACTGCGACCAGCTTCTGCGCGTGGCTGAAAACCTCGGCAGTCAGCTGGGTGCGCGAGCGAATGCCGATGAAGTGCGCGTCGGCAATGGCTTCTTTCAGCTGTTCTTCCGGCAGCGAGCCAGTGTGATACTCGATATTGGTGTAACCGGCTGCCTTCAGGGTATCGACGGCGGTCTGGTGTACGCCCTCGAGGAGCAGAAACTTGATCTTGCTTTTGTCCAGCGAGGTTTTAATCATGGTGTCTGGTATCCGCAATGCTGATTAGGATGAGCCGGCAGGAATCTGTGACTTTATTTGTCGCAGCAAGAGTCCTGTTTCGGAAGCCGCGTATGCTAGCATAATCTCCCTTTTTTGATGCCTGTCCCTGCATGAAAAGTCTTCAGGTACAGCATGAATCCTGTTTGAGAGCCGCCCATGACCCCAGAAGCCGTGATTGAAACCCTCAAGACCCTGGTCGAGCCGGACAAGGTGCGTACCGACCCTGAGTCGCTGAATACCTGGGGCAAGGACTGGACCAAACACTTCGAGCCGGCGCCGCTGGCTATCGTGTTTCCGAAAGACATCGAGCAGGTGCAGGCGATAGTCCGCTTTGCCAACGAGCAGAAGCTAGCGCTGGTGCCGTCCGGTGGTCGCACTGGGCTGTCTGCCGCCGCGGTGGCAGCCAATGGCGAGATCGTGGTGTCCTTCGACTATATGAACAAGATTGTCGAGTTCAACGAATTCGATCGTACCGTGGTATGCCAGCCGGGTGTCATCACCGCGCAGCTGCAGCAGTTTGCTGAAGAGCAGGGGCTGTATTACCCAGTGGATTTTGCCTCGGCAGGCTCAAGCAATATCGGCGGCAATATCGGCACCAACGCAGGCGGCATCAAGGTCATCCGCTATGGCATGACGCGCAACTGGGTCGCCGGCATGAAGGTGGTCACCGGCACTGGCGAGCTGCTTGAGCTGAACAAGGATCTGATCAAGAACGCCACAGGTTATGACTTGCGGCAGTTGTTTATCGGTGCCGAGGGCACGCTGGGCTTTGTTGTCGAAGCGACCATGCGCCTGGAGCGGGCACCGAAGAATCTGACGGCCATGGTGTTGGGTACCCCGGATTTTGATTCGATCATGCCGGTGTTGCATGCCTTTCAGGGCAAGCTGGATCTGACTGCCTTCGAGTTCTTCTCGGACAAGGCGATGGCCAAGATCATGGAGCGCGGCGACGTGCCGGCGCCGTTCGAGACCGACTGCCCGTTCTATGCGCTGCTGGAGTTTGAGGCGCTGAACGAGGATATCGCCAACGAAGCGCTGGCGACTTTCGAACACTGCGTCGAGCAGGGCTGGG
The DNA here is from genome assembly GCF_009497895.1 of Halopseudomonas pelagia. NCBI lineage: Bacteria > Pseudomonadati > Pseudomonadota > Gammaproteobacteria > Pseudomonadales > Pseudomonadaceae > Halopseudomonas > Halopseudomonas pelagia. Next base: position 4,166,853 of record NZ_CP033116.1, on the reverse strand, counting down.
TAGTCGACGGCGTCATGAGTCAGAGCGACCAGCAGTTGCAGAACCTGTGGAAACTGCGCGAGTTCATCTCCGAGACGATCTCGCACTGGACGCCGTACAAGAACGATATCTCGGTCACCGTCGGCAAGGTCCCGGCCTTCCTGCACGATATTGATGCGATTGTCGGCGAGCATTACCCGGACTTTGAGATCGTCTGGTTCGGGCATATCGGCGACGGCAACCTGCACCTGAATATCCTCAAGCCCGAAACCATGGCCAAGGACGAGTTCTTTGCCAAATGCGCCACGGTGAACAAGTGGGTGTTTGAAATCGTACAGAAATACAACGGCTCGATTTCCGCCGAACACGGTGTAGGCATGACCAAGCGCGATTACCTGACCTACAGCCGCAGTGCGGCGGAGATTGCCGTGATGAAATCGATCAAGGCGGTTTTCGACCCCAACGGCGTGATGAACCCCGGCAAGATTTTCGCGTTGGAGAGTACTCACTAATGGAGCAGAGCATGCCTTATCAGCACCAGTTCTCAGACGGTTCGCTTGCGGATTTGCCAATGGGTAAGGTCGTTTGCGTGGGCCGCAATTACGCGGAACACGCCCGTGAACTGAATAACCCGGTGCCTGCTGAGCCGCTGCTGTTCCTCAAACCCTCCACTTCAGTGGTGCCCTTGAGTGAGCCACTGGTGCTGTCGGCCACGCGCGGGCCGGTGCATTACGAAACGGAAATCGCGCTGCTGATCGGCCAGCCGTTAACTGGCGAGGTGGGTGCCGAGCAGGCGCAGGCCGCCATAGCCGGCATCGGACTGGCGCTGGACCTGACACTGCGCGAGTTACAGGATCAGCTCAAAGCCAAGGCGCATCCATGGGAGCGCGCCAAGGCCTTCGACGGCGCTTGCCCGCTGTCGGCATTTGTCACGCCTGACAAGACCCCCGCACTGGATGCCTTGACGCTGGAATTGAAGATCAATGGTGAAATACGCCAGCAGGGCTCCAGCGCCGACATGATTACGCCGATCATTTCCTTGCTGCAGCAGATTGCAGCGGTATTTACCTTGCTGCCCGGAGATGTGGTGATCACCGGTACACCTGCTGGTGTGGGCGTACTTAACGCAGGTGATCGGTTGGAGCTGGATCTCGCTGGACAGTTACAGGTTGCGACCAGCGTAACGCATTAAACCCTTCCAGGTTTGGCATTACCCCGCTGTTTAATTGGCCTGTTCTGGAGTCTGCGCCATGAAAACCAAGCTTCTGTTCGTTTGCCTCGCTGCGCTGTTGGCCGGGTTGATGACGCTGCATGCGCTACACCTGGATGTGTTGTTCTGGCAGAACTGGAAGCTCAACCGTCAGGTCATGCCTGAGCAGGCGTTCAATCTTGGTCGCTACCGCGCGGATATTGAAGGGCTGGCGGTCGACGGCATCGATGATGATCTCTCTGCGCTGACCTATAACCCGGAAAGCAATACGCTGTTCGCTGTGCTCAATGGCCGCCCGCTGCTGATAGAACTGTCGCTGGAGGGTGAGCTGATTCGGCAGATCCTGGTCGAAGGGGTCAGCGACATGGAGGGTTTTACCCATGTCGCCGGGGATCTGTATGTGGTCGCTGAAGAGCGCACTCAGCGCCTCATCCTGACGCGGCTTGCGGACGATCAGCAGACACTCGACTTGAGCGAGGCTCCGAGCTTGACCATTGGCCTGGACTCGGGCGGCAACAAGGGTTTTGAGGGCTTGTCATGGGATGACGAAGGGCGGCGCCTGCTGGTGGTCAAGGAGCGCGATCCGCTGCGCTTGTTGACAGTGGAAGGTTTTGTCGACGCCCTGGCGGGGCAGCGGATGAATATTGCCATTCGTGAAACCGGCATGGCCGACTCACCCGCGCTATTTATGAATGATCTGTCGTCACTGACGATGCACAGCCCGACCGGACATATGTTGTTGCTCAGTGACGAGTCGCACATGGTGGTTGAATACGATGCCAGTGGCGAGCCTCTGAGTCTGCTCGGGCTCTGGCGCGGCATGAGCGGCCTGAAACAAACCGTGCCACAAGCTGAAGGCCTGGCGGTGGATGATGCCGGGCGGGTGTATGTGGTGAGTGAACCTAATCTGTTCTATCGCTTTGTGCCTGCCAAGTGATGCCTGACCCGGCAGGTTGGCGCTAGCTTAGCGCTCGCGTTTCAACGTCTGCACGCCATTGGCGGTCCCCAATAGCAGTATGTCCGCAGGCCGGGTGGCGAACAGGCCGTTGCAGACCACACCGACGATGGCGTTGAGCTGCTCTTCGAGTTTGCGCGGATCGTGAATCTGCATATTGTGTACATCGAGGATGACGTTGCCGTTATCCGTCACACAGCCGTCGCGGTAAACCGGGTCTCCACCTAACTTGACGATCTCGCGCGCGACGTGGCTGCGGGCCATGGGGATCACCTCGACTGGCAGCGGAAACGCTCCGAGAGTGCTCACCAGCTTGCTTTCATCGGCGATGCAGATAAAAGTATTGGCCACCGCGGCGACGATTTTTTCCCGCGTTAACGCTGCACCACCGCCCTTGATCAACTCCAGATGTTTGTTCGCCTCATCGGCGCCATCCACGTAGTAGTCAAGTTGGTGCACGCTGTTCAGATCATAGACCGGAATGCCGTGACCCTTGAGTCGATCGGCGGTGGCCTGGGAGCTGGCCACGGCACCATCGAAAAAACCCTTGTGCTTTGCCAATGCGTCGATAAAACAGTTGGCGGTCGAGCCAGTGCCGACACCGATGATGCTCTTGTCTTCCAGAGTGGGCAGCAAAATGTCCACCGCTGCCTGGCCAACGGCCTGTTTGAGTTCATCTTGAGTCATGGACCGGTACCTTTAGTGCCATTGAGTTATTGCCAATATGAAGTCGCAGATTATACGCACTGCGGCTGCCGCGCGTGTAGTCGGCGGACAGTTGATTCGCTAGACTGGCGGTTTTAGCCCATACAAATAGAAGCCCCCATGCTGGAAACCTACGTCAAGAAGATCCTCAGTTCCCGCGTCTATGACGTCGCCGTGGAAACGCCCATTCATGCAGCGCCCTTTTTGTCTGAACGTCTGGACAATACCGTGTTGCTCAAACGTGAAGATCTGCAGCCGGTTTTTTCCTTCAAGATTCGCGGGGCCTATAACAAGTTGGCGCTGCTCAGTGATGAGCAGCGGGCCTGTGGTGTGGTCACCGCCTCAGCCGGCAATCATGCCCAGGGCTTGGCTTACGCCGCGCGGCATATGGGCGTGAAGGCGACCATCGTGATGCCGCGCACCACGCCGGAAATCAAGGTGCGCGCGGTGCGCGCGCGGGGCGCCAAGGTGGTCTTGCATGGGGATGCTTTTGACGAGGCGCTGGCTTACTCGCAGAAGCTGATCAAGGAAAAGGGGCTGGTATATATCCATCCCTATGATGACCCGGACACCATTGCTGGCCAGGGCACCATTGCTATGGAAATCCTGCGTCAGCACCAGGGCCGGCTTGATGCGATCTTCGTTCCGGTCGGTGGCGGCGGCTTGATTGCGGGGATCGCAGCCTACGTCAAATATCTGCGCCCAGACATCAAAGTGATTGGGGTCGAGCCGACCGAATCGGCCTGCCTGAAGGCAGCCATGGATGCCGGTAGCCGGGTGGTGCTTAGCCAGGTCGGGCTGTTTGCCGATGGCGTGGCTGTGGCGCAGATTGGTGAGCATACCTTCGAGGTATGCCGGCATTACGTGGATGAGGTCATCACCGTCTCGACTGATGAAATGTGCGCGGCGATCAAGGACATCTACGACGATACGCGCTCGATCTGCGAACCAGCAGGTTGCCTGGGCGTGGCGGGCATCAAGAAGTATGTGGAGCGTGAAGGCTGCAGCGGCAAGGTGTTTATCGCAATCGACTCCGGCGCCAATGTGAACTTTGATCGCCTGCGTCACGTGGCCGAGCGCGCGGAAATCGGCGAACAGCGAGAAGCCCTGCTGGCGGTGACTATTCCGGAGCGCCCCGGCAGTTTCAAAGCCTTCTGCCAGGCGATTGGCAAGCGGGCGATTACCGAATTCAACTACCGATATCATGACGCCAGTGAGGCGCACATTTTTGTCGGTGTGCAAACCCATCCCGAGCAGGATCCGCGTAGCGAGTTGGTGGCAATGTTGGGTGAGCAGGGCTTCCCGGTGATGGATCTGACCGATAACGAGCTGGCCAAGCTGCACATTCGGCATATGGTTGGCGGGCATTGCGATCAGATCAGCGACGAGATGGTTTATCGCTTCGAGTTTCCGGAGCGGCCTGGCGCCTTGTTCAACTTCCTTAACAAACTGGGTGGGCGCTGGAATATTTCCATGTTCCATTACCGCAACCACGGCGCGGCCTATGGCCGGGTAGTAGTGGGTCTGCAGGTGCCTCTGGCTGAGCGCGACAAGGTGCCGCTGGCGCTGGATGAAATAGGCTATCAATATTGGGACGAGACCCATAATCCGGCTTATCAGCTGTATCTTGGCTGATCAGCCCGGATCGTCCGCCCCGTAGAGGAAGGTCTGATTACGGCCGGCCGCCTTGGCTTGATACAGCGCCTTGTCAGCCAGACTGATCAGGCTTTCCGGGTGTTCCCCTTCAACGGCTGGCAGGCTGGCGGCGCCGATGCTCACGGTCAGCCAGCTCTGTCGGCTGGAAGGATGGGCGATCTGCAGTTCCTTGACCGCTGCATGCAGGTGGCGTGCGACCTCGGCGCATTGGCTGATATCGGCGCCAGGCAGAATCACGGCGAATTCTTCCCCACCGTAGCGGCATACCGCTTCGCCTTCGCGTAGCAGGTTTTCGCTCATGGCCTTCGCCAGTTGCTTGAGTGCATCATCGCCCGCTTGATGACCCAGGCTGTCGTTGAACGCCTTGAAGTGGTCAACATCCAGCATCAGTAGCCCTAGGGGGCCGGATTGCCTGCGGGCTCTGCGCCACTCTCTATCGAGTGCTTCGTCAAAGTAGCGGCGGTTATACAGCCCGGTCAGCCCATCCTGTTGCGACAGCTGCTGCAGGCGCGCGGCGACCTCCAACTGCTCACTATTATTGCGGCCCACACAGATCAGATAGGCGCGCCCATAGCGATTCAGGTGCTGAACACTGATTTCCAAGGGGATGTTCTTGCCTTGCCGGGTGGTCACGTGTTGCTGATAAATCGAGTTTCCGCCGCGCTCTGCCAGCTCGCGCAGTTCCAGAGACCAGCGTAGGGCGTCCGGCATGATATCCGCGGGGGCAATGGCGATGATCTGACGCAATTCTTCCTCGGTGTAACCCAGACTTATCCAGCAGGTACGGTTGAGATAGACCAGTTCCTGCGGATTCATGCCAATGATGAACAGCGCATCATGGCTGTAGTTGGTCATGTCCAGCAGCAGCTTATACTGGGCCTGGTTCTGATGCAGACTCTGCTCGACACTTTGCCTGCGCACGATTTCCTGTTGCAGTTGGTGATTGCTGGCACTCAGGGCTTGCAGTCGCTGCGCGCTCAGTAGCGCCAGCCATAGTGCGTAGCACAGCGAGACGCAAGCCAGCAGCCCACTGATCAGAATCAGCAGCGGCAAGTGGGTGGTGCTACTGGCCATCAGGCTGGCAGTGGGCATCGCGGTGATGTGAAAGCCGGAGTTGCGACCCAGTAATACCGGGCTACTGACACTCCAGCTTTTTTGCAGAGTATCTTCTGTTCGGTGACTGAACAGCAGCTGTTCCTCGTCGCGAAAATCTATACTCAACTGGTAATTGCGCTCTTCGCGCAGCAGATCGCCAAGCAGGACTTCGACACGGAAAACGCCGATCAGAAAGCCATCGAAGCTGGTTGGCTCATTGGTTGTGCGGTATAGCGGTACGAAATAGGCCAGCCCGTGGCCACCCTGAAGCAACGTGAAGCTATTGCTCAGCAGCGGAGTTTGGGTGTTTTGTGCCTGCTTGAGTACCGAGTAGTTTGAATGGGCGGGGGTATAGACGAAGTCCACCGCTTCTTCATTGCCGGCCAGCGGTTCAATCCACTGTAGCCGATATTGGCTGTCCAGCCATTCGATTGCCTGGAAGTTATTGAATCCTGTCAGCAGGGCACGGACATCCTGCTCCCAGAAATGCCGGTTTTCGTGATGCAGTGGCCAGCGGTCGCCAAGCCTTTGCAGTGCCTGCGCCTGCATTTCGAAGCGAATCTGCAGCTGTTCGGCTATCGCGTCAGTTTCAAGCTGCAGACGGGCCTTGGATTGCTCCTGCTCCGCATTCAGCATGGCCTGCCATCCGCTCAGAATCCCGGCGATCAAGGTTACGAACAGCAGCGAGATGATCGCATGTGTAACTTGGGGATGGCGGGAGGCGCGCTGGGCCAGCATGGTTTAATCCTGAAAAACTAGCATTACTGATAGCATATTGCCTGCTCTTAAGCCAGTAGATAGGGCGTTTCAGAGGATATAGGTCAGTTTGCAAGGTTATGGCTCGATTTGACAGGCGCTTACCGCTGGTCTAGAAAACATGTCCATGCAGTGACGTGCATTGCTGAGTCAAAATCGCTGGTTGATAGATGCCGGTGCATAGAATCTGGCAGACATCAGGGGCAAAGGTTCAACAACCAGACCAATTAATTAGTTCGCAGTATGCCTGCCAAGGAGGCTGAGGTGCGTCGCAAACCTGATCTGTTGTGGGTGTTGATAATGGTTTTTTGTGTCGGTGTGGTCGCTACCGGGTACACCCATGGTTATCTTGAGCAATCAGAGCCGACGCAGCTGCACTTACCTTGAACCGAGAGGCCTGACTCAGCGCAGCGAGATGAACTCCTGGTCGGTCATAATGGCGTCCAGTGGGATGTCCCAGGAGGCCACCGGCAGAACAGCAACTTTCTGGCAATCGTGGGCCAGGCCCAGCAGGTGTGGGGCGGCCCAGGTGCGGCGGCGCTGGCGGTAGGCTAGCGCGCGGTCATAGAATCCACCGCCCATTCCCAGGCGGTTACCCTGAGGATCGAACCCTACCAACGGCATCATCACCAAATCCAGCCGCCAGGCGGGGGTTTGCAATCGCGCATTGGCCACCGGCTCGCTGATACCAAAACGATTCTTATGCCAGCGTTGGTCAGGGGTAAGGCGTTGAAAGGCCATTTTCGTTGACGGCCAGCGTCGCAGCACCGGCACATAGCAAATCTTGCCCAACTGGCGGGCGTGCTTGAACAGTGGTGCGGGATCGATTTCGCCGTCATTTGCCAGATAGAAAGCAATATGTTGGCTACGTCGGAACAGCGGATGCTGGGCCAGGCGACGAAACAGCTGGCGGCTGGCGTGACGTTGTTGACTAGGGGGGAGCGCCCGACGGGCTGCGCGCAACTGACTGCGTAGCGCGCTTCTTGATGCTGTATTCAAGGTAGAGTCCCCGGAAATGCCGCTGTCGGGTTAGCCCTTGAACCCGAAAGTTCAAGGTGGGGGACACGGCACTTCCTCAGGCTTTCCGTCATGCGGACATGCACACTGGCAGCAACGCGTGGCCTCCTTCTACAGGAGTATCGGCTCAGGGACATCACCGACTGGCAAACACCCCAGGGACAGAAGCCACTATACAGGTTTCTCCCCGCACTTTCATGACCGATTGGGTCTGACTGCTCAGGGCTGATGGCGGGCCAGGGCCTGATCAAGGCGGCTAACCAGGTCATTGATGTGCTTTTGCTGGCTGTCCAGCGTGCTGTCCTGCTGGCGCGTACCGGTAAGCATGTCGTGGCTAATATTCAACGCGGCCATGACTGCGATGCGCTCGATGCCAATCACTTTCCCGCTGTTGCGGATGTCGCGCATGGTGGTATCCAGATGGCGCGCAGCCTGTTCCAGATTGCTGCGCTCTTCCGGCGGGCAGCTGACGCGATATTCCTTGTCAAGGATGTGCAAAGTGACAGTCAGGGCGGTGCTCATGAATCATGCTCCAGGGATTTGAGACGCGATATCATGGCTTCGACCTTCTGACGGGCCAAATCGTTCTTTTCAATTAACTGCAATCGTTCTTCACGCCAAGCTTTTTCCTGGACATGCAGATGCTGGTTCTGTGCCTGGAGCCTATCGCACAGCTCGATCAACTGGCCCACTTTGAGGGTCAGCGTGTTGATATCGGGTTCTTCCATTTGCGCCATTCTGTCATCCCGGTTTTGGCCAACTATAGTGGGGCTGTTCAAGGCGGTCAAACAACGGTTCCTGCTTGGCGTGTGTGCCGGCCTGGTGCTGGCTGGTAGACTGGACCCTGATGCTGTTGCGCAGTAGATTACACAACAATGGAAACATTTCCTGCAAAGTTATCTGCTTACCCTGCTTATGCCCCCCGAGAGGCCCCGATATTATGGCTTTGATGCCTTCCGTTTTTGACTTCGACCGCTACACGCAATTGTTCAACGATCTGGGTGCGGCGGGTTTCCCTGCCGAGATGCACGGGCACCTGGTTGGGCGGTTGTCCGCTGGTGCACGTTACGACCATGGTACCTGGTTGAATGTCGCCAGTGAGTTGCTGGACGCCCGCGGCACTGTGCCCGAAGCTGGCAAGGTGCAACTGATTCAGCTATATGACGCCAGCCTGGCAGAGCTGTCCGGCGGCGGCTTCGATGTAACCTTGCTATTGCCGGACGACAGCGCCACGGTAGATCACCGCACTCAAGCGTTGGGCCAGTGGTGTGAAGGCTTTCTAGGTGGTTTCGGGCTGGTCGAGCGTGAGGGCGAGCTGAGCGAGGAGGCCGATAGCGCGCTGCATGATTTTGCCGCGATTGCTCAGGTGCAAACGGATCTGGAAGAGTCCGAGGCCAATGAGGTCGATTTCATGGAAGTCATGGAGTACGTGCGCATGGCAGTGCTGATGATCTTCAGTGAATGCCAGCCCGAGGCGGACAAGCAGGCCAAGCCGCCAGCGGCGCTGCATTGATTTATCGCTGAACGTTGAGTACCGAACACTCCGGCTAATAAAAGCCCGTCACGAGGTAAGCATGCATATATCCAGGCAAGAGTACGCGCGCCGACGCAAGGCGCTGATGGCGCAAATGGAGCCCAACAGCATTGCCGTGCTGCCGGCTGCGCAAGTCTATGTGCGCAATCGTGATGTGGAGCACCAGTATCGCCAGGATAGCGATTTTCAGTACCTGACCGGCTTTCCCGAACCCGAAGCGGTGGCGGTGTTGATTCCCGGACGTGAACATGGCGAATATGTACTGTTCTGTCGCGAGAAAGACAAGGAGCGCGAGCTCTGGGATGGCTACCGGGCGGGGCAGGAGGGCGCTGTCAGTGAGTACGGCGCAGATGATGCGTTCCCGATCAGCGATGTCGACGATATTCTGCCGGGCCTTATCGAAGGCCGCGAGCGCGTCTACTACGCGATGGGCGCCAACCAGGATTTTGATCGGCGGCTGACCAACTGGATCAATGTGATCCGCAGCAAGGCGCGCCTCGGCGCGTCGCCGCCCAACGAATTCGTCGCACTGGATCACCTGCTGCATGACATGCGGCTGTACAAGAGTGCGGCGGAAATCAAGGTAATGCAGGCTGCCGCAGAAATCTCGGCGCAGGCGCATGTCCGCGCGATGCAAGTGTGCCGGCCCGGCGCCTACGAGTATCAGCTGGAAGCCGAATTGCAGCACACCTTTATGCGCCATGGCAGCCGCTCGCCGGCCTACTCCTCGATTGTCGCTGCCGGGCGTAATGGCTGCATCCTGCATTACACCGAGAATACCAGCCAGATCCGCGACGGTGACCTGATCCTGATCGACGCCGGCTGTGAACTGGATTGCTACGCCAGCGACATTACCCGTACCTTTCCCGCCAACGGTCGATTCAGCACTGAGCAGCGGGCGATCTACGACATAGTACTGGCTGCCCAGCACGCGGCATTCGAAGTGATCGCCCCCGGTCGCCACTGGAATGAGTCGCATGAAGCTACTGTGCGGGTCATTACTGCAGGCTTGCTGGAATTGGGCCTGCTCAAGGGCGATCTGGAAGAGCTGATTGCCAACGAAACCTACAAGCGTTTCTACATGCACCGCGCTGGCCACTGGTTGGGCATGGATGTACATGATGTCGGTGACTACCGGGTCGGCGGCGAATGGCGCGAGCTGGAAGCGGGTATGGTCATGACCGTGGAGCCGGGTATCTATATTGCCCCGAACGACGACAGCGTGCCGCGTAAATGGCGCGGCATTGGTGTGCGTATCGAAGATGATGTGGTCGTGACCAAGTCCGGCTGCGAGATTCTCAGCGGCAGCGTCCCCAAGGATCCGGATGAAATTGAAGCGCTGATGGCTGAAGCCCGTCAGGGTGCCGGAGTGCCTGCGTGAGCAGCCAGCTGAGCATTGTCGGCGGCGGCATGGTCGGCGCTTGCCTGGCGCTCGCCTTGCAAGCTTTCGCCAAGCAAGCTGGCTGGCGGATCAGATTGGTTGAAGCGCATCCGCCTGGCGAAGGCCATCAGACCAGCTACGACGCGCGCGCCACGGCACTATCCCATGGTAGCCGCCTGCTGCTGGAGCGCCTCGGTGTATGGGCCGAACTGTCCAAGGGTGCCGAGCCGATTCGGCGAATCCACGTGTCCGATCGTGGTCATCCTGGCGTCACCCGGCTGGAGGCACAACAGGAAGGCGTGCCCGCGCTGGGTTATGTGGTAGAAAACGCGTTGCTGGGCAAGGTGTTGCTCGGCGCGCTGGATCATGACGTAGTGGAGTGGCTGGCGCCGGCTCGGGTCTCCCGGGTGCAGCCGCAGGTGGGTGGTTACACGTTGGATGTCGAGCAGAACGGCGTAACGCAGCAGCTGCGAACCGACTTGCTGGTCCTGGCTGATGGGGGGCGTTCAGGCTTGCTCGAACAACTTGGCGTGCATCGCGACGTTAAACCCTACGGTCAGATGGCCATTATCGCGAATGTCAGTTCGTCCGAAGGGCATGATTCGGTCGCGTACGAACGCTTCACCCAGTCGGGCCCGCTAGCCCTGCTGCCGCTGTCGGGCAAGCGCTGTGCATTGGTTTGGACTTTGCCGGAAGAAGAGGCTGCCGGCGTCGCGTCTCTTCCTGATCAAGCCTTTTTGGCGCGCTTGCAGGACGCATTTGGCTACCGTATGGGGGCGCTGACCCAGGTCGGTAGTCGCGCATGCTACCCACTTAAACTGATAGAAGCGCAGGAGCAGGTGCGTCCGCATCTGGTGGTGCTGGGTAACGCGGCGCACAGCCTGCATCCGATTGCCGGGCAGGGTTTTAACCTGTCGTTGCGCGATACCCTGGCACTGGCTGATACCTTGATTGCCGCAGGCCGCCAGCAGCGTTTGCCTGGTGAGTTGGCGACGTTGCAGCAGTACCTGCAGCGCCAGCAGCAAGACCAGCGGCAGACGGTCGCTTTCAGTGATTATCTGACCCGGCTGTTCAGCAATTCGCAGCCATTACTGACCATGGGGCGCAATCTCGGCTTGTTGGGTCTGGACATGCTCCCACCGGCGCGGCGCCTTTTTGCCCGGCGGGCTATGGGCTTGAAAGCCTGACTAGGCATCTTGAGGAGAAGGTCTTGGCCCAGCAATATGATCTGATAATCGTCGGGGCGGGTATGGTCGGCGCGACATTGGCCGCAGCGCTCGCCGAGACGCCTTTGCGTATCGCGGTGCTGGACGCGGTGGCGCTCGACCAGCCATTGAGCGGCCAGCCAACGGCCTCTGGCTACGATCCGCGAGTCAGCGCGCTCAGCGCCGCCTCCGAGCGTATTTTTACTCAGTTGGGCGTGTGGCCCCTCATCCCTGCCGAGGCGCGTTGCGCATATCGCCATATGCACGTGTGGGATGCGGAGGGCACTGGGGAAATTCACTTTGACGCCCACAGTCTGGACGAGCCACGCCTGGGGCATATCGTCGAGAATCATCGCATTCAACAGGCCTTGCTGGATACATTGCGCGCTTCCCGGGTCACCCTGTTGGGCGGCCGGCAAGTCGAGGCTCTGGTCCGCGAAGAAGATGGCTGGCGCCTGGGCCTGGTGGGCGGCGAACGTTTGTATGCGCCGCTGATCGTTGCCGCGGATGGGGGCAACTCGAAGCTGCGTGAGCTGGCGGGTTTCGCCATGCGGGAGTGGGATTATCTGCATAGCGCGGTTGTGACCACAGTGCAGGTTAGTCAGTCGCATCAGGACACTGCCTGGCAGCGGTTTCTGCCCAGTGGGCCGCTGGCTTATCTGCCACTGCCGGATGTGGACGGGCGGCATTACTGTTCGATTGTCTGGTCGCTGGTGCCGGATCAGGCTCAGCGGGTGATGGCGCTGTCTGATGACCTCTTTGCCGCTGACATTGCCGAAGCCATTGAGCAGCGGATGGGCCAGGTGTTTGCGGTAGATGCTCGGCACTGCATTGCGCTGCGCCAGCGCCACGCAAAAGACTACGTGATGGACGGGCTGGTGTTGGTCGGCGATGCGGCCCACAGCATCCACCCGCTGGCAGGGCAGGGCGTCAATCTGGGGTTGCTCGATGCGGCTGAATTGACCGATGTATTGAAGGCAGCGTTGGGGCGCGGCGAAAGGCTCTCCGATCTGGCGGTATTGCAGCGTTACGAGCGCCGGCGTATGGGCGCCAACCTGGGCGTGATGGCAGCAATGGAAGGCTTTGAGCGGCTGTTTGATGCCGATGCGCTGTCTTTGCGCTGGCTTCGCAACGCGGGTATGCAATGGCTGGATCAGCAGGGCACGCTGAAATCCATCATTATTCGGCGCGCGATGGGATTGACCGGCCGCTTGCCCCCGTTGGCTCGGCATGCGGAGGAACATGCCCACACAGAGTAACAGTTGATAAACTAAATATGAATCATTACCATCTTGTTTCGATTTTCATAATCTGAGGCGTGCCCATGTCCTTTATCCGTTCTGTTGCTGCCGTAAGTCTGGCGCTGACTGCTTTCACTGGCGTCGCCCAGGCCAAGGAACTGGTGGTGTACTCATCCCGCCAGGAACATCTGATCAAGCCGGTATTCGAGCTTTACACCGAGCAGACTGGCGTCAAGATCAACTACATAACTGACAGCGAAGCGCCTTTGATGGCCCGTCTGCGCGCTGAGGGTGCCAACACTCCCGCTGATATGTTCATCACCGTGGATGCGGGTAACCTGTGGCAAGCCGAGCAAATGGGGCTGTTCCGCGCGGTCAAGTCGGATGTCATTGAGGGCAATATCCCCAGTCAGTACCGGGCAGAAAGTGGTCAGTGGACGGGTCTGTCGTTGCGCGCCCGCACCATCGTCTACTCTACCGAGCGGGTTGATCCTGCAGACCTGAGCACCTATGAAGCCTTGGCAGATGACGAGTGGAAAGGCCGGCTGTGCCTGCGTACCTCGAAGAAGGTCTATAACCAGTCGCTGGTCGCCACCATGATCGAAACCCTGGGTGAAGAGCGCACGACAGAGGTGGTGAAGGGTTGGGTAAGCAACCTCGAGACCCCGGTATTCTCCAACGATACGTCATTGATGGAAGCGATCGATGCCGGTCAGTGTGATGTGGGTATCGTTAATACTTACTATTTCGGCCGTCTGCACAAGGACAATCCGGACGTGAAAGTGGCGTTATTCTGGCCGAACCAGGATGACCGCGGCGTGCACGTGAATATTTCGGGTGCCGGTGTTACCAAGCACACCAAGCAGCCGGAAGAGGCGATCAAGTTCCTGGAGTGGATGACCACGCCGGAAGCCCAGCGAATCTTTGCTGATGTGAATCAGGAGTTCCCTGCCAATGAGTCGGTCAAGCCGTCTGATGAAGTGGCGGCCTGGGGTGATTTCAAAAAAGACACCATCAATGTGGAAGTGGCCGGCCGTCGCCAGCCTGAAGCCGTCATGTTGATGGATCGCGAGCGCTGGGACTGATTCGCTCGGAACTCATGGCCGACTTTCGCCGGCCATGAGTCACAACTGGTTTTTCTCGATATACTGCGCGCCCGGTCCTGAACCGGGCGTGTCCGTTTCCGATTATCGACTTTCAAACCAACAGGAGCGGTTGTGCCCAGACGCCTGATATCCACTATGCCCCGCTGGCGCTGGGTTGCTTATCTTTCTGCTGCGTTGGTCATCATGCCTTTGCTGGTGCTGCTGTTCAGTTGGCAGGCAGTGGATGGTGAAATATGGTCTCACCTGCTGCAAACCCAGTTATTTCGTCTGATCGGTAATACGCTGACCCTGGTCGTCGGGGTGATCATCGGCGTGTTGATCCTGGGTGTCAGCCTGGCCTGGCTAATCAGCCTGTGCGAATTCCCCGGGCGGCGCTGGCTGGATTGGGCACTGATGCTGCCCTTTGCCATACCTGCCTACGTGCTGGCCTTTGTGATGATCGGTGTGCTGGACTTTGCTGGCCCGGTGCAGACCTTTCTGCGGGGATGGTTAGGCAGCGATTTTCGCATGTTTTCAATACGCTCCACCGGTGGCGTGATTACCGTTCTGGTGCTGGTGTTTTATCCCTACGTCTATCTGCTGGCGCGCAGCGCCTTCATGGCGCAGGGCAAGGGTTTGATGGAAGCCTCGCGCATCCTCGGGCAGACACCCTGGCAGGGCTTCTGGCGAGTTGCGCTGCCTATGGCTCGACCGGCGATTGGCGCTGGTACCGCTCTTGCGGTGATGGAAACGCTGGCGGACTTCGGCGCGGTATCAGCCTTTAACTACGACACCTTCACCACGGCTATCTACAAGACCTGGTACGGATTCTTCAGCCTGCAAACAGCTACTCAACTGGCCAGCGTCCTGCTGCTGTTCGTGTTCATGGCGTTGTTCGCTGAACGCCGCGCGCAGGGCAGCAAGCGCTTTCCCGGCATTGATCGGCCGCGCCAGGGTGCCATCTACCGTCTGCGCGGCGTCAAGGCGGCGCTAGCAACAGGCTTTTGTCTGCTGGTACTGTCGGTCGCTTTTATCATCCCGGTTATTCAGCTCGCCTATTGGCTGCTGCGCAGTGGCTTGAACGATTTGGATGAGCGCTACTGGTCCTTGATCCAGAACACCCTGCTGTTAGGCGCCATGGCCGCGTTGATGACGGTGACGCTGGGCATCCTGCTGGTCCTGGCTCGACGCTTTCAACCCGTACGCAGGGTGCGCAGCGCCGTGGCCGTTGCCAATCTGGGTTATGCGTTGCCGGGTTCGGTGTTGGCGGTGGCAATCATGTTTGCTTTCAGCATCGCCGACAATCACTTGCTGATCCCCCTTCGCGGCTGGTTGGGTGAAGAGCAACCGGCGCCGCTGTTGCTGGGCAGCCTGTTTGCGCTGCTCTTGGCCTACCTTATCCGTTTTATGGCGGTGGCCTTTGGTCCGTTGGACACCTCACTGGCGCGCATCCGACCGTCGCTGCCGGAAGCGGCGCAAAGCCTAGGGCAGTCGGGCTGGCGGGTGTTCATCCGGATTTATCTGCCGTTGCTGCTGCCAGGTATTCTTAGTGCATCGCTGCTGGTGTTCGTCGATGTGCTCAAGGAAATGCCGGCTACACTGCTGATGCGCCCCTTTGGTTGGGATACCCTGGCAGTTCGTATCCATGGTCTGACTGCTGAAGGCGACTGGGCCAGAGCCTCTTTGCCGGCGCTGACATTGGTGCTGGTAGGCTTGATTCCGGTGATTGTGCTGATCCGTCGATCAGCGCGGCGTTGAATCTGGGTCAAAAGCTGCAAAAGCGCTGCGTTTATGGCTACAATTCACATCCTAATACACTCCCTCAGCATTGAAGGACGGCCGCATGGGTTCGCGCACTCCCCTATATGATCAGCATCTGGCATCCGGCGCCAAAATGGTCGATTTTGGTGGCTGGGATATGCCCCTGCACTACGGCTCGCAAATGGAAGAACATCATCAGGTACGCCGTGATGTTGGTATGTTCGACGTCTCGCACATGACCGTAGTAGATGTGACCGGCAGCGAAGCCAAGGATTTTCTACAGTACCTGCTGGCTAATGACGTGGCCCGGTTGACCACGGCTGGCAAGGCGCTATACAGCGGCATGCTCAATGAGCAGGGCGGCGTTATTGACGATCTGATTGTGTACCTGGCCGACAATGGCTACCGCGTGGTGGTCAACGCGGCCACTCGCGAGAAAGACCTGGCCTGGATGAACAGTCAGGCTGATGGCTTTGCTGTCAAACTCACCGAGCGCTCCGACCTGGCCATGCTGGCCATTCAGGGGCCGCGGGCGCGTGCAGTCACCGCCAGCGTGGTCAGTGATCGCCGCGCCTCGCTGATCAATGATCTGAAGCCCTTCCAGGGCCTGATCGAAGATGAGTGGTTTATCGGCCGTACCGGTTATACCGGTGAGGACGGTCTGGAAATCATCCTCCCCGCCGATCAGGCCCCCGAATTCTGGAACGCATTACTCGCTGCTGGCTGCAAGCCTTGCGGCCTAGGCGCGCGTGACACCTTGCGCCTGGAAGCCGGCATGAACCTCTACGGCTCCGATATGGATGAGACCATTTCGCCGTTGGCAGCCAATATGGCCTGGACCATTGCCTGGGAGCCTGCCGAGCGTGACTTTATCGGCCGCAAGGCGCTGGAGGCCCAGCGTGAAGCGGGTGATCAGCCCAAGCTGGTAGGTCTGGTGATGCGTGAGCGCGCGGTGCTGCGCGGCCATCAGAAGGTCATCGTCGAGGGTGTTGGCGAGGGCGAAATTACCAGTGGCAGTTTTTCTCCTACACTGGGCTGCTCCATCGCTCTGGCCAGAGTGCCGCGCGCCACTGGTGACAAGGCGCAAGTCGAGATTCGCGGCAAGCTGATGGACGTTCGGGTGATCAAGCCCGGTTTTGTGCGTCACGGTCAGGCCGTATTCGAATAAGTTTTCCCATTTCTGTTGAGGATCATCCCATGAGCAATATCCCTGCTGATCTGCGTTACGCTGCCAGCCACGAATGGACCCGTCAGGAAGCTGATGGCACCGTTACTATCGGTATTACCGACCACGCTCAGGACTTGCTGGGTGATGTGGTCTTCGTTGAGCTGCCCGATGTCGGCCGTACCGTCAGCGCCGGTGAAGAGTGCGCTGTGGTCGAGTCGGTGAAAGCTGCTTCAGACATCTATGCCCCAGTCAGCGGTGAAGTGGTTGCGGTCAACGAAGCCCTGGCCGACGGCCCGGAGCTGGTTAACAGCGAGCCCTATGAGGGCGCCTGGTTCTTCAAGATCAAGCCGTCTGACACCAGTGAGCTGGACAAGCTGATGGATGCTGATGCCTATGGTGCGTCCATCTGATTTCGCGTTAGGCAACATTGATCAGGACAGGTTTGAGTGGTTTGCGCTGTTGGCTTTCACCTGTTCCAGACACGCTACAAGCACATCCATGTGGGCTCGGCGACGCCCGTCCAGGGCGTCGACGGTCTGAAACAGGTGAAAGCCAACAGCGCTGATCTGGCTCCGTGCTACGGATCAATGTTTCCTGCGGACCCGCGTGCTCTGCGGCGATGGCGAGCTTGCCAGGTGCGGCGGTCTCAGACCGTCGATGGCATGGATGCCATCGATGAGCCTACACGGATGTATTCACGGCGAGTCTGAGACCGCTGTACCTGGCAGGCACGGACTACCCGAACCACTACGATACAGCCCTACATATTTTTAACAGGTGCCCCCCATGAGCCGTACCCCAAGCCTTACCGATCTGGAACAGACCGATGCCTTCCTGCGCCGCCACATCGGCCCGGATGCCGCTGAGCAGCAGGCCATGCTCGATACCCTCGGTGTCGAATCGCTGGATGCGTTGATCAACCAGACCGTGCCGCAAAGTATCCTGCGCAAGGATCTGCTGAACATGCAGGCACCACGCAGCGAAGCGGAAGTGCTGGGGTATCTCAAGGGCGTGGCCAGCAAGAACGAAATTTATACCTCCTGCATCGGCATGGGTTACCACGGCACTCTGACGCCGACGGTCATCCTGCGTAACGTACTGGAAAACCCCGGTTGGTATACCGCCTATACGCCATATCAGCCGGAGATTGCCCAGGGCCGTCTGGAGTCGCTGCTGAATTTCCAGCAGGTGACTATTGATTTGACGGGCATGGAGCTGGCCAGCGCCTCACTGCTGGACGAAGCCACCGCTGCCGCCGAAGCAATGGCCCTGGCCAAGCGTGTAGCCAAGAGCAAGAGCAACCTGTTCTTTATCGATCAGGATTGCCATCCGCAGACCATTTCTGTGGTCAAGACCCGGGCCGAAGCCTTTGGCTTTGACGTCGTTGTCGATGATGTCGCCGACCTGGGTCAGCACGAAGTATTCGGCGCGTTGTTCCAATATCCGAATACCTGGGGCGAGATTCGTGACCTTAAACCGCTGATTGATACTGTACATGCGCAGAACGGCCTGGCTTGTGTCGCGGCTGACCTGCTTAGCCTGGTGCTGCTGACGCCGCCCGGTGAGCTGGGCGCGGATGTGGTCTTTGGGTCGGCGCAGCGCTTTGGTGTACCCATGGGCTACGGCGGGCCGCATGCGGCTTTCTTTGCCACTCGTGATGCCTACAAACGCGCAATGCCGGGTCGCATCATCGGTGTGTCGATCGATACCCGCGGTAATCGCGCGTTGCGCATGGCGTTGCAGACGCGCGAGCAGCATATTCGCCGCGAGAAGGCTAACTCCAACATCTGTACCGCACAGGTGCTGCTGGCGAATATCGCCAGTTTCTATGCGGTGTACCACGGGCCGGAAGGCTTGAAGACCATCGCCCAGCGTGTTCAGCGTCTGACCGGAATACTGGCTACCGCACTCGAAAATCGCGGTATCACCCGGCAGAATCAGTATTTCTTCGACACTCTGACCTTCAAGGTACCGGGCAATGCATCAGAGATCGTCGAACGCGCTCGCGATGCGCGGATCAATCTGCGCCTGATCGACGCCGATCACCTGGGCGTCAGCCTGGATGAAACCAGCACCCGTAGCACCGTAGAAGCGCTGTTGGCATGTTTTACCGGTGATCAGCAAAGCCAGGATCTGGCCGCGCTGGATGATCAGGTCGCCGCTTCTGGCCTGGGCATTCCCGACGCGCTGCGTCGTCAGTCGGCATTTATGACGCACCCGGTGTTCAACAGCTATCACTCCGAAACCGAGATGCTGCGTTATATCAAGTCCCTGGAAAACAAGGATCTGGCGCTTAACCACGCGATGATTCCGCTGGGTTCCTGCACCATGAAACTCAACGCCACCACCGAGATGATTCCGATCACCTGGCCCGAATTCGGCCAGTTGCATCCCTTTGCGCCGCTGGCGCAGGCCCAGGGTTACAAGATCATGATCGACGAGCTGGAAACCATGCTGCGCGAGATCACTGGCTTTGATGCCATCTGTATGCAGCCCAACTCTGGCGCGCAGGGCGAGTACGCCGGCCTGTTGGCGATCCGCAAGTTCCACGAAGCCAATGGCGACGATCACCGCAATGTGTGTCTGATCCCGACCTCGGCTCACGGCACCAACCCGGCGTCGGCGATGATGGCGAGCATGCGCGTGGTACTGGTCAGCTGCGATGATCAGGGTAACGTGGATATCGCCGATCTGCGTCAGAAAGCGGAAGACAACGCTGGCAACCTGTCCTGCCTGATGATTACCTACCCGTCCACTCACGGCGTGTATGAAGAAGGCATTCGCGAGATCTGCGACATCATTCACCAGCACGGCGGCCAGGTGTACATGGACGGCGCCAACCTGAATGCCCAGGTAGCGTTGACCCGCCCGGCGGACATCGGTGCCGACGTGTCGCACATGAACCTGCACAAGACCTTCTGTATTCCCCACGGCGGTGGTGGCCCGGGCATGGGCCCGATTGGCGTCAAGGCGCACCTGGCACCTTTCGTTGCCAATCACCCGGTCGTGCCGCTGGATGGCCCGAATGAAGAGAACGGCGCGGTCAGTGCAGCGCCCTGGGGCAGCGCGAGCATTTTGCCGATCAGTTGGACCTATATTGCGCTGATGGGCGCTCAGGGTCTGCGCCAGGCCACCGAGGTTGCGATCCTGAATGCCAACTATCTGGCCAAGCGCCTGGGCGAGGCCTATCCGGTGCTGTACAGCGGCCGTAATGGCCGCGTCGCGCATGAGTGCATCATCGATATCCGCCCGCTCAAGGCCGCGTCCGGCATCAGCGAGGAAGACGTCGCCAAGCGCCTGATGGACTTCGGTTTCCATGCGCCGACCATGTCCTTCCCGGTATCCGGAACGCTCATGATCGAGCCGACCGAGAGCGAATCCAAAGCCGAGCTGGATCGCTTTGTCGATGCCATGTTGACCATCCGCAGCGAAATCAGCCGGGTGGAGAAGGGCGAGTGGAGTGCCGAGGATAATCCGCTGCACAACGCCCCGCATACCTTGGCTGATATTACTGGGGAATGGGAGCGCAGCTACTCCCGGCAGGAGGCGGTGTTCCCTCAGGCCTGGGTCGCGGCCAACAAGTTCTGGCCGAGTGTGAACCGCATCGACAACGTCTACGGCGACCGCAATCTGTTTTGCGCCTGTCCGCCGATCGAAGCCTACGAAGAGTGACGCTCCCCGTCAGGCCGCCATTCGGCGGCCTGACTCGTTTCAAACCCTTCTATTGCGCGGCCGGTGATCTTGGCACTGGCATAGCGCTGCGGTTACATTAAAACCACCTGCACAATGTGTACCCGCTTGTAACATAGGGTGATCTATTACTCTTCTTCGGCGTCTGAACACTGTCCCGCCAGTTTGCCTTCAGCATCACAGGAGTATCGTTTTTGAGCAGTGAAGACCGGGTCGGCGGCTCTCATACCGCCATTCATACCGCACAGGATGCGGTAATTGATGCGCTCAGCAAAGGCAAGCACAAGCGCTTGCGCAAACTGCTGCGCGCGATGCACCCGGGAAAACTTGCCAGCCTGCTCGAAGCGCTGGACAGCGAGCAGCGTCAGGCGGTCTGGCAGCAGGTCGGCGACGATCAGGAAGCGGCTGTGCTGCGCCATCTCACTCCCCAACTGGCCGCCACGCTGCACCGCGACCACGACGAACCCGGCCTGGAAGAAGCGCTGGATGCCGGTGAAGAGCACCTGTACACACAGATCAGTAGCGTGCGTGAGGCGCTGGAAGCGGGCAAGTTCAAGCGTATTGGCAAGGTCTTCCGGCATATGCATCCGGCCAAGGCCGCGGGCTTGCTTGAGGCCCTGCCGCCGGATGAGCGCAGCGCGGTATGGGAAACGCTGGATAACGAACGCGCCGGCAAGGTGCTGGTGCACCTGCACGACGAGGTGCGGGCCAATCTTGCACTGGAGATGGATGAAGAAGAGCTGGTCGCTGCTGCGCGCAAGCTCGATCTGGATGACCTGGTTGACCTGATTCAGGCGCTGCCCAAGGGCTCGGGCCGGCAGCTGTTGCTGTCGATGGACGAGATCAAGCGCCAGCAACTGGTGGCGATGCTTTCCTATCCGGAGGACAGTGCCGGCGGCCTGATGAACACCGACCATATATCGGTGCGGGCAGAGGTCAAGGTGGGTTCGATTCTGCGTTATTTGCGTCTGCTGGAGGATTTGCCGGACCACACCGACAAGGTCATGGTGGTGGATCGCAAGAATCGCTACCAGGGTGTGTTGCGTTTGAGCCGGTTGGTGACCAGCTCGCCGGATGCCAAGGTCAGCGAGGTCATGGACGCGGACTTCAAACCGCTGGGCGTAGAACTCAGCAGCCAGGAAGTGGCTCGGCGATTCGAGGATCTGGACATGTTGTCCGCGGCGGTGACCAACGAGCAGGGCGAGTTGCTCGGGCGTATTACCGTGGATGACGTGATGGACATTATCCGTGAGGATTCCGACCGGGCGATCATGAATATGGCCGGTCTGGATGACGAGGCCGACATGTTTGCGCCGATTCTCACCAGTACCCGGCGCCGCTCGGTGTGGCTGGGCATCAACCTGATCACTGCCTTTCTCGCCGCCTGGGTTATCGGCCAGTTTCAGGGCACCCTGGAGCAGATTGTGGCACTGGCGGTACTGATGCCCATCGTGGCCAGTATGGGCGGCATCGCAGGGAGCCAGACCCTGACGCTAGTGATTCGTGGTCTGGCGCTGGGCCAGGTCGAAGGCGGCAATGCCAAGGCGCTGCTGGTCAAGGAAATGGGTATCGGCCTGCTCAACGGTCTGCTCTGGTCCGTGGTGGTCGCAGCGCTGGCGGTGTTCTGGTTCGGCAGTTGGAAAATTGGCGGCATCATTGCTGCGGCGATCCTGCTTAATCTCGTGTGCGCCGCGTTGGCTGGCTTGACCATCCCACTGATTCTGCGCCGGTTTGGCATTGACCCGGCGCTGGCGGGCGGGGTGATACTGACGACCGTGACCGACGTTGTTGGCTTCTTTGCCTTCCTTGGCCTGGCGACGCTGCTGTTGATCTAACGCCATAGCCCTGCGCCCGCCGCGTTTTCCCCGCGCGGCGCTGCTTTCTCCCTCGGTCTTCGTCTGCCTCCCGACCGGAATCAGACCCCCCTTGCTCGTCATTCCCGCGCCCACTCGTCATTCCCGCGCAGGCGGGAATCCAAGCGGACTCAAACTAACCCGCGCATCGATTAAGCCGCGCACTATATATTCACTATTTCATATATACGAAATTTCATATATGGTGATTTCAAATGGAATCCGGAGTACCGGTGGATGCAGTTGTTACCCCTCAAAGTCTTCAAGTGCCTGGCTGATGAAACGCGCCTGCGCTCGATGCTGCTGATCGCCCGAGAAGGCGAGCTGTGTGTGTGCGAGCTCACCTGTGCCCTGGACGTCAGCCAACCGAAAATCTCCCGCCATCTGGCCGAGCTACGCCAATGCGGTCTGTTGCAGGATCGTCGGCAGGGTCAGTGGGTGTATTACAGCCTGGCGGCGGATCTGCCCGAGTGGGTTACGCAGGTGCTGCAAAGCACCTTGCAGGCCAACGCCGATTGGTTAGACGCGAACCTGAATCAACTCGGGGCCATGGGCGATCGCCCGCTACGTCAGTCAGCCTGTTGCTGATCACCAGGAGCCAAACATGAAAGATGACCTTCCTGCCCTGGATGCTGATCAGTTGCCAGCCCCTGATACTGATCAGCTCGGGCGAACGCCTGAACTGCAACATCCGACGCGTATTCTGCTGTTGTACGGTTCCAATCGACCTACTTCCTTCAGCCGTTTGCTGACGGAGGAGGCCGCGCGGCTGCTGCAACACCTGGGCGCGGAAACGCGCATATTCGATCCCTCTGGCTTGCCGATGCCCGATGACGCGCCGGACACTCATCCCAAGGTGCAGCAACTGCGCGAGTGGATGCAATGGTCCGAGGGCCAGGTCTGGTGCTCGCCAGAGCGACACGGTGCGATGACCGGCGTATTCAAGTCGCAGATCGACTGGGTGCCGTTGGCGCTGGGCGCCGTGCGCCCTACCCAGGGCAAGACGTTGGCGGTAATGCAGGTATGCGGTGGCTCGCAATCGTTCAATGTGGTCAATCAGCTGCGCGTACTGGGACGCTGGATGCGCATGGTCTGCATCCCCAATCAGTCTTCAGTTCCCAAGGCCTTTCTGGAGTTTGAGTGTGGCCGCATGAAGCCTTCGGCTTATTACGACCGGGTGGTGGATGTGATGGAAGAGCTGATGAAGTTCACCCTGTTATTGCGTGAGCAGTCCGATTACCTAGTGGACCGCTACTCGGAGCGCCGCGAGACGGCCGAAGCGTTATCTGCGCGGGTTAGCCAGCGCAGTATCTGAGCGCGGCCCTACGCATTTCAACGAACCCGTATTGCGGGTCAGCTATTCACTTGTTCGGGAGATCAGACATGACTATCAAGGTAGGTATCAACGGTTTTGGCCGCATCGGCAAGTTGTTGGTGCGCGCCGCCTGGGACTGGCCGGAGCTGGAGTTCGTGCAGATCAATGATCCGGCGGGGGATGCCGCCACCCATGCGCATCTGTTGAATTTCGACTCGGTACATGGGCGTTGGCAGCAGGAAGCCGCGCATGAAGCCGATGCACTGGTTATTGCCGGCAAGCGCATCCAGCTGACGCAGAACAAGGCTATTGCCGATACCGACTGGTCGGGCTGCGATTTGGTGATTGAGGCCAGCGGCGTGAACAAGACCGTCAAGGCGTTGCAGGCTTATCTGGATCAAGGGGTGAAGCGTGTGGTCGTCAGTGCGCCGGTCAAGGAGCCGGAAGCCCTGAATGTGGTGATGGGCGTCAACCAACATTTGTTCGATCCGGCGCGGCACAAGATTGTTACAGCCGCGTCCTGTACCACCAACTGCCTGGCCCCGGTGGTCAAGATCGTGCACGAGAAGCTCGGCATCAAGCACGGCTCCATCACCACCATTCACGACCTGACCAATACCCAGAGTATTCTTGACCAGCCGCACAAGGACCTGCGCCGCGCGCGCGCCTGTGGCATGAGTCTGATCCCAACCACCACCGGCTCGGCTACTGCTATTGCGGAGATATTCCCCGAACTGCGTGGCAAGCTGAACGGGCATGCGGTGCGTGTGCCGCTGGCCAATGCGTCGCTGACCGATTGCGTGTTCGAGGTGGAAAAAGCCACCAGTGTTGAAGAGCTAAATGCCTGGTTCAAGGAGGCTGCCGAGGGTGAGCTCAAGGACATACTGGGCTATGAGGAGCGCCCACTGGTATCGATCGATTATCGTACCGATCCGCGCTCTTCGATCATTGATGCCCCGTCGACCATGGTGGTCAACGGGACTCAGGTGAAGATCTATGCCTGGTATGACAATGAGTGGGGTTACGCCAACCGCACCGTCGAGCTGGCTCGGCTGGTCGGTCAGGCGAACTGATGATGGGCATGCTCGCGCGTTTGTCGCCGGATGTCCGTCAGTACCTGGTGGTTACCGGCAATTACTGGGCTTTCACCCTGACCGACGGCGCGCTGCGCATGCTGGTAGTGCTGCATTTCTACAGTCTGGGTTATACCCCGCTGCAGATTGCCGCGCTGTTTCTGTTCTACGAAATATTTGGTGTGATCACCAATCTGGTCGGCGGTTATCTGGGCGCGCGCATCGGCCTGAACCGGACCATGAATATAGGTTTGGCCTTGCAGGTGATGGCGCTGTTGATGCTCACAGTGCCCGCCGAATGGCTGACGGTAGTGTGGGTGATGGCAGCGCAGGCGATGTCCGGGGTGGCCAAGGACCTGAACAAGATGAGCGCCAAGAGCTCGATTAAGCTGTTGGTGCCGGACAGCCAGCAGGGCGCTTTGTATCGCTGGGTGGCGCTGCTAACCGGGTCGAAAAACGCGCTCAAGGGCGTAGGCTTCTTTCTTGGCGGAGGTCTGCTGGCGCTGCTTGGATTTGCTGGCGCGGTGCTGGTGATGGCGCTGGTCCTGGCTGGCGTATGGTTAACAAGCCTGTTTCTGCTGAAAAAGGATCTGGGCAAGGCGACCGCCAAGCCCAAGTTTCGCGAGTTGCTGTCGAAAAGCCGGCGGATCAATATCCTGTCTGGGGCGCGCATGTTCCTTTTCGGCGCTCGAGACGTCTGGTTCGTTATCGCGCTACCGGTCTACCTGAGCAGTGTATTCGGCTGGGACTTCTGGATGGTTGGCGGCTTTATGGCTTGCTGGATCATCGGTTACGGCATCGTACAATCGGTGGCGCCATCGATTACCGGAAAAGGGGCAGGAAGAGTGCCGGGGGGGAGGGCTGCCTTTGGCTGGGCTGCCGCCTTGTCACTACTACCTGCTGCAATTGCGCTGGGCCTGTACTCTGAGCTGAATGCGCAATGGGTGCTGCTGGGCGGCTTGATGCTGTTTGGCTTGCTGTTCGCGGTGAACTCCTCGCTGCACAGCTATCTGATCGTCTCCTACGCCCAGGCCGATGGCGTATCCCTGGATGTGGGCTTTTACTACATGTCCAATGCACTGGGCCGCTTGATCGGCACCCTGCTGTCGGGTTGGGTGTATCAGGCCTACGGGCTGGAGGCCTGCCTCTGGGTGTCCAGTGCCTTTGTTGCGCTAGCTGCGCTGATCTCGCTCGGGCTGCCGAAAGCAGCCCGGTAACAGGATTCAGGCGGCGCTCTGGCTGGCCATGGCGACCGGACTGGCCTGCAGCATGCGCGCACAGTACCAGCCGATCATCGCCACGCTGGCCCCCGCCAGGCCAATCATCGGCATGGAAAAGGCCTGGGTTACCTGGGCGCCGATGGCTGCACCTGCACCCTGACCGAGAAACATCATCGAGCCATTCAGCGCCAATGTGACCTGCCTGGCATGGGGCGCTGCTTCAAGCAGTTGCGCCTGCATCAGCGGGCTCATGAAGAACAGCGCCGAGGCACCGAAGACCACGGCAAAACTCAATCCCAGCCAACTGATCACGCCCAGCCCGGGTAGCCAGATCATCGAGGATGAATACAGTATTTGCGTAGCTGCCACGACGACGAAAGCCCGCTTGAGTACCCGGCCAGGATTGCTCGGTGTGCCAAGCCGCCCCGCAATCACCACACCACAGAGTGCGCCAACACCGACCAGCATCTGCGAGAAGGCCACCCATTCAGTGCTGCCGATGATGATCTTCATTACCGGTGCGATAAAGGGCACTACGCAGAAGGTCGCGCAGAACGTGGTCAAGGTCATGATCAACAGGCGGCGCACTGGCGGATGCCAGCCCAGTTTCAGCAAACGCCAGCCGCTCTGGTCCTGGCTAGTCACCTGCGGTAATACCAGTCGAATCGCCAGCGCCGCGCCAACACACAGCACCGCAGCAAGAACAAAGGTGGAGCGCCAGCCGAACTGCGCGCCGATCAGACTGCCCAACGGCATGCCGAACATAAAGGCCAGTACCATACCGCCCATGACCATGGCTAACGCCGGCCCACGGCGCTCCGGTGGCAGCAGGCTGGCGACCACGGCTGGCACCACGGGTGTAACCAGGGTGGCTCCCAGCCCGGCGAGGATGCGCAAGCTGATCAGTTCGGTAAAGGTGCTGGCCATTGCGGCGCAGAGGTTGATCAAACCCAGCACCAGCAATGAAACCCACAACAGCCGTCGGCGTTCCAATTGCCCGGTGCGCAGCGCGATAAAGGGCGCGGTAAAGGCGTAGGTCAACGCGTAAGCAGCAGCGAGATAACCTGCGACCGCGACCGTGATGCCCATATCCGCAGCCAGCTCGATCAGCAGGCCGGCGAAAACGAAGGTTTGTGTGCCCACTGCGCAGGTGGCCGCGGTAAGTACCACTACATTTCTGTTCATGACGGTTCTGCCTGGCTTTGGCCCGCATAACTCTGCTCAGCGTTATGCGGGACGCTGTTCTGAACAACTGACTGTGCGAATCGAGGATGATAGCGCAGTCCGGATGGGTGACGGTTCTTGCGTCTGGATATTTTCAGGAAATCGATGACAGAGCCGATGACGAGCGGATCGCCGAGCGGCCGGTTATGGCCGCCCTGGTCCAGCCAGAGTGTTTGCGATGCCCTGGCGGCGGCGTTCTTTTGCGCAGCCCGTATCGGCACCACCCGGTCGTCGTGCGCATGCACCAACAATACTTGGCAATCAATGCGCCCCAGCCCACGGTCGACCTGAAAGTGCTCCAGGGGCGCCGCCAGGCGATGTTGCAACTGACGCTCCATGCGCTTTATCGCCCTGCTGGACAGCCCGGTAGCGAGCGCCTGACCTATCGCCTGCTTGCTGGCCGCCTGGGGTGCACCAATCAGCACCAACCTGCTGGCATTCAGAGCATACTCTTCCATGGCCAGAACGCTGGTGGCGCCCCCCACTGAATGGGCGATTACCGCGTGCAGGGCTGGTAAGGCCTGCCCGACTGCAGCAATGGCCTGTGCCATAAGTGGCAGCGGCGCGGCTTTGCCATCGGCCTCGCCATGCGCCGGCAGGTCCAGTGCGGCTACCGAGTAGCCCTGGTCCAGCAGCGGCTGAACAAAACCGCCCAATGCAAAGTGGTCATTTTCCCAGCCATGTACCAGCAGTATCTGCGGGCCGCTGCCCTTGTGCCAGAAGGGGATGCGTAGCCCCTGAACCTCAATCACGGACTTATCAAAGTCTGCAAAAGCATTCTGCCAGCGGGTGACGGGTGCGGCACGTTGGGGCTGAAGAAACAGCCGGGTTCCAATAGCCCCGAAGTACTCCGGAAATACCCATGAGAGCCCTTGAATCAGCTTGAAGCGCATTACCTGAGTGACCGAGTGGCTATTCATCAATCTTCTCCTAATCTACCTACCAGTAGGTAGTCTGTCGACGGGTAAAAAAAGCCCTTGATGGGCTATGGTGACTATAAATGGATATCAGCTAGCGCTAGTGGTTCGTGCCCACTCAGTGCGCATTAGCGCGATGGTGCGTTCTAATGGCAGGGGACTGCTCTGCACCCTGGAAAGCAGCATGGCGCCCTGAATTCTAACCATGATCTGTTCTGCCCAGGCCTCCGCTTCGGCTGGGCTATGGGCAAAGCCGGCCAATTCGGCAATTCTCTTCAGCCAGGCAGTTTGTTCGTAGAGCAGCTCCAGCGCCCAGTACCGAGGCTCTTCTCCCAAGTGGTCCCAATCCCCGGTCACCCCGCTGACGGAGCACAGGCGGCTGCCGGCACCAATACGGCGTTGGTAAATATCCAGGAAAGCATCCAACTGGCGCTGGGCGGGCTGGTTGTGCATGCTTTCCACACGCGTGCGAAAGCCATTCAGGCTATTCTCCAGCACATCGGCGACCAACGCCTCCTTGTTCCGATAATGGTGGAACAAGCTGGCCTTGCGAATGCCCACCCGATCAGCCACATCCTGCAGGCTGAAACCGTTTACGGTTTGTCGCTGGAGTAGATCGGAAGCGATGCTGAGTATCTGCGTTTTAGTGTCCATGATCCTACCATATGGTAGGCAATGTCGCGTCGTCAACTATTTTTTCCAGCGCCATCTGCATGTCCGCCGGGCGGCTAAGCCGGTTAAATATTTCACCTTTAACACGAGGCTGGCATACTGCCGGGGATTTCGTCGGAACATGACGGCTTTGCTAGTGCTGTACCCTGATAGCCTCAGGCGAGTCTGCGGGGGAGGGTGGCGGCAACCGGGAGTGATGTAACGACCACCTTATATTGCATGGACAGGAGAGCGAGATGGCAGAAGTAACACTGGTTGTCGACGACAATGGTTATGCGGACCACAAGCTGGCCTGGCTGGATGCCGAAGGCAAGATTCAGACGCTGAAGATCCCGACCATTATTGGTACCGACAGGTTGAGTTCCAACAGCGGCGAAACTGTAGACCGTTACCGTGCAGATGGCGTTGATTACACTTGCAAGCCGTCTGTGCGTTCACCGATTAACCTGCGCAATGCCAACTACCCTGCCTCCGTCGAGAATCGCGTGCTGGTAACCCATGCGCTGCGCAAGGCAAAGTTGCTGAACAAACCCCTGCACCTGGGCGTTACCCTGTCGTTTCGTGACTATTTCTCCGAGCAAGGCTCGCAGATTACCGAAAACAAGCAGGCGACCATCGCCAACTTCAATGGCAGCAAGGGTACTGTTGAGGTGATCGGTAGCGAAGACAAGCTGAACATCACTCAGGTCGATTGTTATTCCGAGGCACTCTCGGCGTTTTTTGACTTTGTTCTGGATGATCAGGGCGAATTCACCGACGCGGCCAAGTACACCAAGGGTGATGTGGCGATTATCGATATCGGCGGCTCGACCACCGATGTGGTTAACCTGATCGTGGATGACAGCATTACCATCAACAACAGCTACTCGGGTACCGACAAGGTCGGCGTACTGGACCTGAAATTTGCGCTGGAAAAGGCTATCAAACAGGAACTGATCGATCTGGGCCTGATCGAAAATTCGCATGATGCCGAGATTCCGCCGAACCTGGTCAGCGAAGTACTGGAAACCGGTTCGACCTTTTTTGCCGGTGAGATGCGTAACTTCGAAGTACTGCGAGATGATGTAGCCTCTTCCGTGGCGACCAAGATCATCAACAACGTCAAATCCCGACTCGGCTCGATCGGCATCTATCGCGCGATCATTATCACCGGCGGCGGATCTGTGGTGTTCCACCACTGGCTGACCAAGGCTTTCCCCAACCCGGTGATGCTGGATGAATTTTCCAACGCCCGTGGTGCGCTGAAATTCATGCGCAATGTCGCCGCTGGCCGGGTCAAATCCAAGGGTGGCAAGGCCGTGCCGAAACAGCTGGAAGATGTCTGACGCTCTGGGGTTGGTTTCCTGGTAATACCAACCTTGTGCAGGCACCCTGTTAGCTCAAGCCCACTGTTGTTCCAGGAGATTTCATGACTGCTGTCAGTTCACCTTCCCTTGCTGTTCGTCCGCGGATTCAGTCCGCCTGGCTGGCCGCCATTCTGCTCTTCTGTACTGTGATGGCGCTGCCTGCGCAAGCACAGGACTCCCCGTTCGACGATAAAGTCGCGGTTATCACCGGCAGCAGCTACGGCCTGGGCCGCGAGCTGGCCTTGCTCGGCGCTTCCGAGGGCATGAAACTGGTGTTGGTTGATCGGCGTCCTGCGCCTTCCCAGGAGTTGGCCGAGCAGATTCGCAGCCAGGGTGGCGAGGCTATTGTTGTCGAGGTTGATCTGGCTGACGCCGACCAGCGGCCCAGAGTAATCGACCAGGCCATGGAAGCCTTTGGCCGCATTGATTACTTGTTCAACAATGCGGGTTACTCCTACCTGGCAACGCTTGAGCAGATGGATATCGAACAGGCCAAGGACATGTTCGAGGTCAATTACTGGGCCTACGCCGATCTGGCGCAACGGGTCATACCGATCATGCGCAAGCAGGGCGGCGGCACCATTCTTAACGTCTCATCGATTCTTGGTATGAGCGCTGCGCCTCCCGGGTTGGGGCACTACGCAGGTAACAAGCATGCTCTGCACGGGTTGTTTCAGAGCGCCGCGCAAGAGCTGAAAGCAGACAACATCAAAGTCTTCATCGCCGCACCGGCCGGTATGCGTACCATGATCAGCCAGCATTCAGTCGGCCCGCTGGCCAATCCGGAAAGCGATCGTGCTGCTGATTGGGAAGATCCGGCCATTGCCGCTCGGGATATTTTTGACAATATTCAGCGCGACAAGGTCATCTTCAATCCAGGCTATATTGGCCGCCAGTAGGTTCTGACGCGCTGAAGACCTGGCCTGGCTGCCGGGCTTCAGCTGCCCATTCGCCACTCCCCTCAATCCATGCCGTCGGCCATTTCCAGAATCGCGCCGACGATGTCGTTCATGGTGATGATGCCCACCAGTTCGTTGGCGTTGGTTACCAGAATGCGCTGGATGTTCATGTTGACCATCAGCCGCGCGACGTATTTTACGTCCAGCTCGCGTGAGACGATCAGCGCCGGCTTGGTGCAGATGTCATAAACGTTGATCAGGTCAATATCGCCTTCTTCGGCGACGATGGTCTTGAGAATATCGTTATAGGTAACCAAGCCATAGGCGTCGTGTTCGTTACCCTTGTCGACCACCAATGATTTGATGCCGTGCAAGCGCATGATGTGCATGCCCTCGCGTACGGTGGCGAAGGCCGACACCGTGACGACGTTGGATTTCATGATGTCTTTGACCAGCATGGCAGTTGCTCCTGGTGAGATCAGATTTCGTTCTTGATCAATTGTTCGAACTGGGCAATCTGGCGGTGATCGATCCCGGCGATATGTTCCAGCGGCAAGGTAAACACCACCCCGCGGCTGTGATTATTCAGATCCAGATCCTTGACCAGTGATTTCATTACGCGTAGAGACAGCTTCTTTTCCAGCACCAGAATCAGCACTGACTGGCTGCCCTCGTAGGTCAGGCCAAAGAAGGTTTTCTTTGGTTCGGCGCCCAGCCCGCGACCATTGAGGATGGTCATGCCACCAGCGCCTGCCGCTTTGGCTGATTCGATTGCCTGCTCTTCGAGGTCTTCAGCCAGCATCGCGACCAATACCGAGAATTTCATGTTGTTTCTCCTGTGTCTGGCCTGATCCACTCCATGACGATAGCGTAGAGCATGACCGTAATAATGGGGAAGATCGAGGCGAAGGCTATCAGGCCGAACCCGTCGATCAGGATGCTACGGCCTTCTATGTGGGTGGCCAGCCCGATACCCAGCGCGGTAACTAACGGCACGGTCACCTCGGAGGTAGTGACGCCGCCCAGATCGTAAGCCAGTGGCACGATGAAGCGTGGGGCGATAAACGTCAGGGCAATCACCAGCGCATAGCCACCCATGATGTAAAAATGGATAGAGTCGCCGACGATGATGCGGTGCACGCCAATGCTGATGCCGATCGCCACTCCGAGTGCTACCAGCAGGCGAATGTGCCTCGCGTCGAGTTTTCCGTGCGCTGCTTCTTCCGCCTGGGCGCCAATGGCGATCAAGGCCGGTTCGGCCATGGTGGTGGCAAAGCCTATAGCGAACGCGAACAGATAGACCCACAGCAGCGTATCCAGGCCAATCAGCTGTTCGGCCATGCTGCGGCCTACCGGGAACAGCCCCAGCTTGAGGCCGATAACAAAGGCATACAGACCCAGTATCACCATGGCGAAGCCGAGCACCACCCGGCGCACGTAGGGTATGGGTTTGCGGATCACGGCATATTGAAAAAATACAATGACCAGAATGATCGGCAGTACATCGCGCAGCATGCTCAGCAGGTCCACAAGCATGATCAAAGCTTGGCGTCCGGCTGTTCTGCTGGATGGGTCCTGGGCCAGGTTGCGGGCGACTTCAGCGGTCTCCAGCGGCGCTGGAAGCAGCGTATAGACGACGATGCCATACAGTTGTACGGCAATCATCGGCACCATGACCGCCAGCGCAACCAGCCCAAAGCCGTGGGCCAGCGGGTTGCGGCCCTTGATCGACGCGGCCAGGCCCACACCCAGAGCGGCAATCAGAGGCACGGTGACAATGTTGGTGGTCACGCCGCCGGAGTCGTAAGCCAGGCCGACAATTTCTTCCGGGGCAAAAAAGGTCACGCTGACGACCAGCAGGTAGCCACTGATCATGTACCAATGCAGAGGGTGGCCGAGCAGGGTGCGTAACACGCCCAGGGCCACCACGGCTCCAACCGAAAAGGCCACCAGCAAGCGCAGGGTCAGGGCGTCGATGCGTCCGGCGCTGATCAGCTGTGCCTGTTCCGCCACTGCTATGAGCGCGGGTTCGGCCACCACCGCGGCAAATCCCAGACTGAAACCGAAGGCCATCAGCAGGGGTAGGGAGCCGCGTCGGGCAAAGGCATTGGACAGGCCCTTGCCGACCGGAAATATCCCCAGATCCAGACCCTGAAGAAAAATCGCCACACCGAAGACCACGATCCCCAGACCCACCAGCATGGTGCCCAGGTTGTCTGGCACCTCACGGATGATCAGCAACTGAAAAATGCCGACCACCAGCACAATCGGCAGCAAGTTGCCAAAAGAATGCTTGAGAGTGTGCCAGAAGGTCAGAAGATGATTCACAATAGTGGCGGATCCTTTCGCTGGCTTGCTTGGTATATCAGTTCTGATAGTAGCAGGGGCCTGGTGTGGAGAAGCTGACCTCTATCAATGGACAGGTGTAACATGGCCAGAACTGATTCAACCAACCTGCGCAGCTGGATGTGGCGGGCTTTTGTCCAGAGTGCCCTGATTCCGCTGCTGCTGGTGGAAACGGTTCTGGTGGCGGCGTACCTGTTGTCCAACACGGCTATCCGTGATGCTCAGGTTGAGCACCTGCGCAGCACCGCGCAGAGTGATATGCAGACGGCCGCAACGCAGGAAGCGCATGTGGTTAATCAGCGCCTGAAGAGCGTGGGGGAACTGGCCAGCCTGTTTGCCGGGCAGGTTGGCGCTGCCTTGAGGCGAACGGATGTACCGCAAGATGCGCAGGAAGCTGATTTGCTCGTGCGGTCGGCGTCCGGCGTACTGCATAGCCAGCGCGACGAAGGCCGTGCGGCTTCTTTCTACTCGAACGTCACTCCGCCCAGCCAGCAGGACCAGAGCAAGGTCATGCGCCTGGCGCAGCTTGACGAGCTGATGAAAGGCATCGAGCAGAACAGCACATTGGTCAGCGCGGTGTATTTCAACACGCATGACAGCTACAACCGCATCTGGCCCTGGTTTTTCACCCCCGAGCAGTATCCGCATGACATGGATATCCCCAGCTACAATTTCTACTACCTGGCCGATGCGGTTAACAATCCATCGCGCGGCGTGACCTGGACCGACGTCTATGTGGACCCAGCGGGGCAAGGTTGGATGATGTCGGCATTAGCGCCGGTTTATACCGACAATTTTCTCGAAGGCGTGGCAGGTCTGGATATCACCATTGGCAGTATTCTGGAGGAAATATCATCGCTGGCGGTGCCCTGGGGCGGTTACGCCGTACTGGTGAGCGAGGACCTGAATATCATGGCGCTGCCGGAAGCGGGCGAGCGTGATCTGGGGCTGAACGAGCTAACGCATTACAGCTATGCCGAAGCCGTGCGTAAAGAGATATTCAAGCCCGGCGATTTCAACCTGGCCAACCGCAATGACACCCGTGAGCTGGCCGCGCTGGTAGGCAGCGAAAGCCAAGGCGTCATGCCGCTCGAACTGGGCGGACGTTCGCAATTGGCGGCCTGGGCGAGCATACCTGAAACTGGCTGGAAGCTGATTACGCTGGTAGACGAAGCCAGTTTGTTCAGTCGTACCAATGCACTGGCCACGCAGTTTCGGCAGATTGGCTATCTACTGATTGCCGGTCTGGTGCTGTTCTATCTATTGTTCTTCGCTGTTATGTCGCTGCGTGCGCGGCGGTTAAGCCAGGCACTGGAGGCACCGATCAGCGGCATTAGCAGGATGATGGAAGAAATTGGTGAAGGTAACTGGCATCCTCAGCCCCACCGCTCGCCCATCACAGAGCTCGACTTCATGGCCAGTAATACTTCGGCGATGGGTGACAAACTGGCGGACAGCGAGCATTCCAGACAGGAAGCCATGCAGCACCTGGAAAGGGTGTTGGACTCGACCACCGAAAGTATCTGGGAGGTCGAGGTGGCGCAGAAGCAGATTCGCTTCCAGGGTCGGCTCAATCAGCGTTTTGGCTTGCCTGCCGGTGTTATCAGCCTCGACACCTTCTTGCAGCGCGTGCATCCCGATGACCTAGCTGCAGCGCGTAACAGCCTGTTGCCGCGCAGCGCGCAGCAGAAGCTCGAGGCTGAATACCGCCTACGCGATGCCGCTGGTGACTATCACTGGCTACTTGGCCGTGGACGGATCGTGGAGATGGACGGACGTTTCCAGCGACCGCAGCGCGTCGCCGGCACCCATGTGGATATCGATGCAATCAAGGCGACTCAGGAAGCTCTGCGTGCCGCCAGCCTGCAGGCCCAGTCAGCCAACCTGGCCAAGAGCCGCTTCCTGTCGAGCATGAGCCACGAGTTGCGCACGCCATTGAATGCGATCCAGGGCTTTGCGCAACTGTTGTCACTGGATCTGGAAAAAGACGCTAGCAACACCACGTCTCAAGCAGACTCGCATCAGGCAGGCGTTCAGCAACAAACCATGCAGCAGCAAGTCTACGAGATATTGCAGGCCAGTCAGCACCTGTGTTTGCTGGTTGATGATGTGCTTGATCTGGCGCGGATTGAAGCCGAGCGCCCGGTTGTGCAACTGGCGCCTGTGGATGCCTGGCAGACACTGTTGGCCTGCGCGGAGCAGGTCCGGCCGGAGCGCGAAATGGCCGGGCTCGCTCTGCGTCTGCACAGGCCAGAGCAGCAGGCCATGGTGCTTGCTGAGCCACGGCGTCTGCGGCAGATATTGCTCAACCTGCTGAGCAATGCGGTTAAATATAACCGGCCGGGCGGCAGTATCACGCTGGACTGCGTTTCCGTCGGCGCAGGCTGGCAATTGCGCGTGGCCGACACTGGCCGTGGTATCAATCAGCAGGACCAGACCAAACTGTTCAAGCCATTCCAGCGGCTGGGACATGAGAACAGCGCGATCAAGGGCACCGGCATTGGTCTGGCGTTGAGCCGGGAACTGGCAAGCCTGATGAATGGTGAGCTGGGTTTCAGCAGTGAGCCAGGGGTAGGCAGCTGTTTCTGGCTGCAACTGCCGGGTGCAAACGCTGCGGGCGCTGCGGAATCCGGTAGCCAGGCGCGGAACGACAGCGATCTGCTGGATGTGATCTACGTGGAAGATGATCGCGCCAGTCAGATACTGGTGCAGCACGCATTGTCTGCGGTGGCCCAGGTAACGCTCATCGATAATGGGCTGGAAGCCTTGCACCGCATCACCGAGCGGCCACCGCAGGTACTGCTGCTGGATATTGATCTACCCGATATGCAGGGCGACCGTTTGCTGCGCTCGTTACGCGGTAGCGTGCGCACCCGGGATCTGCCGGTAATTGTGATCAGCGCCGGTGCTCTGCCGGCTGACCGGCAACGCGTCAGCGATCTCGACGTCGCCTATTACCTGACCAAGCCCCTGCAGATACAGGATCTGCTGGATGCGATAAGTCGAATTATGCGTGCGCCCTGATCCGCCGCAACGGGTGATTCAGCGTTCGCTGAGCTCGACCATCAAGTCATCGGCCAGGTTTTCCAGATCGCTGCGCAGAGCGTCGAGATCCGTTTGCGGGTAGATGCCCAAATCCGCCTGTGCCTTGAACAGCAGGTCTGAGCTCATCGGCGCCGCGGTACATTCGGTATCCAGTTTTTCCACGTTGACACCGTGCCGGGCAAGGATCTGTGACACCTCATGCACAATCCCCGGGCGGTCGTTGCCCAACAGGCTCAGATGCAGGTGCGTCAGCTGCGGATCGTCAGCCTGGCCGCTCACCGCTACCTGTACATTGATGCCCAGGTGCGTCAGCCCGTCCAGATCAACGCGCAGCGCCTCGACATTATCCGGGTGGATGTCCACGCGCAGAATGCCGGCAAACTGCCCGGCCATTCTGGCCATGCGACTTTCCAGCCAGTTGCCGCCGTGGCGATTAATGACCTGGGCAATACTTTCGACCAGGCCGGGTTTGTCGGCGGACATTACGGTCAGTACAAGCGGGGTAGACATGCTCACTCCTCAATCTGCTGCCTCAGTCCTGATAATAGCGGCCTTCGCCACTGGTCATCATTTCCCGGCAATTGAATTCAATGTTTTCGAAATCGTACTCGGTAAGGCCGACATATTCGAGTATACGGGCGCCGACCGCGTTCCATTCGTGGTCTACCGGCTGATTGGCCAGCACTTTGTGTGCCCGGCAGATATGCTCGGCCATCTTCAAAATGGCCAGCAGGTTCTTCAGCCCGGCATCATGGTGATCTTCTTCGCCAAAGATCTGCTCGGCGTTGTGATGACTGGCGATGGCGTCGCACAGATGGCGTGGCAATAACCAGGATTTGGCGGTGAAATAGCCGATGACGGCATGGTTGGTGTTCAACCGCAGGTTTTCTACATCAACGATGCGCTGGCCCGGCTGCGCGTAGGATTCTTCCAGTACTTCAATATAGTACGGAAAACGTTTGAGCATCAGCGGAATGCCGCAGTTGTGAAACAGCCCCAGCGCATAGGCTTCATCCGGTTCAACACAGCCGATTTTCTTCGCCAGTGTCATGCAGGTCATGGCGATATCCTGGGCGCTGTCCCAGAAGCGGTTGAGGTTGACGATGTTCTCGTCGGTCATTTCGCCACGGATCGACTGCGCATTGACGATATTGATCACCCGGCGCACGCCGAGCAGATTCACCGCCTGCTGAATGGATGAAATGCGATTGGCCAGACCGAAAAACGGTGAATTGACTATTTTCAGCAAACTACCAGCCAAACCGGGGTCCTGGCTGATAAGCCGGGCGATCACCTTCAGATCCGGGTCCGGCATCACCTGTTCCATCTGCAGATCCACCATGATCTGGGGTTGCGGCGGCACACTGATGCCTTGCAAGGCGTGCTTGATCTGCTCTTCCGTAAGATCCTGAGTCATGCGCTGTGGGTCCACTCTCGTGCGGGATATTGGAGTTTAGCCGCAGACTGGCGGGCTGGACACCCTGTATAATGCTCGCCCGGCGGAATCACCTGCCGCCCGAGAGTAAGGAGCTCCCATGACGCTGCCAAGTCTGCGCCTCAAATCCAACAGTGACAGGCGCATCAAAGCCGGCCATCTCTGGGTATTCAGCAACGAAGTGGATACCGCCCAGACCCCGCTGACCGCCTTCGAACCCGGCCAGGAAGCACAGCTTGAGAGCGCCTCAGGCAAACCTCTGGGCCTGGTCTGCATGAGTCCGACCAACCTGATCTGCGCACGCATGCACAGCCGCGATGTGGGCCATGGCCTGGACAAGTCCTTGCTGGTTCACCGCATTCAGGTCGCGTTGAGTCTGCGCGAGAAACTTTTTGACAAACCTTTTTACCGCCTGGTTTACGGCGACGCGGATTTATTGCCCGGTCTGGTCGTAGATCGCTTTGGCGATTACCTGGTGGTGCAGATTGCCACGCCGGGCATGGAGCGGGTGCGCGAGGCGATTGTCGAGGCACTGGTTCAGGTGCTCAAGCCTGCAGGCGTGCTGTTCAAGAATGACAGTGGCGCGCGCAAGGCCGAGGATCTGCCGTCCTACGTCGAGGCTGCCTTTGGCGAAGTGCCGGAGCATGTTGCGCTGGAAGAAAATGGTGTGCGCTTTGAAGCGCCAGTCTGGACTGGACAGAAGACCGGCTGGTTCTACGACCACCGCATGAACCGCGCGCGTCTGGCGCCCTATGTAAATGGCAAGCGCGTATTGGATCTGTATTCCTATATCGGCGGTTGGGGTGTGCAGGCGGCGGTGATGGGCGCGACTGAGGTCATGTGTGTCGACAGCTCGGCGCCGGCTTTGGATATGGTCGAGCACAATGCCGGCCTTAACGGCGTAGCCGAAAAGATGGCGGTGGTTGAAGGTGATGTGATGGATGCCTTGCGCGAGCTGAAGTCGGCTGGCGAGAAATTCGATGTAGTGATTGCTGATCCACCGGCGTTTATCAAGAAGCGCAAGGATGTACGCAATGGGGAAGCCGCTTACCGCCGTTTGAATGAGCAGGCGATGCGGCTGCTGAACAAGGATGGCATTTTGGTTTCGGCTTCCTGCTCCATGCATCTGGCGGAAGAAAATCTGCGCGAGATTTTGCTGGCCTCCAGCCGGCATCTGGATCGCCATCTGGTGATCACCGAGCGCGGCTTCCAGGGCCCGGATCATCCGCTGCATCCAGCGATACCGGAAACCGGTTATATCAAATCGCTGTTTTGCCGAGTATTGCCGGTCTGATGAGACTGGCAAGATCGCAATAGAATGATGGCAAAGGGTTTGACTTGGTTTTTGGACAGCAAACCCAGCCTCACTCCGCAGTTGATATAGCGCTCGGGCTGGCAGGGCGGAGAAAGTGTCGATAACAGGGATGTTATCGTCAAGCCTCCAGGGATGGATTTACGGCGTCTTTCGGAGCTTTGCCAGATCGAGCGCGGGGTGCTCGCAGATCCTGAGAACACGGTGTAAAGCCGCCCCAACCCGACAGAGCACGCCGACACGCAGCGAGTACGTCCATGTAGCTCATCGATGGCATCCCTGCCATCGACGGTCGGCTTAGCTCTATCGGGTTGCGACGGCTACGTACTCCGCAGGATTCTGATACAAAGCGCGTTGGGCCCTGTTTTCAGCACAGTTGCCAGCTAGTCCCGCAAGGTAAGAATCGGCCAGCCATGCTCCTGCGCATGCGCACGCAATACCTCATCGGGATCAACCGCCACCGGGTTGTCCACTAGATTCAACAGTGGCAGATCATTCTGCGAATCGCTGTAAAAGTAACTTCCATCGAGTTTCTTACCGTTCTCCATCAGCCAGCGCTCAAGGCGCGTCACCTTGCCCTCGCGGAAGCACGGAATATCGGTAGTGCGGCCGGTGTAACGGCCATTGGCGCGCTCGCACTCGGTCGCCAGCAGAATGTCGATCCCCAGGCGCTCGGCAATCGGTGCCGTGATAAAGCGGTTGGTGGCCGTGATGATCATCAGCGTATCGCCGGCCTTACGGTGCTTGTCTATTAACGCCAGTGCCTGCGGCAGCACGATGGGATCGATGCGTTCGGCCATGAATTGCTTGTGCCAGGCGGTCAGTTGCTCGGGTTCGTGTTCGGCCAGCAGCTGCAGGCAGAAATTCAGGTAGACCTGAATATCCAGGCGCCCGGCCAGGTAGTCATTGAAAAACTCATCGTTGCGCGCCTTGTAGGATGCGCCGTCGACGATGGCGTGATCGACAATGAACTCGCCCCAGGCATGGTCGCTGTCGCCGCCAAGCAGCGTGTTATCAAGATCAAAGATGGCCAGAGGCAAGGGGTATCTCCTGTGTTTAGGTGCCGGAGGCGCAAGGATAATCCAGCCTGCGGGCAAATGCTTGTGCTGTGTGGGCGGGGCAGCAAGGCACCGAATGTACGAATGCTGAAGGTGTGCTTATAAGGCACTGAAATGCCTGTTACTCTGCAATTGCTGCTTCGCGCGTCTTTGTGGAACAATGCAAAGGACAATTAATCAAGGATACCGGCTGTGATCGACCCTGATGGCTTCCGTCCCAATGTAGGCATCATCCTGACCAATGGGTCCGGGCAGGTGCTGTGGGCGCGGCGTATCGGCCAGGATGCATGGCAGTTTCCGCAGGGCGGTATTCAACGCAATGAAACGCCTGAACAGGCGTTGTACCGCGAATTGCATGAAGAAGTCGGCTTGATGCCCGACGATGTTGAAATTCTTGCCTGCACCCGTGGCTGGCTGCGCTACCGTTTACCCCAGCGCTTGATTCGTAGCCACTCTCAACCTGTATGTGTGGGTCAGAAGCAGAAATGGTTTTTGCTGCGGCTGACCGCCGATGAGCAACAAGTCTGTATGACCAAGACCCCTAAGCCCGAATTTGACGGTTGGCGTTGGGTCAGTTACTGGTATCCGCTGGGCCAGGTGGTGGCTTTCAAACGCGACGTTTATCGTCGTGCAATGAAGGAATTGGCGCCGAGACTGCCGCTGGGTTTGGACGCGAGCGATTGGATGGAAACGACTGGATGGAAACGTGAGTAAACAGACGTGAGCATGCTCAATACCCTGCGGCGCATTGTTCAGGAAGTGAACTCCGCCAAGGACCTGATCACCGCACTGGACATCATTGTCCAGCGCGTGCGTGAGGCCATGGGTACAGAAGTGTGTTCCGTTTATCTGCTCGATCCAGGCAGTAGCCGCTATGTGCTGATGGCCACCCAGGGTCTGAATAAAGATGCGGTAGGCGTCGTCAGCATGGCCAACAACGAAGGCCTGATCGGTTACGTGGGCGCCCGCGAAGAGCCGGTAAACCTCGAAGATGCCGCCGCTCACCCAAAATTCCGCTACTTCGCCGAGACCGGCGAGGAGCGCTTTGCCTCGTTTCTAGGTGTGCCGATCATCCACCATCGCCGGGTCATGGGCGTGTTGGTGGTCCAGCAGAAAGAGCGCAGGCAGTTTGACGAATCTGAAGAATCCTTCCTGGTCACCATGAGCGCTCAGTTGGCCGGGGTTATTGCACACGCTGAGGCCACTGGCTCGATTCATGGTCTGGGTTGGGCTGGCGAGGCGATTCAGGACACCCGGTTTGATGCGGTACCTGGAGCCCCCGGCGTAGCGATCGGCCAGGCGGTGGTGATTCTGCCGCCGGCCGATCTCAAGGCCGTGCCGGATAAGCATGTCAAAGATATTGAGGCGGAAGTGTTGCGCTTTCGTAGCGCGATCGAAGCTGTTCGCCAGGACATGCATGACATGTCCGCCAAGCTATCTACCCAGCTGCGGCCCGAAGAGCTGGCGCTGTTTGATGTGTACCTGATGATGCTGGATGACGCCGCCCTGGGTAACGAGGTACTGGCGGTCATTCGCGGCGGGCAATGGGCGCAGGGCGCTTTGCGTGAAGTGGTCAATGCCCATATCAACCGTTTCGAGATGATGGACGATCCGTATCTGCGTGAGCGCGCCTCGGACGTCAAGGATCTGGGCCGACGCATCCTCGCGTATCTGCAGGAGGCCAACAAGGAAGAGCGGGTCTTCCCTGATCAAACCATTCTGGTCAGTGAAGAGCTGTCGCCAGTCATGCTGGGTGAGGTGCCAAAGGAAAAGCTCGTGGGTCTGGTCTCGGTGCTTGGCTCGGGTAGCTCGCATGTGGCCATTCTGGCGCGCGCCATGGGCATTCCGACGGTCATGGGTGCAGTGGACCTGCCGTACACGCGCATGGACGGTCTGGAACTGATCGTTGATGGCAACCATGGCGAGGTTTATTCCAACCCGTCACCGGAGTTACGCCGGCATTATCTGGAAATAGTCCGCGAAGAGCTGGAGCTGGTGCAGGGGCTGGAGAAGCTGCGTGATGTGCGCTGCGTGACCACCGACGGCCACCGCATGCCGCTGTTTGTGAACACCGGCTTGCTGGCCGATGTTGCCCGCTCGCTTGATCGTGGTGCCGAGGGCGTCGGGCTATACCGTACTGAAGTGCCGTTCATGATCCAGGATCGCTTCCCCAGCGAAAAGGAGCAGCAGGCGACCTATCGTGAGCAGCTGGAAGCCTTCCACCCACTGCCGGTGACCATGCGCAGCCTGGATATTGGTGGCGACAAGGCCCTGACCTATTTCCCCATCCGCGAAGACAACCCCTTCCTCGGTTGGCGCGGTATTCGTGTAACGCTGGATCACCCGGAAATCTTTCTGGTGCAGACTCGCGCCATGCTCAAGGCGAGCAAGGGACTGAATAATCTGCGCATCATGTTGCCGATGATCAGTAGTGTTTATGAAGTGGAGGAGGCGCTGCATCTGATTCACCGCGCCCACAGTGAAGTCTGTGATGAGGGCATGGAAGTGCCAATGCCGCCGGTGGGGGTGATGATCGAAGTGCCGGCGGCTGTCTACCAGGCGCGTGAGTTGGTGCAGATGGTCGATTTCCTCTCCGTGGGTACCAATGATCTGACGCAGTACCTGCTGGCCGTCGATCGCAACAATCCTCGCGTGGCGGATCTATATCATTCGCTGCATCCGGCGGTGCTGCAGGCGTTGATCAAGATCGCCACCGCCTGCCGCGAAGCCGGCAAGCCAATGAGTGTGTGTGGCGAAATGGCCGGTGATCCGGCCTCTGCAGTGTTGCTGATGGCGATGGGTTGCGACGTCCTGTCTATGAATGCGACCAACCTGCCTAAGGTGAAGTGGCTATTGCGGCAGATATCTCTGAGCGATGCCAAAGCGCTGCTGGATGAAGTGATCGGCCTGGATAATCCGCACCTGGTGCAAAGCACGCTGCATTTGGCGCTGCGCAACATGGGTCTGGAAAAGGTCCTGCGCCAAGGCCGCTGAGCTAGTCCCCGGCCAGGTGCCAGCAAGACTCACCCAGTGCTTCG
This sequence comes from Halopseudomonas pelagia, assembly GCF_009497895.1. Classification (NCBI taxonomy): domain Bacteria; kingdom Pseudomonadati; phylum Pseudomonadota; class Gammaproteobacteria; order Pseudomonadales; family Pseudomonadaceae; genus Halopseudomonas; species Halopseudomonas pelagia. The sequence goes on along the minus strand of NZ_CP033116.1, from coordinate 4,123,662 downwards.
CCCATCGGCGCGAACCGCCGCTCCACGAAAATGATACCGCCCTGTTTATCCATCTTGAGCAGGCTGCTGGCGCGAGTCCCGTAGTCTCCGCCCAGAATAAACGTAGCCGAGAGTAGTCGCTCCCATTCCAGGCTGACGCCGGTATCGGGCAGTTGTTGATCCGGGTAAATATGCTTGTCGCTGAGCAAGCCGAGCAATACATCGGCACCGGCGTTCAGGTTGTCAGCCAGGTTGGTCCGCAATTGCTTTAGCTTGGGCCAGTCGCTGTCCAGCGAAGCATTGGATAATCCATAAACACCCGGCGGCAATTGTTGCATCTGGTTGGTCTGGCTATTGAGGTGCCATAACTGCTGAAGGTTACCCACCAGCAGGTTGAACCCGGCATAATCGCCGCCCCTGGATTGCAGGTGTTTCAGGTAGTCCTCCGGAGTTTGTTCGCCAGCCAGATAATCGAGCGCCAGAGCGCCGCGTGATTGCGCGCCCTTCCTGGCGCCAGGCGCACGGATATTGGTCAGTGCGGCGAATCGACCGCGCCGTGTAATCCCTAGCCAGGTTCCCCCTGCTTCCAGATCCTTGCCAGCGAGCAGATCAGGCAAGCCTTCCTCGGTCCAGAAGCCCGCTGCGCGAGTCGGTCTGGCGTGGAACTCGTCTCGATTTCCCAGCAGAATGAACGGGTAGCCGCCCGTCTGCCAGGCAAAAGCCATCAGACACATAGATGTTCCCCTCCCCCGGTAATCCTCCTAGTGTACGGGTTTTTGCCCTTCGAGTAGTGGCCTGAGTGGCCCATTGACGGCTGCGTGCGGCACGTTTAAACAACCGCCAATGTGATCTGCAACTGACTTTCCAGGCACGCATCGGCGTTCGTTTCGGCTACACTAGCGGCCTGCCTGGCGGCGCTGACGAAATTCGCCTGGTAGCCTTTGAAGCTGGGGGTAAGTGTGGAGTTTCTGGTCTATCTGGTATTAGGTGGATTTGCCGGCACGCTGGCGGGATTATTTGGCGTCGGCGGTGGCATGATCATTGTGCCGGTGCTGGTTTACAGCTTTACCCTGCAAGGATTTGCGCCCGAGGTGCTTACGCATATGGCCGTGGGGACGTCGTTGGCGACCATCGCTTTTACTTCTGTTAATGCCATTCGCGCCCACCACCTCAAAGGCGCGGTTCGCTGGTCTCTGTTTCTCTGGATGGCGTTGGGTATTGTGTTTGGTACCGTGCTGGGAGCAATGACTGCGGCTGTGATTCAGGGCGCGATTTTGCAGAAGATTATCGGCGTTTTCGCCATTGCGGTGGCAATCCAGATGGCTTTTGATTTGCGCCCCAAGGCTTCATCGGATGTGCCGGGCAAGCCAGCTTTGACAGTAGCTGGCGGAGTGATAGGTTGGGCGTCGGCGATATTTGGTATTGGTGGCGGATCCCTTACTGTACCTTTTCTGGTTTGGCGTAGCGTGCCGATGCAGCAGGCCGTGGCAACCTCTTCAGCTTGTGGCCTACCGATCGCTCTGGCTGGCGCTGCGAGTTTTGTCTGGACTGGCTGGGCGGTCACGCCGCTACCGGATTGGAGCCTCGGCTACGTTTATCTGCCGGCGATGATCGGCATTGCAGCCACCAGTATGCTGTTTGCCGGTTTTGGCGCACGGTTGGCACATAGGCTGTCACAACAATTGCTCAAACGGCTGTTCGCCTTGTTATTGGTGGGCGTGGGCATCAATTTTTTAATGTAGGGAGCATGAATGCTGGCTTATCCGCAAATTGATCCGGTGGCGTTGTCGCTCGGGCCTATTCAGATTCACTGGTATGGCTTGATGTACCTGATTGGCATTGGCGGCGCCTGGTGGCTGGCCAGCCGCAGGGTGAATGCCTTCGATCCAAGCTGGAACAGTGAAAAGCTCTCGGATCTGGTGTTCTGGGTCGCGCTGGGTGTGATCGCCGGCGGCCGAGTTGGCTACATCCTGTTTTACGATCTGGCATCTTATGTCAACGATCCAACACTGATCTTCCAGGTCTGGAAGGGCGGCATGTCGTTTCATGGCGGCTTGCTTGGCGTGCTGCTGGCGGTATGGTGGTTCGCCCGGCGTAACGGCAAACGCTTCTTCGAAGTGATGGATTTTGCCGCACCCATGGTGCCCATTGGGTTGGGCGCGGGCCGCATTGGCAACTTCATCAATGCGGAGCTGTGGGGCAAGGCAACCGATCTGCCCTGGGCGATGGTCTTCCCCACCGATCCTCTGCAATTGGCGCGACACCCGTCGCAGCTATATCAGTTTGCGATGGAAGGCGTGGCCTTGTTTATCATCCTCTGGCTGTACTCAGCCAAGCCGCGCCCGACCATGGCGGTCAGCGGGCTCTTTGGTGTCTGTTACGGGATTTTCCGTTTCCTCGCCGAATTCGTCCGCGAGCCGGATGCGCATCTGGGTTATCTGGCATTCGGTTGGGTCACCATGGGGCAGGTACTTTCCCTGCCGATGATTCTGATAGGCGCCGCGATGATGGCGTGGGCTTACCGTAACGGAGGCGTAAAGCGTGAAACAGTATCTTGATTTGATGCGCCATGTGCGCGACCACGGCACCTTCAAGAGCGATCGGACCGGCACGGGCACCTACAGCGTGTTTGCCCATCAGATGCGCTTTGACCTGGCCGACGGCTTTCCGTTGGTGACGACCAAGAAATGCCATCTCAAATCCATTATCCATGAGCTGCTGTGGTTTCTTCAGGGCGACACCAACATCGCTTATCTGAAAGACAATGGTGTCTCTATCTGGGATGACTGGGCGGATGAGGAGGGTAATCTGGGGCCGGTCTACGGCTACCAGTGGCGTTCCTGGCCAGCGCCGGATGGCGAGTCTATTGACCAGATCGGCAAGGTGCTGGAGATGATCCGCAGCAACCCCGATTCACGACGGCTGATCGTGTCGGCGTGGAACCCGGCGCTGGTCGATGAGATGGCCTTGCCGCCGTGTCACGCGTTGTTCCAGTTCTATGTTGCCGATGGCAAGTTGAGCTGCCAGTTATACCAGCGCTCGGCGGATATTTTCCTGGGTGTGCCCTTTAATATTGCCAGTTATGCGTTGCTGACACTGATGGTGGCGCAGGTCTGTGGACTCCAGCCGGGCGAGTTTATCTGGACTGGCGGTGACTGCCACCTGTATGCCAATCATATGGAACAGGCTGAGCTGCAGCTATCTCGCGAACCCTTCCCGATGCCGCGTATGCGCTTGAATCCTGAGGTCACGGATCTGTTTGCGTTTACCTTTGACGACTTTACCCTGGAAGGCTACCAGGCTCATCCGCATATCAAGGCACCGGTGGCGGTATGACGCAGACGAACACGCCGCGTATCGCGTTAATCGCCGCCATGGGTCGCAATCATGTGATTGGTCGCAATAACCAGTTGCCCTGGCATTTGCCGGAAGATCTCAAGTATTTTCGCAGCATGACCTGGGGCAAGCCGATCGTCATGGGTCGCAAGACCTTTGATTCATTGGGCAGACCATTGCCGGGCAGAACCAACATCGTCATAACCCGCCAGAGTGGCTTGCAGTTGCCCGGGGCCTGGGTCCAGGGTTCGGTGGACGCCGCCTTGGAGCAGGCTGGTCGGCAGGCGGTGCTGGATGGCGTGGATGAGATCATGGTGATTGGCGGCGAGAACCTGTATCGGCAGATGCTTGATCGAGCGGATCGACTTTATCTGACGCTGGTTGAAGCTGAACCGGAAGGCGATGCCTGGTTTCCGGCAGTCGATGGCGCGCAGTGGACCTTGGTGGAAGAGCGCGCAGTTGCAGGCGGCGCAGACTATCCTGCGCATCGCTATCAGGTGCTGGACAGGGTCAGAGGCTGACCCATCACATCTTCCAAAGGCCGAGGCTTGCCGATCCAGTAACCCTGGAGGAAGTCTCCGCCCCAGCTGGACAATTGCTCTGCGCAATGGGCATCTTCTACGTAATTGGCCGTGACCTGCTTATCCATATCGCGCGACAGGCCGATCAGGTTGCGCAGGTAGCTGGCGTAATCACCATCATCGGCCATTTTACGCGCGTCCAACTTGATGCCCTTGATCGGTAGCCGGGCCAGGTAGCTCATGGCCCCGTACTCTTCGCCGAAGTGATCAAGCCAGATATCCACCCCGAGCGCCGCGAGCGATTTACACAGCTTCTCTGCCTGGCTGGCGTGTTTCAGCAGCGCGTCTTCACGCAGCTCCAGTTGAATGACATTCGCTGGCACGCCGCTCTTGATCAACAGTTGGCGGAGCTGGTCGGCGAAGCGCGGTTGTTTCAGTTCGCGATCACTCAGGTTGATCGAAAGCCGGCAGTCCACCCCAGCGCTGCGCCATTTCTTGATGCCTTCCAGCGCTTTGCCAATGACCCAGTGCCCCATGGGCAATATCAGGCCGCTGTGTTCAGCCAGTTTCAAAAAGGCGTCTGGCGTCAGCAATCCCAATGTCGGATGTTGCCAGCGTAACAAGGCTTCCCATGCATGGGTGTGGCCATTGCGGGTGTCTACGATGGGCTGGAAATGCAGGCGAAACTGGCCCTCGAGCAAGCCGTGGCGTAGGCCCTGTTCGATATCCAGGTTGTGCTGGGTCTGCGCATCCTCTTCCGGGCTGTAGAAGCTGTAGCCGTTACGGCCGCCGGCTTTAGCCCGATACAGTGCCTGGTCGGCGTTGTTCAACAGCTCGGAGGCGCTGCTGCCATGCTGCGGATGCGTAGCAATGCCGACGCTGGCGGAAATCAGCAAGTGATGCCCGTTCAGTGTGATGGGTTCGCTGAGGGTGTGGATGATCTTGCTGGCAATCAGCGCGGCGTCATTCGCATCATGCAGGTCGGTCAGCAGGGCGACGAATTCATCACCGCCAATGCGGGTGATCATATCCAGATCGCGCATGCTGCGACGCAGCCGGTTGGCGATAACCGCGAGCAGCAAATCACCCAGGCCGTGGCCAAAGCTGTCATTGATCTGTTTGAAGTAATCCAGGTCGATATACAGCAGCGCGAAGGCTGTCTGGCTGCGCTTGCTGCGCAGCAGCAGCCGATCAAGCTCCTCTTCGAGCATCGCGCGGTTGCCCAGCCCGGTGAGCGGATCCTGCTTGGCCTGCTGGGCCAGTTTGCCGCCACTTTGGCGGCGGAAACCGGCGTGTTCCAGGGCACGGCGCAGACCATCTGCGGTCAGCTCGGAGCGCAGCAGAATGTCGTCGGCACCATCATGAATCGCCGTGCTGTCGTGTTCGGGCTCGCTGGCGTCGCTGATCAACAGGCACAAGGTATCGTTGGCAACGCGGCGCACGTCACGCAACAGGCTCAGATCATTGGGGAGAAGGCAGGCGCTGAATCCACCACCGGCAAGCCGGTTGACCGCTTCCTTGGGTCGCGTGCAGACCTCGACGTCCAGCGGGGCATCGTCTTTGGACCGGCAAAATGCGAGCAGTTGTTCGCGTTTGACCGGATCCATCTCAACCAGCAGCAGTTTGCGTGCAGTTGTGTCCATCGGAATCCATGCCCGGCAGAGAGGAACGCCGTGTAATACGCTCCATGTTGCGATTATGTTAACGCCATCACAGTTTATGCACAGCATTATGGAGTGGCGAACGGCCAGTTTGTCCGACCAATGGTATGACTGTTTTACCAATCAGACGTTCCATTGACTCTTTTTTTGCTGTCCGGATAACGTGCCATTATTACGGCGCGATATTTGATCGCGAACCGGCATTAAGCGCAGGCAAATAGCCGCCTTGGGCCCTACGTGCTGGGTCAATTAGGGTTATGGGAAGGCGACTGGAAAGGTGCGTATGAGCCACTGTGCGAGTGGCTCATACGCTGGGTGCAGATAAGGCTGTAGTTGTCACTTTTTCTGGCGAAGTTCAGTTAGGCCAATAGCGGCTCAGCCGTCGAGCATGGCCTTGTCGCGCACCGCGCCTTTGTCCGCGCTGGTCGCCAGTAGTGCATAGGCCTTCAGTGCGGTGGTTACTTTGCGTGGACGATGCTCGACCGGCTTCCAACCCTTCTTGTCCTGGTCGGCGCGACGGTGTGACAGCTCTTCATCGCTGACCAGCAGGTTGATGCTGCGGTTGGGGATATCGATCAGGACCTTGTCGCCATCGCGTACCAGGCCAATGGCACCGCCCGCAGCGGCTTCTGGTGAAGCGTGGCCGATGGACAGCCCTGAGGTGCCACCGGAGAAGCGACCGTCGGTCAGCAGCGCGCAGTCCTTACCCAGCCCCTTGGATTTCAGGTAGCTGGTGGGGTAGAGCATTTCCTGCATGCCGGGGCCGCCCTTGGGCCCTTCGTAGCGAATGATGACGATATCGCCAGCCTTCACTTCGTCGGCAAGAATGCCTTTCACTGCGGTGTCCTGACTTTCGTAAATCTTGGCATTGCCTTCGAATACATGGATCGACTCATCCACACCGGCGGTTTTCACCACGCAGCCGTCCTGGGCGATGTTGCCATACAGCACGGCCAGACCGCCCTCGGCGGAATAAGCGTGCTCAACGCTGCGGATGCAGCCCTGCTCACGGTCCAGGTCCAGCGTATCCCAGCGCGTCGATTGGCTGAAGGCAGTCTGGGTCGGGATGCCTGCAGGGCCGGCCTTGAAATAGGTATGCACGGCTTCATCGTCAGTCTGGGTGATGTCCCATTCGGCGATCGCCTCCTCCATGCTTGCGCTATGGACGGTCGGCAGGTCGGTGTGCAGCAGACCGCCGCGGGCCAGCGAGCCGAGGATGCTGAAAATGCCGCCGGCACGGTGTACGTCTTCCATATGGTACTTCTGGATATTCGGCGCCACTTTGCACAGCTGCGGCACCTTGCGTGACAGCCGGTCGATATCGCGCAGGTCGAATTCGATTTCGCCTTCCTGAGCGGCAGCCAGCAGGTGCAGGATGGTATTGGTCGAACCGCCCATGGCGATGTCCAGAGTCATGGCATTCTCGAACGCCTTGAAGTTGGCGATGCTGCGCGGCAGCACGCTTTCGTCGCCGTCGGTGTAATAGCTTTTGCACAACTCGACAATGGTGCGTCCGGCGCGCAGGAACAACTGCTCACGGTCGCTGTGGGTGGCCAGCAACGAGCCGTTGCCAGGCAGCGCCAGGCCCAGGGCTTCAGTCAGGCAGTTCATCGAGTTGGCGGTGAACATGCCCGAGCAGGAGCCACAGGTCGGACAGGCGGAACGCTCGTATTCGGCGACTTTTTCATCGGAGTTGCTTTCATCGGCGGCAACCACCATGGCATCGACCAGATCCAGACCGTGGCTGGCGAGCTTGGTCTTGCCGGCTTCCATCGGCCCGCCGGAAACAAACACCACCGGTACGTTCAGGCGCAGAGCAGCCATGAGCATGCCGGGGGTGATCTTGTCGCAGTTGGAGATGCAGACGATCGCATCGGCGCAGTGGGCATTGACCATGTATTCCACCGAGTCGGCGATGATCTCGCGCGAGGGCAGGGAATAGAGCATGCCGTCGTGGCCCATGGCGATGCCATCGTCCACGGCAATGGTGTTGAATTCCTTGGCCACGCCACCGGCGCGCTCAATTTCACGCGCGACCAGTTGGCCCATGTCTTTCAGATGCACATGGCCAGGGACGAATTGCGTGAAGGAGTTGGCCACCGCAATGATGGGCTTCTTGAAATCCTCGTCCTTCATGCCGGTGGCGCGCCACAGGGCGCGGGCGCCAGCCATGTTGCGGCCAAAGGTGGATGTTTTTGAGCGATAATCGGGCATGGGGATGATCTCGTTGTGCGTTGCAATCGAGCAAGCATATCAAGTTGGCGACAGGCATGCAGCCCGCGCTACCGGATGGTTGGCTGGCGCGGACGGAATAGAGGGCTTACAAGGTCTTTTCGAAGACCTTGGAGTTACGCTGATAATTGTATAGCGAGGCGCGTTTCGCGGGTAGACGCTCCACCGAACTGGGTACGAAGCCGCGTTCGCGAAACCAGTGCGCGGTGCGCGTGGTCAGCACGAACAGGGTATCGAGTTTCATCACCCGGGCCTGGGATTCGATATGCGCAAGCAATTGGTCACCGCGGCCGCCGTGCCGATAGTTCGGGTCGATCGCGACGCAGGCCAGCTCCGCCGCGCTGGAGTCGTCCAACGGGTAAAGGGCCGCGCAGCCGATGATCATATTGTCGCGCTCGATCAGCGTGAACTGGCCGATTTCGGTTTCCAGCACTTCGCGTGAGCGGCGCACCAATATGCCCGCTTCTTCCAGCGGGCGTAGCAGTTCGATCAGGCCACCGACATCCTCAATGGTGGCGGTACGGATCTGCTCGAAGGCTTCCTGAGTGACCAGCGTGCCGCCGCCGTCGCGAGTAAAGAGCTCGGTCAGCAGCGCGCCATCGTCGCAGAAACTGACGATATGACTGCGTCTCACGCCCTTGTCACAGGCCTTGCAGGCAGCGCTGAGCAGCGAGCCGGGCAAACTGTTGCCCAGGGCGTTGAGCAGCGGCTGCGCGCGGGTCGGCTTGAGTTCGCGCAGCAACTGGCCTTCGGCATTGAAAATACCGGCATCGGGCCCGAACAGGATGAGCTTATCGGCTTCCAGTGCGGCGGCGGTGCTGGTGGCAACGTCTTCACAGGCCAGATTGAATACTTCCCCGGTCGGCGAGTAGCCCATAGACGAGAGCAATACGATGGACTGCTCATCCAGATGCCGGCTGATCGCCTTGCGATCGATCCGCCGCACTTCGCCGGTGTGGTGAAAGTCGACGCCATCGACTACGCCAATGGGTTTGGCCGTGACAAAATTGCCACTGACCACGCGCAGCCGCGAGCCCTGACCGGACGCGGTGGGTGCCGTACACAACTGCGCTTCGATGGCGATACGCAAGCTGCCCACCGCATCCATCACACAGGCCAGGGTGTCGCTGTCGGTGATGCGCAGGTCGTTATGATAGTGCGAGCTGAGCCCGCGAGCGGTCTGACGCTCCTCGATCTGCGGACGCGAGCCATGCACCAGCACCAGCCGCACACCCAGGCTGTTGAGCAGCATGATGTCGTGGACGATATTGCTGAAATTCGGGTGCGCCAATGCCTCGCCGGGCAGCAGCACAACAAAGGTGCAGTCTCGGTGGGTATTGATGTACGGCGTCGAGTGGCGGAACCAGTTGACGTAGTCGGTCATGGGTGGCAGTCCGGGCAAAACAGCAGTTTAGGGACTTTGTTCGACTCGCTTCAAGCGCTGATTGCAATCCTTGCGCGCAGGGCTATGCCCACGGATGCGATTGCAGGCAAGATAAGTCATGTTTCACCGTTGAGAGAGTATCCCGTGAGCCCCGATTCAATTGAGCGTCCCATTCCATTCGTGACCGTCAGCAGTCCGGAAGAAGCTGTAGAGCGCCTGGCTGCCCTGTATCGTCAGGCTACCGAGGCGCTGGGATCGGCCTTGCAGGCCTACCTGAAGGATCGCACCCGCCCGGATGCAGACCAGTTGGCCATGTTCCGTTACCCGGAGCTGCGCCTAACCTACCGCTGCAAGGAGGATGTGCCGCGCACCGTGCGCGCCTATGCCAAGGTGCAGGTGCCGGGCACTTATAGCGTGACCGTGACCCATCCGGATGCATTTCGCCCTTATCTGCTTGAGCAACTGCGTCCGTTGATGAACGATTTCACTCTGCATATCGAAGTGGGCATCAGCCAGCAGGCGATTCCTTACCCGTATGTTGTGGAGCAGGGTGATGAGCTGGCGGGGTCGGGTGTAACTGCTGGTGAGCTGGCCCGGGTATTCCCCAGTACCGATCTGTCAGCGGTCACCGATGGCACCGTCGACGGTTTGCTCGATTGGGAGCAGCTGGATCCCATGCCGCTGGCCCTGTTTGATGCGGCGCGCACGGACTTCTCGTTGCGCCGCCTGGTGCATTACACCGGCAGCGATTGGCGGCATGTGCAGCCGTGGATTCTGTTGACCAACTACCATCGCTACGTGGATCAGTTTGTCCGCCACGGTCTGGATATGCTGCAGGGTGAATCGCGTTTCCAGCGCATGATCATGCCCGGCAATATCGTGATTGAACGCGGTATGAGTGCCGAACAGATGCAGGCGCTGGTCGATACGGTGATCTGGCATCGCTACCAGATGCCGGCCTACCACCTGCAAGCCAATGACCGCGACGGCGTAACTCTGGTCAATATCGGCGTCGGCCCGTCCAATGCCAAAAACATTACCGATCACCTGGCGGTGCTGCGTCCGCATTGCTGGCTAATGATCGGTCACTGTGGCGGGCTGCGGCAGTCGCAGAGCATTGGCGACTATGTGCTGGCCCACGCCTATATGCGCCGCGACGGGATTCTCGATCGGGTGCTGCCACCGAATATTCCGCTTCCGGCTTTGGCTGAAGTGCAGATGGCCTTGCAGGAGGCCGCCGCGACGGTCACCGGCGAGCGCGGCGACGATCTGAAGCGGCGTCTGCGCACCGGCACTGTGCTGACCTACGATGATCGCAACTGGGAATTGCGCTGGGCCCAGGAGCGGCCGCTGATCAACCTGGCCAGAGCCATTGCCGTGGATATGGAGAGTGGTACTGTCGCCGCCCAGGGTTACCGTCTGCGCGTGCCCTATGGCACCTTGTTATGCGTGTCGGACAAGCCTCTGCATAGCGAGATCAAATTGCCGGGTGCGGCGGGCGCCTTCTATGAACGCGCCGTGACTCAGCACCTGCATATCGGCATCGCCGCGTTGGATCTGTTGCGCAGCCAGCTAAATTCGCTGCATTCGCGCAAGCTGCGTAGTTTTGACGAGCCGCCGTTCCGCTGAACAAGCGTTAGCTTATAGGCAGAACTTTTCGATCAGCCCGCGGAGTATCTTCACCGTCGGGTCGATACGGTCCATCGCCAGAAATTCATCGGGTTGATGGGCCTGATCGATATCGCCGGGGCCGAGAATCAATGTCTGCATGCCGATCTGGTTCAGGTACGGGCCTTCGGTGGCAAAGGCCACGCTGCCAGCGTTGTAGCCGGTCAGTTGCTCACAGGCGGCGACGATCGCGGCATCGGCCGGTGTATCCAGCGGCGGCACGCCTGGGAACAAGGGGTTGAAGCTGATATCGACCTGACGCTCGGCGGCGATAAGCTGCAGGCGCTCATTGATTTCGGCGCGCAGCGCATCCGGGTCCATGCCGGGTAATGGGCGAATGTCGAACTCCAATGCGCATTTGGCGCAGATGCGATTCGGATTGTCACCGCCGTGGATGCAGCCCAGGTTCAGCGTGGGGGTCGGTACGCCAAACAGCGGATTGTTCCAGCGCTTCTGCCAGCCAGCACGCAGGTCCAGCAGGTCACTGATGACCAGATGCATGGCTTCCATGGCGTTGCGACCCAGCGACGGATCTGAAGAATGCCCGGCCTGGCCGGTGATATCGACCCGTTCCATCATGATGCCTTTGTGCACGCGGATCGGCTTTAGGCCGGTCGGCTCGCCGATGACGGCGTGCCGAGCGTGGAACAGGTCGCTGGCCACCAATGCCTGGGCACCGCTCATCGAGCTTTCCTCGTCGGCGGTGGCGAGGATGATCAGCGGTTGTTTGAACGGTTTGTCTGCGTAGTCCTTCAGCGCTTCGATAATCAGCGGAAAGAAGCCTTTCATGTCGCAACTACCCAGCCCGTACCAGCGGCCGTCGGCTTCGGTCAGTTTGAACGGGTCGTGCTGCCAGCGTTCCGGATTGCATGGCACGGTATCGGTGTGCCCCGCCAGTACCAGACCGCCAGGGCCAGAGCCGAGAATCGCGATCAGATTGGCCTTGCCCGGCTCATTGGGAATGTCCTGGATGGTGCAACTGAAACCGAGCGCGTTCAGCCATTCGGCCAATAGATTGACCACGCCCAGATTGGACTGATCCATATCGGCCTGAGTACAGCTGATGGAGGGGACGTTGAGCAGGGCGTCGAACTGGGCCCTGAGGGAGGGGATGGCCATTGAAAACTCCTGGCGGCGTAAGCGGTCGATCAGTGTCGAACCAGCTTACGCTGCCAGGTAGTGAGCGTCAGCCGAAAATCCCGCTGAGGATAAAGAAAAATACAATTGAAAGAGCGGCGCCGGCCGGCAGGGTAATCAGCCAGGAACTGAAGATGGTGCCAATCACCCGCAGGTTCAGGGCGCCAATGCCGCGGGCGATGCCCACCCCAAGTACCGCCCCCACCAGGGTGTGGGTGGTTGATACCGGCAGGCCCGCGCCAGAAGCGCCAACCACGGTGATAGCGGTCGCCAGCTCAGCGGCAAAGCCGCGGCTGGGTGTCAGCTCGGTAATATGCTTGCCTATGGTCGCAATCACCCGGTAACCGTAAGTCGCCAGACCAATCACGATGCCAATACCACCCAGCAACAGCACCCAGCCAGGCACCAGGGACTGGTCGGAAATTGTCCCGGTCTGCAATACGCCGACAATCGCTGCAAGCGGGCCGACGGCGTTGGCCACGTCGTTGGAGCCGTGGGCAAAGGCCATGGCGCAGGCGGTAAAGATCATCAATATCGCAAAGACCTTCTCCACGCTGGCGAAATGGAAGTCTTTGTCGGCCTCGGGATCGGCTTTGACCCGGGTCAGCAGTACCACGCCCAGCGCGGTCACCGCCAAGCCCGAACCGACCGCCAGGCCAAAGCTCTGCAACGGGCTCAGGTCCAGGCCTACGTGCTTGAGGCCCTTGGTCACGGTCATCAGGGTGACGAAAAAGCCCACGGCAAACATATAGAAAGGAACGTATTTTTTCGCGTTTTCGAAAGGCTTTTCGGTGTCCAGAATCAGCTTATGCACGCTCATGAACACCAGAAAGGCAACGAAGCCCGACAGCGTCGGTGATATCACCCAACTGGCAACAATGGGTGCAACCCCGCCCCAGTTCACTGCGTCCATCGACACGCCAACCGCACCAAAGCCGATCACCGCACCGATGATGGAATGGGTAGTAGAAACCGGCCAGCCCTTCATGGAAGCAATAAACAGCCAGGTGCCGGCGGCAAGAAGGGAGGCGAGCATGCCGAAGATCATTTGCTCGGGACTGATCATCTCCGATTCAAGGATGCCACTGCGAATGGTCTGGGTGACCGAACCGCCAGCCAGGTAAGCACCGAGAAACTCGAAAACCATGGCGATCAGGATCGCCTGTTTGATCGTCAGTGCTTTGGAGCCGACCGACGTGCCCATCGCGTTGGCGACGTCGTTGGCACCGACGCCCCAGGCCATGAAGAAACCGAAGGCGCAGGCCAGTACCAGCAGGATCGTGCCATATTCTGCAATCAGGGTCATGGTGACAATACTCTGTTTGGGTGCATGTTAAAGCGGTTAGAGCTGACCACTAGCGGGCCATAAGTTGTTCCAGGCGATTGCCTACACGTTGGGCACGGTCCGCGACATCGCCGATCCATTCGATGATCTGATAGAGGAACATGACGTTGACCGGGGGTAGATCTTTTTCCAGTTTGAACAGGTCCGCGCGCAGTTTGATCTGCAGGGTATCGGTGTCATGCTCGATCCGGTCCAGCTCCTCGATCAGCGTTTCCACCAGGGTGACTTCGCGGCCGGAAAAGCCGGTTTCCAGCAGTTCATCCAGCTCGTTCATGGCCTTCAGGGCCTGGGCTGCAGCATCCACAGAGCGCTGTACGAAGAACTTGAAAGAGTCCTGAATCGGCTCGGGAATGGCCATCTGACGGCCAAGCATCAGCCCGGCTATATCCTTGGCGCGGTTGGCTACTTTGTCCTGTACACTCAGCAGCTCCAGCAGGTCCGAGCGGGGAACCGGCAGAAACAGGCTCTTGGGCAAGTGAATGCGCACATCCTTTTTCAGTTTGTCGGCATCACGTTCCAGCTGCGATATATGCAACTGCAGGCGTTCCGCCTCAACCCAGTCGTTGGCGATCACGGCGTCAATAAAGGGCACCAGTTGCGCCGCACATTCGTGGGCCTTGCCAATATGCTGCTGCATGGGCCCTATGGGCGAGCGACCAAACAGATTGAGAAACGGATTACTGGGCATGGGGCCTCCGATGCGGGTTCGAGCCGCGAATTATAGGTGCTGAAGTCCCGGTCGTCATTAAAACGACATAAGACGGTCACAAATTAGTCATTTTCCCTCAGGGGCGGCCAGCGAGCCGACCTGTTTATTGCGAGAGTCAGTCATGGTCAAAGAAACCGAAATCAAGTTGCGCGCCACACCCGAGACATTGGCGGCCGTGCAGCAGCACCCCTTGATCAAGGCACGCCAGCAGGGCGAGTGGACCCAGGGCACTCTGTACAACCAATATTACGATACGCCCGCCCGCGATCTCGCTGCGGCCAAGGTGGCATTGCGCTTGCGGCGCGACGGCGAGCAATTTATCCAGACGTTGAAAAGCCGTGGCCAAAGTGTAGCTGGGCTTTCCGAGCGTAACGAATGGGACTGGCACCTGCAGCAGGATGAGCTGGACATGGCGCTGCTGGACGATACCTGCTGGCCAGAGGCCCTGGCCAGCCTGGACAAGAGCCAGCTACAACCGGTGTTCACTACCGACTTCCAACGCACCAAGGTGCTGCTGCAGTGGGAGCGAGACGGCGAAGCGGTAGAAGTGGAAGCGGCGCTGGACCAAGGGCGAGTCATTGCTGGCGAGAACGAAGAAGACATTTGTGAACTAGAACTGGAAATTCGCCAAGGTCCTGCGGCGGCGCTGCTGGAATTGGCGCTGGAATTGAGCGCCGAACTGCCGTTGATGCCCTGCGACATCAGCAAGGCCGAGCGCGGTTACCGGCTGTTCGATGCACGCAGTTACGACCTGCGGCCCAGCGCTGTGGAGTGGCACGCGGAAACGAAAGTCGATGAAGTGATAGTCGGTGCCGGTACCCAACTGCTGGGGCATAGTCAGCGGCTGGCGGAACAGTATCGGCATGCCGGGCAATGGCGGCTGTTTCGCGAGATGACGCTAACCCTGACCGCGCTTCGCGCTTCTTTCGGGGTGTTCGACCTGGCATTGCCGCGCTCCTCTGTTCAGGATTTTGTCCAGCCATTGGACCAGTTGCTGGCTCAGTTCAAACCGCTGGTACTGGCTGGTTGGGCAGATGATGAGACGGGTCACAAGGCGAGAGCGGATGCATGCGAGGTCTTTGCCGACGCCGTCAACGATCCTGCATGGGGCAAACTGTTTGTTGGTTTGGCCCTATGGCTCCAGCGTCGGGGCTGGACACTGAATCGTCCCCCCAAGGGCCAGCGCATCGGCGACCTGACTCTGTCGCGCTGGTTGCTGGCTGCAGTGGCGAAGGAAATCCAGGAGCTCAAGGTACCGCACACCAATGACCCGGATTCGGCGGTCAGTATCTGGATGGATCAGCAGCCGCGGCTGGCGCGTTTGTACTATTTGCTCTCCGGCTTTCGCGGTTTTCTGCAGGTGCCGGAGCCAGACCGTCTGTTTGGCGAGTTGAACAAGCTGCAGGCACTGCTCGAACAATACCCAATGGTGGAAGAGGAACAACGCCCCTTGCTGATGGATGCCCTGCGCAAGCAGGGGCAGCGGCTGCGTAAACTCAATGCCTGGCGTGAATTGAACGGCTGATCAGGCTAATCTGAGCGCAGTCATGGATTGAACGGGGGATGGGATGAGAAAGCTGGCTGACCTGGCGATACCGGGGAGTGACCGACTACTGGATTTGGCCGACCTGCTGAATGTGCTGGTAGAGCAGGGCCGGTTGACTCAGGAGACAGCCGAGCAGTTGAGCATGTTACGCGGGTCTGCGACCGGCGAGACGGCCAAATTGCATCCGCTGGAATTTATCGCTGGGCAGGCGCCCGATGATCTCAGCCGTCCAGGCAAAAAGCTCGATCTGGATATTCTCAGCCGCTGGTTGGCAGTTGAAGCCGATCAGCCGTTTTATCGTATTGATCCGTTGAAGATCAATGTCGCCGCAGTGACGCCGCTGATGTCCTTTGCCTTCGCCCAGCGCCATCGGATTCTGGCCGTCGAACTGAGCGAGCGTGAGGTCATCATCGCCAGCGCCCAGCCGTTTGTCAGCAGTTGGGAAGCCAACCTGGTGCACGTGCTCAAGCGCGAGATCAAACGTGTAGTTGCCAACCCGGCCGACATCCAACGCTATTCGGTGGAATTTTATCGTCTGGCCCGGTCAGTCACCGGCGCCAATTCCAGTGACCAGAAAAACAGCGCGATTGGCAACTTCGAGCAATTACTCAACCTGGGCAGCATGGGCCAGGAGCCGGATGCCAACGACGCGCACGTGGTCAACATCGTTGACTGGCTATTTCAGTACGCCTTCGAGCAGCGCGCCAGTGATATTCATATCGAGCCGCGCCGCGAGTCCGGCAGCGTGCGCTTTCGTATCGATGGCGTGCTGCATACGGTGTATCAATTTCCGCTGCAGGTGGCCATTGCCGTGGTCAGCCGGCTGAAGACCCTCGGCCGCATGAACGTGGCGGAAAAACGCAAGCCGCAGGACGGGCGGATCAAGACCAAGTCACCGCAGGGCAACGAGATCGAGCTGCGGCTGTCGACCTTGCCGACGGCCTTTGGCGAAAAGATGGTCATGCGGATTTTCGATCCGGATGTGCTGCTGCGCACTTTTGATCAGCTGGGTTTTTCCGCTGAAGATCAGCGCCGCTGGCAGTCCATGGTTCACCAACCCAACGGCATTGTGCTGGTGACCGGGCCGACCGGCTCGGGCAAAACGACCACGCTGTACACCACGCTCAAGCAACTGGCGACGCCCGAGGTCAACGTCTGCACCATTGAAGACCCGATCGAGATGGTCGAGGACAGCTTCAACCAGATGCAGGTGCAGCACAATATTGACCTGGATTTTGCCGGTGGTGTGCGCGCCCTGATGCGTCAGGACCCGGACATCATCATGGTCGGTGAGATCCGCGATCTGGAAACCGCCGAGATGGCGATTCAGGCTGCGCTCACCGGCCACCTGGTGCTCTCCACGCTGCACACCAACGATGCACCCAGTTCGGTCAGCCGCCTGATTGAGCTGGGTGTGCCAGCTTATCTGATCAAGGCCACCGTGCTCGGGGTAATGGCGCAGCGACTAGTGCGCACGCTTTGCTCGCATTGCAAGGAGCCGGCGGCTGTGGATGAAGACGCCTGGCGTGAGCTGACCAAGCCCTGGAATGCGCCGTTGCCGACCCAGGCACACCGCCCGGTTGGTTGCCCGGAATGCCGGGACACGGGTTATCGCGGCCGCGCCGGGGTGTATGAATTGATGTTGCTCAGCGACACGGTCAAGCCGCTGGTACAGGCCGATATCGACCTGAATGCGCTGCGCCGTCAGGCTTACAAGGAAGGCATGCACAGTCTGCGCTTGTCCGGCGCACAGAAGGTCGCCGCCGGGCTGACCACCATTGAAGAAGTGCTGCGGGTCACGCCCACCAGTCAGCAAGCTTGAGCTGGTGCTGGCCCGCCCATAGAATGCCGCCGACTTTTTAACGGAATCTGACATGAATTATCGCCACAGCTATCACGCTGGCAATCACGCTGATGTGTTCAAGCATGCCATCCTGCTGCGCATGGCCCATCTGCTGCAACGCAAGGAGGCGCCTTTCTGCTATCTGGACAGCCACGCCGGCACCGCCATGTATGACCTGCAAGGCGAGGCGGCGGGCAAGACGGGTGAATATCTCGACGGTATTGCCAGGTTGTGGGAGCGCGAAGACCTGCCCGAGATGCTGCGGGATTATTGCCAGGTCGTGGCTAGGCACAATCCGGATGGCGACTTGCGTCATTACCCGGGCTCGCCGCAGTTGATCGCCGACGCGCTGCGTCTGCAAGACCGAATGATTTTGAGCGAGCTGCATCCCGAGGATGCCGCTACCTTGAGCGCGCACTTTGCTGGCGCGCCGGAAGTGGCGGTGCACATGCGCGATGGCTATGAGCTGGCCAAAGCCTTTTTGCCGGTTGCAGAAAAACGGGCGCTGTGGCTGCTGGATCCGCCGTTCGAAAAAACCGATGACCTGGCACGCTGCCTGAAGGCCATGCAAATCGGCATTCAGCGAATGCGCCAGACGATTATTGCACTCTGGTATCCGATCAAGGATGAGCGATTGCTGCGCGACTTCTACCGGCAAGTTGCTGGTGCGGACTTGCCCAAGGTGCTGCGCATCGAGCTGAACGTGCGCCCGGCAGATAACACTATGGGTTTGAATGGCTCAGGCTTGCTGCTGGTCAATCCGCCCTGGCCCTTATGGGAGGAGCTGGAAGTGGTATTGCCCTGGTTGGCGGACGTGCTGGCGCAATCCGGGCCGGGCGGGTTTCGGATGGATTGGTTGGTAGGGGAGCCCTGACCCGCTCCTGACTCAACCCGCTTTCGCGGCCAGGCGGCCGCTCCTACCTTTGCACATTTCAAGGTGGGAGCGGCCGCCTGGCCGCGAAAGGCTTACTGCAATATCAACTCTCCAGCTTGAACGTCAGCCCGGCATGCTCAATCAGGCGCTTGATCAACTTGTCGCCCATGGCTGGCGCTGTGGTCCAGATGCCGCCAGCGGTATCGGTGGCATCGCGCACCAGGCAGATTGCGCTTTCGGCAATCATCCGCGAGGTGGATCCATAGCCTGGATCCTTCTTGCCGGACACGCTGGCCATCAGCGTCTTGCCGTCTTTTTCGCCGATAAAGAGCACATCGTAAAAGCCGTTTTCGCGCTCTTCCTTGCTTGGACCTTCGCCCGGCTTGGGCGCACTGTCGCTGGACAGTGAGCGGTCGGCGGCTACGCCTTCGGCGATGGCTTTGCCCTTGTCGCCAGGACCGGTCAGCAGCATTTCGTCATAGACGAAGTCTTCGCCGTAAGCGTGGCCCAGCAGTGCATTGGAGCGATGCACATTGCGGGTGTTGATCGCCGCCATGATAAAGGGCGCCGCCCAGGTACCCAGCGCTTCGTCGTATTCTGGTTTGCTCGCCGGCGGCTGGGGCGCGCCAGTGAAGCCGGGCGTCAGGGCGAAATGGTTGTTGAGCAACTGCAGAATTTCCGGATTCTTTTTGGCGGCAACCATGGTCGCCTTGAGGCTGGCAGCGGTGCCGCCAGAGAAAGTGCCCTTCATCTTGCGTACGCGGGCCTTGATTCGCGGCAACGGGCCGCCCAACTGCTCTTGTGCTTCCTGCTGCAGAAAATACACACCAAGGTCAAAGGGAATCGAGTCAAAGCCGCAGGAAAAGACAATGCGCGCGCCGCTCTTTTCCGCGGTGGCAGCGTGCGCGTCGATCATCTGCCGCATCCAGGCCGGCTCGCCGCACAGGTCAACGTAGTCGGTACCATTGGCCGCACAGGCGGCAACCAGTTCTGCGCCATACAGTTGGTACGGTCCCACGGTGGTCAGCACCACTCGGGTGCGTTTGACCATGGCGGCAATGCTCGCCGGGTCCTGCGTATCGGCGACTACCAGCGGAATGTCTGCAGGGGCGCCAATTTCGTCGCGCACTGCGGCGAGCTTTTCGGCGCTACGCCCGGCCATGGCCCAGCGCAGGTTTTTATCTCCAGCATATTCCTGGCTCAGGTACTCGGCGACTAGTCGGCCGGTAAAGCCGGAGGCGCCGTAAACGATGATGTCGAACTCG
This sequence comes from Halopseudomonas pelagia, assembly GCF_009497895.1. Classification (NCBI taxonomy): domain Bacteria; kingdom Pseudomonadati; phylum Pseudomonadota; class Gammaproteobacteria; order Pseudomonadales; family Pseudomonadaceae; genus Halopseudomonas; species Halopseudomonas pelagia. Next base: position 4,104,162 of record NZ_CP033116.1, on the reverse strand, counting down.
GTGTGTTGCGTAGCCATTGGCTCTGTCTCCCAGGTGTATTTGGTTGGATTCGGTCAGAAGTCGAACTTATGTCGCTTCGCCGCTGTCTGCTAACTATGTACCGCCTTGATATCAGGATGAGTTGTTTAACCTCAGGGTGCAAAGTGTCGGGGGACGTTTCGGGTATGCGAATACTCGGTCATATCCCTCCATGGGGTCGTAAAATCGACTTTGAGTTCAGTGTAGTCGGCTTTTATCTGGACCTTTGGGCACGAACCACTCACTCTGGTTAGTCAGGGATAACGGACATTTACAATCACAGGAAGGAGAAACACATGACCACAGCTAACGATAATCAGGTACAGCAGCAGGAAATTGATACTGGTAAAGAAGCCGTACTGTCTGCGTACAGCAAGTTGATCGAAGCCAAGAATCACTTCAAGCATGCCGCTGAAACGGCCGGTGTTGATCTGAAAAATGACGCCGTGGAACAGCTGCTCAAAGGTAAAGGCAAAGCTGAAGAATTGGGTAATGACGCTTCGCGCTTCATGCATGAGAAGCCGCTTGCTACCATCGGTATCGCGTTCGCTGCAGGCTTTCTGTTCTCCCAGTTGATGTCTCGGAAGTAATCGGCATGGTTGAACAAACCGACTCCGGCCGGCCTCAGGGCCAGCCGGAGCAGGCTACCGGCGCTGCTGGCCAAGACGCTTTGCACGAGTGGATGGAATTGGGTAAACAGGCGGGTTCAACTGCCGGTACCTTTGGTAAATTGCTCAGTGCGGAGTTGAAGCTGGCAAGCGGCGACCTGGGTCGTCTGATTGCCGTGGGCTTGGCGTTGCTGTCGCTCGGATCCATCGCTTGGCTGGGTTTGTCTGTCTTGTTGTCTTGGTTGGCATTCCAACAACTGGAATCGGTGACATTGGCTTTGCTGGTGTTTCTTGGCATTCAGGTGTTGGTGATTTTGCTATTGGTAAAAGCAGCTAAAACGTTCAAGCGCAGCTTGAGTCTGCCTGCTACCAAGCGAAATTTCCGGGCGTTAGTGAACAGTGCAAGCTCAAGCAAAACGGAAGCTGGTCAGTTAAAGGAGAGGACAGATGGCACGCAAACTACAAGTGCTTGAAATCCAGAAGCTTGATGCCGAACTTGGCATTCATCGGCTAGCCATGGAAAGCGTTGGGCATCGCCGAATGGAGCAGTTGCGTGGAGTCCCATCCTATTGGCTGATTGCTGGCGGCGCTTTTGCGGGCGCGCTGGTGCAAAGAGCTGGCTCCATGGATAATGTGGTTTCAAAGCTGGGTTCGATGGCTCTGGCCGGTTTACGGCTCTGGCCGTTGATTTCTGGCGGTACAGGCGCGGGGAGCGCGGTGGGCGACTCAGTTGAGTGACAGATAAAAAAATGACAACGGATATTACTGCGCCCGAGAATACTGAACTGCCGGGCGTAGCATCCCCGGTGCATAAGACGCCGAGATTTCTGCGGGTTATGCAGTGGCTGCTGGCATTAGCCTTGCTGTATACACTTTACTTTGCCAAATCCCTTCTTATGCCCATCGTGGTCGGGCTCCTTTTTGCCTTGCTGCTCAGTCCCCTGGTCAGCGTTCTAAAGCGGCTCTACATACCGCGAAGCATGTCTGCGATATTGATCCTTTGCCTGATAGGCGGCCCTTTCGGAGTCGTGGTCTCGCAGTTGGCTGAGCCTGCCCAGCGCTGGGCGAAAGCGATTCCCGAGTTGTCGGAGAAGCTCACTCAGCAGGTCAGCAGCCTGACGGATGAACTGGACTCCGAGCGAATCACTGTGCCTCAACCACAGCCTAAAGCAGAGCCCCGGAAGTTTAGATTCTTCGGCTGGTTCAGGGATGACGAAGAGGAAGATCAGGAGGCCCCTAGTCGCCCCGTGCAGAGCGCCAAGGACGACGATAATGCGGTCAGCGACAGAATCAAACAGGGTAGTCTCGAGGCGATGGTTTCCGCTTTAAGTGCGGCGCCGGTGATGATCGCACAACTGATGACCTCGATTATTCTAATTCTTTTTCTGCTGGTGTTCGGCCCGCGTCTGTTTGCCGCTTTCGTGAATATCTTCCCGCAGGTGCATGACAAAAGACGCAGTATCCTGCTGGTCAGGACCATTCAGGTCGAGCTGTCGCGCTATATCCTGACCGTCAGTATCATCAATACTTGTCTGGGCCTAACCACGGCCGCGGCGTTGTGGTTGCTGGGGGTGGAGGATGCCTTGCTCTGGGGCGTGCTGGTCGGCATGCTCAATTTTGCGCCTTACATAGGGCCTTTGATTGGCACTGTGATCCTGTGTCTGGCCGGCGTGGTGCAATACGGTACCGTCGCCTTTGCGATGGTGCCTGCCCTGGTCTATTTCGGCATCAATATGCTGGAGGCGCAGTTTGTGACACCGCTGGTGTTGGGCCGCAATATGCGGCTTAACCCGCTGGTGATCATGGTGTGGCTGATCATCTGGGGCTGGATGTGGGGCGTCGTAGGCGTACTGCTCGCTGTACCCCTGTTGGTATGCTTGAAGTTGGCAGCCGCGCAACTGGGGGTCATGACCAACTGGGTACGCTTGATCGAAACCCGCGCCTGATCAGACCGGTACAGTAGCCGGGGTCTGGCGGCCAGCTTATGCAGGTTTGGGGCTGCGCTGGACCAACGCCAGCGCCGAGACGATCAGCGCTCCACCGAGCAGCATGCGCAAGGTAGGCTGCTCGGCAAACAGATACCAGGCAAACAGAATTCCGTAGACCGGCTCCAATGCAAAAAACAGGGACGCGACACGGGCTTTCAATACGCTCAGGCTAGCGACAAACAGGCCGTGGGCGAGACCGGTACAGAACAACCCGAGCAGCGCGATCCACACCCAGTCCAGTGGTGCCATGTCGGCCACGGCTCCGACGCTGAAAGGCAACAGACACACCAGAATCACAATATTCTGCCAGCAAGCGATTTGTACCGCGTGCAAATCGCCGCTGGTGTAGCGGTTGCCCACCGATACGGCTGCGAAGCAGAAGCCGGACAATACGGCCCATAACAAACCAGTAGTGGCGCTGTTATTCAGGTCGAAAGTTGGTGCAACGAGTACCAGGCCAGCGCACACCAGGCTCATCTTGAGCATATCCATGCGACTGGGCCGTTCTTTCCATAGCAGCATTTCCAAAAGGACTACGAATGCCGGAAAGCTGGCGAATCCCAGGGTGGCGATCCCTACGCCGGCGATTTTCACCGCATGGAAAAACGTCAGCCAGTGGATGCCGAGCAGCAAGCCGCAGCCGGCCAGTTGCAACAAGCGAACCCGAGTCACGCCCAATAATATGGGGCGTGAAAATACCCGCGCAAACACCAGCAGAGCCAGTACCGCAAAAAACGCTCGACCCAGCACGATGGCTAGTGGCCCCGCTTGCGCCAGTTTGCCGAAAATACCCGTCAACCCGAACATGAGTGCCGCGACATGCATGCTGGCGAGGGCGCGGGAATGAGTCATAGTCAGCATATAAGCAAGCGGTCCGTCAGCGACATGGCGTATTAAATGGAAGACGCAGTCTACCCGTTGCGCGCACTGGGGTAACGGTACAGTTGCTTATCGACCTTGGCCCATCGCAGCGGGTTGGGGTAGATGTTATATTGATATCATTTGTTACATTTAGCTTACGGATGCCGGCATGAAAGAACAGACGCATGGGTTGCGGCAATGGGTTGCTCAACTGAATAAAGCTGAGCTGCCGGCGATGGCCGTGGTTGTACATGACCTGCTACGCCTGTCGCAATCGCAAACCGCCTCGGTCAGACAGCTGGCAGAGGTGCTGCTGCGCGACGCGGCCTTGACCTCCAAGGTGCTGCGTGTCAGCAATAGTGTCTACTGTAATCCCGGCCGCGAAGTGATCAAGACCATTTCCCGCGCGGTGGTGGTCATCGGCTTTGATCAGGTACGGATGATCGGCCTGTCGGTCAGCCTGCTGGATGGTCTGCTCAAGGATTCTCCCCGCCATCAGCTGCAGTCATTGTTGGCGCGGTCCTTTCACGCAGCTATGCAGGCGCGCAATCTGGCGGACTACAACGCCTTGCCGGAAAAGGAAGAGGTTTTTATTGCGGCGTTACTGCGCGATCTGGGCGAAATGGCATTCTGGAGCCAGGGTGGCGAACAGGCAGATGAGTTGGCTGACGCGCTGGCAGTTCCCGGTGTGGATCAGGACAAGGCGGCGCGGCGTATTCTGGGGACCGGCTTCGATCAGTTGACCCTGGGTCTGTTGAAAACCTGGAATCTGGGAGAAATAGGCCAGTTGGTGCAGGCCAGTCATGGCTCATCCGGCCCGGCTGCGCGGGCGGTCAGCCTGGGCGCAGCGATTGCCGATGCAGCTCAACATGGTTGGGCAGGACACGAAATGCAGGCGTTGATCGCGCCCGTCGCAGAGCTCACCGGCATGACGCCGGAAGAATCCATGCAGCAAATTCTCGCCAGTGCGGACGAGGCGGTTCGGGTAGCGGGTACGTGCTCGAACGCCGATCTGCAGGCCTGGATCCCGAGTACCGATGATTTGCCTCTGGATTTGTCTGAGCTCTTGCTGATGGATGCCGTTCCAGCGCAGGCTGCTCGATCAATGGTTCAGGAGCCGCTGCTGCAACCGAATCTGGAGATGCTCAAGCTGTCCTTGCAGAATATGAAGCTGATGGTCAGCAGCCCGATCAATATCGACAATACGCTGACCGCGGTGATCAACGGGTTGCATCTAGGGGCCGGGTTGGAGCGCGTGATGCTCTGCGTGCTGGCGGATAATCAGGCGCGCTTTCGCGCGCGCAAAGTGGCCGGCAAAGGGACCCAGAGCTGGTTACAGGATTTCAGCCTGGCCTGCGGCGAGCAGCAGCATATTTTCAGCTACGCATTACATCAGCAGCAACCGCTCTGGATGGGCACGCCTGCGGCGGCCAATCTCCAGGATATGGTGACGCCAGACATGACCAGTTGGCTAGGCGCTGGGCCGTTCTTTATTGCTCCGGTAGTGGCCGGGCAGCGGCAAATAGGGGTGCTTTATGCGGATATGCGTCTGTCCGGCCGAGCTCTGTCGGACAGTCAGTTCACCGCGTTCAAGCGTCTCGCGGATATGACCGGCCAATGCCTGCAAGCGCTCAGTCGGCGCCGCTAGCTGTGGTTGATTGTTGCCACCTTAGCTCGGCGGCAGGCAGATACCGGTGCCGGCCAGATTGCAGTATCCACCGGGATTCTTGTGCAGGTACTGCTGGTGGTATTCCTCAGCGTAGTAAAAGGTCGGCGCCTGTCTGATTTCAGTTGTCACTGGCTCCTTCCCGGCCTGTAACAGCAGATCGGCGAAGCGTGCCTTGCTGACTTCGGCCGCCATCTGCTGGGCGGGATCGGATACATAAATGCCGGAGCGATATTGCGTACCCAAGTCGTTGCCCTGACGCATGCCTTGAGTCGGATCATGGGACTCCCAGAAGGCTTTCAACAAGGTATCCAGGCTAACCTGTTCAGGATCGAATACCACCAGAACCACTTCGTTGTGTCCGGTCATGCCCGAGCAGACTTCTTCATAGGTCGGGTTAGGTGTCAGCCCGCCGGTGTAGCCTACCGCCGTGGTATACACGCCAGGAATTTTCCAGAACAGCCGCTCGACACCCCAGAAACAGCCCATGCCGAGTACGATCTGCTGCATACCTGCAGGGTAGGGTGGTTGAAGCGGCGTACCCAGCACGCAATGAGTGTGGCTGGTGGAGATCGCGCTGCTGCGCCCAGGCAAGGCTTCGTCGGCGTTGGGCAGGCGCAGTTTGTGTTCGGGGATGCGGCGTTGAAACATCGCGTGCTCCTGGTGGGAATAGTGAAGTCCATGATGCGCTGCTCGATAGAGCGCTGTCCAGCCAGTGAATGGCCGCACTATTGCCGCGTGTGTCTCGCGCCGTTGGCTTTTCAGGCGCCCAATTGCAGGCTTGCGAGCAGCCTGGAGTCTATCTGGCCAAGGGCAATAAAGTGCGGGTTCAACCAGGTGCTGCGCTGCGGGTAGTCAAACCGCCGGCCATCCAGGCCCAGCACTTGTCCACCGGCTCCTTCGAGCACTGCCTGCGCTGCGCCGGTATCCCACTGGCTGGTCGGTGCGTAGCGCGGATACAGATCCGCATTACCTTCGGCAATCAGGCAGAACTTCAGCGAGCTGCCGATATTGACCCTCTGAATATCGCCGTGGCTAGCCAGGCGGGCAAGTAGCGCCTCTTGCTCAGGGCTGGTATGCCTGCGGCTGGCGACAACGACCATTGGGCTACCCTGACGGCGACACTGGATTGGCTGGGCTGCTTGTTGGCCCAGGCGGCGCCAGGCACCCATTCCCTTGCCGCCCCAGTAAAGGCTGTCGCGGGCGGGCACGCCGACCACACCAAAACGCACCTGGCCCTGCTCGATCAGAGCAATGTTGACGGTAAATTCATCGGTGCCGGCGATAAACTCCTTGGTGCCGTCGAGTGGATCTACCAGCCAGAACCGCTGCCAATGCTGGCGGATGGTAAAAGGCGTTTCGGCATCCTCTTCCGATAGCACGGGAATATCCGGCGTCAGCTGCTGTAGCCCGCGGGCGATCAACTGGTGGGCGGCAATATCCGCTGCGGTGACGGGCGAGGCGTCAGCCTTGTCGGTCACCTCCAGATCGCTGCGCCACCATTTGAGCGTCTCCGCTCCGGCGCGGCTGGTCAGCTCAAGCAGGCTATCAAGATCGAACGGCAGCTCGCTCATCGGTGCAGCTCGCCTCGCTGTTCGAGCAGATCGCGCACCAGATACAGCGCGGCCAGGGCCCGGCCCTCGGTAAAGTTGTCGCGGGCAATCAGATCGCTGAGCGCGTACAGATCGACGCTGTCGACGCGGATCGGCTCGGGCTCATCGCCGGGCAAACGTTTCTCGTACAGATCGCGTGCCAGCACCACGGCGATGGATTGGCTCATATAGCCGGGGGACAGTGACAGATGAGTGATGAACTCCAGGCGTTCGGCGCCGAAGCCGGCTTCTTCCATCAGTTCGCGGTTGGCGGCATCCAGCACGTCTTCGCCCGGCTCGACCAGGCCCTTGGGAATCGATAGCTGATAGTTGTCCATGCCGCCACAGTATTCTTCGATCAAGAGTACCGTGCGCTCGTCTTTCATCGCGACAATCATCACTGCCCCGTAGCCCTGGCCCTTGTTGACCAGGCGTTCATAGGTGCGCTCGACACCATTGCTGAAGCGCAACTGCACTTGCTCTACCGTAAATAATCGGCTTTTCGCAACGATGCGTGCTTCCAGGGTTTCGGGCTTCTGTGGCATGGGGGCTCCGTGGTTAACAGCAAATAGCTTGGGTATCATAGCGGCACACGCGAGCAAAGCCCACACGGCGCACTTTGCTCACCCTGATTTACCACAAGGCTTCTTTTCGCATGCTGAACTGGAACACCATCGATACCGTGCTGCTGGATATGGACGGGACTCTACTTGATCTGCACTTCGACAATCATTTCTGGGTGCACTATCTGCCGCAGCGCTACGCGGACCATCATGGCCAGTCCCTGGAATGGGCCAAGGCAGAGATCTATCCGTTGATGCAGGCCAAACAGGGACAGCTGGATTGGTACTGCCTGGATTTCTGGACTCGCGAGCTGGGCCTGCCCATCGTCGAGCTCAAGCGCGAGATCGCGCATTTGATCAGTCTGCGTCCGGATGCGGAAGGCTTTCTCCAAGCTCTGCAGAACAGCGGTCGGCAGGTGATTCTGATTACCAATGCGCACCGTGGTTCGCTGTCGTTGAAAATGGAGCGCATCGAACTGAAAACCTATTTTCAGCGATTGATCAGCTCCCATGATTTTGGCTTTCCCAAGGAGGCGCAGGCGTTCTGGCAGGCGCTGCAGGCAGAAGTGCCGTTTGATCCAGCACGCACGCTGTTTATTGATGACAGTCTGAATATTTTGCGTGCGGCGCGGGATTACGGGGTGGCCCAGTTGCTGGCCGTGAGGCAACCTGACAGCAGAGGGGAGCTGCGCGATACCGAGGAATTTGACGCGGTAGAGGATTACCGCGTGCTAAGCACGCAGCTGCAAGCCTCAAGCAAAAAATCGAATTGACCTTGCGCCGGCCTGGATGACCGGCATCGTCGATTGCTTGCAGCTTGCAGCTTGCAGCTTGGCTACTAGCCCTTGCCCTTGGTCCGCGTCTGATTGGGCCTGACGTTCTTTTCCATATGCTCGATGATCAGTCCGGCAATATTGCGCCCAGTGGTGGACTCAATGCCTTCCAGCCCAGGGGAGGAGTTAACCTCCATGACCACCGGGCCGTGGTTGGAGCGCAGAAGATCTACACCGGCGAGATTCAGGCCCATGACCTTGGCCGCACGCACGGCGGTCATGCGTTCTTCCGGGGTGATCTTGATCAGGCTGGCGCTGCCGCCACGGTGCAGATTGGAGCGAAACTCACCGGGCTTGGCCTGACGTTTCATCGCGGCGATGACCTTGTCACCGACGACCAGACAGCGGATGTCGGCGCCGCCGGCTTCCTTGATGTATTCCTGCACCATGATGTTGGCCTTCAGCCCCATAAAGGCTTCCAGCACCGACTCAGCCGCCTGTTCGGTTTCACACATGACCACGCCGATGCCCTGAGTGCCTTCCAGCAGCTTGATCACCAGCGGCGCGCCGTTGACCATGTTGATCAGGTCGGGGATGTCATCCGGAGAGTGGGCAAAGCCGGTCACCGGCAGGCCTACGCCTTTGCGCGACAGCAGTTGCAGCGAGCGCAGCTTGTCGCGCGAGCGGGTGATGGCCACCGACTCGTTGAGCGGATAGACACCCATCATTTCAAACTGGCGCAATACTGCTGCACCATAGAAAGTCACCGAGGCGCCAATCCGTGGAATGATGGCGTCAAAGCCTTCCAGCACTTCGCCCTTGTAGTGGATCGAAGGCTTGTGACTGGCGATGTTCATATAGGCGCGCAGGGTGTCGATTACCCGCACCTCGTGGCCGCGTTCACGTCCCGCTTCCACCAGGCGGCGGGTGGAGTACAGGTTGGGATTGCGCGACAGTATCGCGATCTTCATGGGGTTGATCCTTCAGGCTTTGGCGTAAATAAATTGGTTTGCGGCTTGTCCTGCACAAAGCGCGTCCCCGGATCGATTACCAGCTGACCTTCCAGCATGGCAGTGCAACCCATCAGTACTCGATAACGCATGGACTTGCGACAGGTTAATGTGAAATCCACCCACCAGCAGCGGTCGCCGAGGACCAGTGGCGTGCGGATGACGTGTCGCTCCTGTATATGACCGTTGGAACTTTTAATCGTTTTATATTCAATCAAAGGCGCTTCACATAATTGCTTGCGCTGCTTCTTCAAGCTGCCAACATGGGCGTTGAAGCGCACCCAGGTCTGATCATCACGCTCAAAGGTTTCGATATCGCTGGCGTGCAGCGCCGACGTCTTGGCGCCGCTGTCGATCTTGGCCATGATCTGACTGATGCCCAGACCGGGCAGGCCAATCCATTCACGCAGGCCGATCACATTGAGATGGTCAAATGTCTTCATGCTAAAAACTCCTGATGCGGCACGAATGGCGCGCATCATGGGGCAAGTCATGCGCTTCGACAAGCCTGATACACTCGGTCCAGCACAGGAGTACAGACCCTATGACAGAAGAGTGCAAGGTTAGACTGGATAAATGGCTTTGGGCGGCGCGCTTTTATAAAACGCGGGCACAGGCCAAGGCCGCAATAGAAGGGGGCAAGGTGCAGCATCGGGGTGAGCGCTGCAAGCCCGGCAAGGAGCCCAGGGTAGGGGATGCTTTTCAGGTTCGTCAGGGTTTTGATCTGCGTACCGTGGTGGTCAAGGTATTGTCCGGCCAGCGCCGCAGCGCGACCGAAGCGCAACTGTTATATGAAGAAACAGAGGAAAGTCTGCGCCTGCGTGAAGATGCCGCACTCAAGCGCAAGGCCATGGGGCCAGGTATGTTGATCAGTGAGCAGCGGCCGACGAAAAAGCAGCGCCGGCAGATTCACCGCTTCCGTAACCTGCACGATACCCCGAGCGGCGGCTCAGAGGTATAATCGACTTTTTGCCGGGGCCTACTCATGTCGTTTCAGGATACTACCCAACGTTTCATGTTCGAACACGCCGATGTGCGCGGCGAACTGGTTTCACTGGATCAGAGCTACCGGGAAGTGTTGGCCAAACATGACTATCCGGAATCGGTAAAGGCGTTGCTCGGCGAGATGCTGGCCGCAACTGTGCTGTTGTCGACCACGATCAAGTTCGACGGGCTGTTGATACTTCAGGCGCGCTCCTCCGGCCCGCTGTCGACCTTGATGGTGGAATGCTCCAGCGATCAGGCCCTGCGTGGTATTGCGCGCTATAGTGAAGATATTCAGGGCGACTCGCTGCCCGAGTTGATGCCCGACGGCATACTGACCATCACCATTGATCCACAGGAAGGTCAGCGCTATCAGGGTATCGTTCCGCTGGAAGGACATTCGCTGGCGGATGCGCTGAGCGCTTATTTTGATAACTCCGAACAGTTGCCGACGCGCTTCAGATTGCAGGCCGACGGTCGCACTGCTCGTGGTTTCCTGCTGCAGGCATTGCCGGCTGACCGCCAGATCGACCCTGAAGACCGCGATGCGACCTGGGAACACCTGAGCATTCTGGCCAATACCCTGACTGCGGAAGAGTTGCTTTCACTGGACAACCAGACCCTGCTGCACCGGTTGTTCCATCAGGAGGACCTGCGCCTGTTCGACCCGGCTACAGTGCGCTTCGAATGTAGCTGTTCGGCTGAACGATCGGGCAATGCGCTGGTCAGTCTGGGGCGCGAGGATGCGTTGGCGCTGCTGGCGGAACAGGGCGGCGAAATAGAAGTCGACTGTCAGTTCTGCAATGCCCGTTATCGCTTCGCCGAGGCGGAACTGATTGATCTGTTCAGTGCCGCTCAAAAGCATGCCCGCAGCCTGCATTGAACGCGACGGAGCACCTGCGATACGGGTGCTCCATCCAGATAGCCGATAACTATCAGTTTCATGCAGACCGTTGGCGCAACAGACTTAGCACGCTAAAGCTTTTTTTGGCATAATGGCGCGCCTGAGCGCTGAGCCAGCGTACTTTCAAGCGTAATTACAGAGCTGAGACCGAATGACCGGTCTTATGAAGATTTCGGTCACAGCCGAAGAGGATGAGTTTCGATGACGCAAAGTATCCACACTGTTCACACCGATCTGAGCATCGCTCATCTCATCGAGTTGGCGATTCAAGGGAATGAAGGCCAGTTGGCTGATAACGGCGCTCTGGTAGTCAAAACTGGTGAGCGTACCGGTCGCTCGCCAATGGACCGCTTCATTGTGGAAGAGCCTTCCACGCAGGCTTCCATCGCCTGGGGGCCGATCAACCGACCCTTCCCGGCGGACAAGTTCGATGCCCTGTGGAAGCGCGTCGCTACCTACCTGGCCGAGCGCACCAGCTTCGTCTCCCATGTGCACGTAGGTGCTGACCCCGAGCATTATTTGCCCGTGGTCATGGCGACGGAAACCGCCTGGCACAACCTGTTCGGGCGTACCCTGTTCATCAATCCCGAGCAGTTCAATCCGGCTGCCAAGGATCGTTGGCACATCATCAATGCGCCGCACTTCGTTTGTGAGCCAGAGCGTGATGGCACCAACAGCGATGGCTGTGTGATCATCAATTTCGCCGAGCGCAAAGTGCTGCTCGCCGGTATGCAGTACGCCGGCGAGATGAAGAAAGCCATGTTCTCGGTACAGAACTTCCTGCTGCCTGCCAAAGATGTGCTGCCGATGCATTGCGCCGCCAACGTTGGCGACGAAGGCGACACCACCCTGTTTTTTGGCCTTTCCGGCACCGGCAAGACCACACTGTCCGCCGATCCGGCGCGTAACCTGATCGGTGATGACGAGCACGGTTGGGCCACCGGTTCAGTGTTCAATATTGAAGGCGGCTGTTACGCCAAGTGTATTGATCTGTCGCAGAAGAACGAGCCGGTAATCTGGAATGCCATCAAGTTCGGTTCGATCATAGAGAACGTGGTTATCGATCAGCAGAGCCGTGTAGCCGATTACGCCGACGTCAGCCTGACGCAGAACACCCGCGTTGCCTACCCGTTGGAGCACGTCGAGAAGCGTGTTGAAGCCAACCGTGCCGGCGAGCCGAATGCGATCATCTTCCTGACCTGTGACCTGACTGGCGTGTTGCCGCCCGTGTCGATTCTGAACAACGAACAGGCCGCCTATCACTTTCTGTCTGGTTATACCGCGCTGGTGGGCTCCACCGAGATGGGCTCGGGTGGTGGCATCAAGTCGACTTTCTCCACCTGTTTCGGTGCGCCGTTCTTCCCGCGTCCGGCAGGCGAGTATGCCGAGCTGCTGATCAAGCGTATCAACGCGTTCGGGAGCAAGGTCTACCTGGTCAATACCGGTTGGACTGGCGGCCCGTACGGCAAGGGTAATCGGTTCAGCATACCGACCACGCGTGGCATTATTGCAGCCATTCAGTCCGGCGCTCTGATTGGCACCGAAACCGAGCATTTGCCAGTGATCAATCTGGATGTGCCAAAATCAGTGCCAGGTGTTGACACCGCGCTGCTGAACCCACGCAACACCTGGGCAGACGGTGCAGAATACGACGCAGCAGCTACTGCCTTGGCAACCTTGTTTGTTGAGAACTTCAAGAAGTTTGAAGTTGCAGACGACATAGTCGCAGCGGGTCCGAAGCTCTAAGTGGTTTCAGCCGTATGAAATAGCCCGCTTAACCAGCGGGCTTTTTCGTTATGGGGCACTGGGTTGTAACAGTTCGGCTTTGCTGCGCTTACCTTTGGCATGGCTCAAGCGCGCATTTTTCGGCCTGTATTCGTATGTTGTTGGTTAATGCATCATTTTGGGGTTGACAGTCTGACGCTGGCCGGTAAAATGGCGCGCCTTGACAGGGGATATGTAACGCAACTTACCTACTGCTGTCAGGGTGTTAGAAGTAATTCCGCGATAGCTCAGTTGGTAGAGCAAATGACTGTTAATCATTGGGTCCCAGGTTCGAGTCCTGGTCGCGGAGCCACTTGGAACATGATCGGGGTATAGCGCAGCCTGGTAGCGCGCCTGCTTTGGGAGCAGGATGTCGAGAGTTCGAATCCCTCTACCCCGACCACTTTTTTTACCGGTTTTTTGAGCATGGGTCGTTAGCTCAGTTGGTAGAGCAGTTGGCTTTTAACCAATTGGTCGTAGGTTCGAATCCTACACGACCCACCACTCAAAACCGTTCTCTGCTTCTCGCGTCATCCCCCCTCTGTTTTTACTACCCTGGCTATCCGCAATTGCGCGTGTCTGGCTTGTGCCCTTGATGCTCAGCCTCTATGGTATCCCCACTGATTTGTGGAGAGTGCCGGCCTTGTATTCAGCCCTGTATTTCGAATTGCCCTCATGTTTATTCTGACCGCCGACAGCGCCAGCCACTTTGCACAGATCGCTCTGGGCCATGTGCGCCGCGAGTATCCCCATTCGGGAAACCTGCGGTTGAATTCGCCCGGCGACCTCGCCTTGCCGCATCAGCAGCATCCGATTTTCTATGGCAGCTATGACTGGCACTCCTGCGTACACAGCTATTGGCTGCTGACGCATCTGCTGCGTATTCATCCTGAGCTGCCTGAGGCGGCGGCGATTACCGAACTGTTTAACGAGCAATTGACCGCCGGTAAGGTGGCTGGCGAGCTGGACTACTTTATGCTGCCGGGCCGCCAGGGCTTTGAACGGCCTTATGGCTGGGCCTGGTTACTGAAGCTGGCCCAAGAGCTGGCTTTGTTGCCGACGGGCGCTGGTGAGCGCTGGAGGCGCAATTTACAGCCGTTGGCAGAGGAGCTAGCCGTGCGCTTTACCCGCTACCTGCCGAAGCTGGCTTTTCCGATACGCAGCGGCAGCCATTCCAACACCGCCTTTGCCCTGACGCTGGCGCTGGACTACGCGCACCAGGCAGGCGATCAGGCCCTACAGCAGATCATTTACGCCAGAGCCCGGTACTACTTTCTCGACGATCAGGACAGTCGACCCTGGGAGCCCGGCGGTGAGGATTTTCTGTCGCCCAGTTGGCAGCAGGCATTATTGATGCAGCGCGTCCTGCCGGGGGCGGATTTCGGGGTCTGGTTCTCGCGGTTTTTACCCGATCTGGCGGCGGGACAGCCGAGCTGCTTGTTGAGCCCGGTGGGCGTTACCGATCGCAGTGATGGCCGGCTGGCGCATCTGGACGGATTGAATTTGAGCCGGGCCTGGTGCATGCGCCGGTTGGCGGCCGATTTGCCGGCAGCCGACGCTCGTAAAGCGCTGCTTGAAAGTGTTGCCAGCACCCACTTGCAGGCGGGGCTGGCGCATCTTCAGGATGACTATATGGGCGAGCATTGGCTAACCACTTTCGCGCTGCTGGCACTGGCGGACTAAGTCCGCCAGTGGTGCTCAGTGCAGCTTCAATCGCGGTTCGGTACTGCGGCCTATGCGATCGCTGAGCATCAGCAGCAGAGTGCGTGGCACGCCGTACAGCGCCATCTGATGCATGCGGTACAGGGAGATATAGAACAGCCGCGCCAGTTTACCCTCGAGCATGACGCTGCCGGTCAGGTTGCCCATCAAGTTGCCGACCGCGCTGAAGCTGGCCAGCGAAATCAGCGAGCCATAATCGCGATACTTGTAGGTCAGCAGTTCCTTGCCTTCGATCAGCCGGGTCAGGTTCTTGCCCAGCAGGGTAGCCTGCTGGTGGGCAGCCTGGGCTCGCGGCGGTACGAACTTCCCTTCCTCGCCGGAAGGGCAGGCAGCGCAGTCACCGAAGGCAAAGATGCGATCATCCAGGGTGGTTTGCAACGTGTTGTAAACCGCCAGTTGATTGATCCGGTTGGTTTCCAGCCCCAGTTCGGTGAGAAAGCGCGGGGCGCGGATGCCGGCGGCCCAGACCTTGAGCGAAGCCGGGATGCGCTCGCCATTATCCAGCAGCAGGCTGTCGGCGGTGACTTCTTTAACCGGCGAACCGGTATGCAGCTTCACCCCGAGCCTTTCCAGTGTGGCGGTGACTGGATCGCTGATGCGTTCGGGCAGGGCGGGCAAGACCCGACCGCTGGCTTCGATCAGGTTGATGTTCAAATCTTCCGGGCTGATGCGGTCCAATCCGTAAGCCTGCAGCAGACGGGCAGCGTGATGCAACTCAGCCGCCAGTTCTACCCCGGTGGCGCCGGCGCCGATGATGGCAACGTTGATCTTCTCGCCATTGCGCATCATCGGGTTTGCTGGTCGGCTGCCGGGCAATGGAATGCTGTCCTCGTCACCGCTGGCCTGGGCCTTCATGTATTGATTCAGCAGTAAGCGGTGGAAGCGTTCGGCCTGGGCCCGGGTATCCAGAAACAGGCAATGCTCGGCCGCGCCCGGTGTATTGAAATCGTTGGTGGTGCTGCCCACCGCGAGTACCAGGTAGTCATAGCCGATTTCCCGCTCGGGAATCAGCTCCAGGCCTTGTTCGTCGGCTATTGACTGCAGACGTATGATGCGTCGCTCGCGATCAAGGTGGGTCATGGCGCCGAGTTGGAAGTGGAAGTGATTCCATTTGGCCTGGGCGACATAGTTGAGCTCGTCGTCCGTGGAGTTCAGCGAGCCGGCGGCCACCTCATGCAACAGTGGCTTCCAGATATGCGTCATGTTGGCATCGACCAAGGTGATGCGGGCGCGTTTCTTTTTGCCTAAACGGCGACCCAGGCGGGTTGCCAGCTCCAGACCTCCGGCGCCACCACCTACAATCAGTATGCGGGGTAATGCAACCTGCGATTCAGCGTACGACGATTCAGCGTGCGACATGGACTTGACTCAGTAAGAAATAAACCGGGCGTCAGTGCAAGCGCGGGGAACACAGGTGCTCGGGGTGCGAGCTTAGCCCAGAACCAGGTTGCCGAGCAGGCGCGAGAGCAGGCCCATACCGATAACCGTGCCAAGAATCACCAGCAGCAGCAGCCAGACCTTGAAGGGTTTGCGCTCAACTTTCTGGGTTGGCAGATTGAGATATTCATCTACCTTTTTCTGGTCTTCGGGATACAGGCGGCTGGGCATGTTGGGACCTTTTTTATCAGGGTGCAGTACGTTGCTGCGTTCAGGCTTGACTGACTATGGGCTCATTCTAGTCCCTGCCCGCGTGGAATGCATCCGTTGCTTTGCTGGCCGTCGCAGCAGGGAGCGGGTGGCGCGCAAATTCAGGGGCTGCCCCTGCGACAACCTGTCAGTGAGATGCGCTGGCGGTGCTGCTATCATCCTTGGATTAGTCAGCGCAGAGAGCAAAGTATGTTGGCAGCCAGTTTGTTGACCACCACCCAGTGCGTTTTGGCCATGCTGCTGTATGGCGGCGCGGTGCTCTGGGCGTTGTTCAGGGTGTCGTGGATAGAGCTGCTGGCGGATAATCGCCGTCAGCATTTGCTGTTCGGCAGCATGTTTCTACTGGCGGTGTTGTGGCTGGTCCGGCGCGACTTCGACAATGGCCTGACTTTTCATTTTATCGGCTTGACTGCGGTCACGTTGCTGCTGAACTGGCAGCTTGCGATCATTGCCGGAACGCTGGCGCAGCTTGGGATGGTAGTGATTGGTTGGGACGACCCTGCGGCCCTGGGCGCCAACGGCATTCTGCGTGTGTTGCTGCCGGTAACGGTTACCCTGCTGATCAGTCAGGGGCTGGAACGCTTCAAGCCAAGCAATCTGTTCATGTACATTTTTATCAGTGGCTTTTTTGCCGCCGGTGTCAGCGCCGTGGTCACTGTCCTCGCGGGTATGGGAATGCTGACCTGGTCCGGCGAGTTGGTCATGCCGGCGCCATTGCTGGAGGTGTTTGGTTATCTGCTGCTGGTCGCGTTCCCCGAAGCCTTTATCAACGGCACCGTAGTGGCGGGTCTGGTGGTCTTCTACCCGGACTGGGTCGACACCTTCGATAGCGACCGCTACCTGCAGGAACCCTTCGATCCGAATGATAAAAGCTGAGCCAGATCAACATTCTCCGGCTCAATAGTGTGCTGAAATAGGCTTTTCAACAGGAGGGCTGATCATGTCGGTATATAAGTTGGCGGCGCAGTTGATGCAGGACAATCTGCTAACGGCGCAGGCGCAGGGCTTCAACGAGCAGGAACTGGCCAAGGCGTTGATGAATGAGGTGATCGCGGTATATCGCCGTAAGCGGAGCATCAGCGATATTGCGCATGAGCTGCACTTCCTCGCCGAGAACCTCGACGAGGATGCGGATTACGCCTTTATGCGGCCGTAAGACAGGGCGAAAGGTTCAGGGCAGATCGACTTCGATGATGCCGTCGGCACTGACGGTGACATCGGCCTGCCCACCTTCAACCGAAGGGCTGGCTGACTCGGCGTCGGCCATCATGGCCACTTTCGCGCCGCGATACATCGGCGGCTGCATGAACTGACTGTTCAGGTTCAGATTGACGATCTTGTAGTCGGTCCCGCCCAGGCTGCGCGTGGCTATATCGGCACGGGCCTTGAAGGCTTCTATGGCTTCGCGAATCAACTCGTCTTCGGTGCTGCGACGGCTCTCGGGGGACAGGCTGAATTGCATGTCGTCCAGGTTGAGCTCATCCATCAGTTTGCCGGTGAGCGTAGACAGACTGGCGAAATCGGTGCTTTCGAGCAGAATGTCGCCACGCTCACGCCAGGCAATGATCTTCTCCCCTTTTTCGTCATAAACCGGTTGGCTACTGCGATTGCCGCTGGAGACGCTAACGCCCTCGGTCTGGCGGGCAATATCCAGCGCTTTGTTCAGGCGTTCGGTGATGCTGGTAGCGAGTTTGCCAGCGTCCTTGGCTTGTTCTTCGGCGTACAGGCGGACCTGGAGGGTGTCGTGGCTGACCGCCTGCTGCACTTCGGCACGCAGGGATACCTGGTTGTAACGAACTTCTTCTGCCAGCAGACCCTGGGCGTTGAGTGCCAGCCCCAGGCCAAGACAAATCGGTGCAATTGTTGCTAAGCGCATAGCGTAAGTTCCTTCTGAGGTGAAATCGGGCTTTTGATGTGGCGTAGTGGCCCGTGATGCAGTCGAATGTAAGACCGGTACCAGACCTGATAATTCCGCGCATCTGGTAATAGCTCAAGCGTACCCCGCCAAGGTTTTTTGTGCGACGCTGTTAACCTCATGCTCTGGTATCGTACGCCATTCATTTCAGGAGTTTGCTACGTGCCCCAACGGATGTTCATGAGCCCCAACACGCTGGCGCTGTCACCCACCCGCCAGAACCTGTGGCGGTTGATATTGATTCGCTTGCTGGTGCTGTTGGTGCAAAGTCTGTCGGTGATGGGAGCCTACGTCAGCGGTTGGTTCGAGCTGCCGTGGACGCCGTTGCTATTGATCCTTGGGATCTCGGCGATGGTCAGCATACTCACGTTGTTGAGACTGTCGCGGCGTTGGCCGGTGACGGATTTCGAATACGGGGTGCAACTATCCTTCGATATGCTGGTGCACAGTGTCCTGCTGTACTATTCGGGCGGGCCGACCAATCCCTTTGTTTCCTATTATCTGGTGCCTCTGACCATTGCTGCGGCGACCTTGCCCTGGTTCTACACTGCGGTATTGGCGGGGTTGGCAGTATCAGCCTACAGCGTGCTGCTGATCTGGTACGAGCCGCTGGCGGCTTTCGAGTTCAAGCTGTCTACCGGCTTGATCAATCTGTACATGATCGGCATGTGGCTGAACCTGGCGATGAGTGCCGGCTTGATCAGCTTGTTTGTCGTGCGCATGGCCGCAGCACTGCGGCGGCATGCGGAGCATCTGGCCGAGCGGCGCGAGCAGAGTATTCGCGATAATCAGTTGTTGGGCATCGCCAGCGTTGCCGCCGGCGCGGCGCATGAGCTGTCCACGCCGCTATCGACCATGAGCGTGTTGCTCAAGGATCTGCGCACCGACTATCCCGATCCCCAGTTGCAGGAAGACCTGGCCCTGCTGCAGGAGCAGGTGAAGATGTGCAAGGACAGCCTGCAGCATATGGTCCGCCGCGCCGAGCACAGCCGTCAGCAACCGCATCATGATGAGCCGGTCGATCTGTGGCTGAAAAGCCTGTTGGCGCGCTGGCAACTGATGCGGCCTGAGGTGTCCTGGCAACTGCTGCCGCTACCGGAGAAGGCTGCACCGCTGATCAAGGCCAGCCCGGAGCTGGGCCAGGCGGTGCTCAATTTGCTGAACAATGCCGCTGACGCCTGTCCTGAAGGCATTCAGATAGCGCTGGAGTGGGATCAGCGCCGCCTGCGTCTGTCGGTGCGGGATTTCGGCCCCGGCGTGCCATTGCATATCGCCGAGCATATCGGCACTGCCTTTGTGACTACCAAAGGCAAGAAGGGCTTCGGTCTAGGCCTGTTCCTCAGCCATGCTGCGGTTCAACGTCTGGGCGGCAGCGTAAAACTTTTCAACCAGGATGGCGGCGGCACGCTGGCCGAAGTGATCTTGCCGATCGCATGGGAGACAGAGAATGAGTGAAATAGCAGAGCAGGAAGAGCAGCCGTTACTGTTGCTCGTTGACGATGACCCCACCTTTACCCGCGTAATGGCCCGGGCCCTGTCGCGGCGGGGGCTGCGGGTGAATACGGCCGGCGGTGCCGAGGAAGCCATGCAGCTGGCGCGCGCGGAGCAGCCGGATTACGCCGTGCTGGATCTGAAGATGGAAGGGGATTCAGGGCTGGTGCTGTTGCCGCAGCTGTTGGAGCTGTATCCGGAGTTGCGAGTAGTGATTCTGACCGGCTATTCCAGCATCACCACGGCGGTCGAGGCGATCAAGCGCGGCGCCTGCAACTACCTGTGCAAACCTGCCGATGCGGATGATGTGCTCACCGCCCTGCTGTCCGAGCAGGCCGACCCGGACACCCTGGTGCCGGAACATCCGATGTCGGTCGACCGGTTGCAGTGGGAACATATTCAGCGCGTATTGGCCGAGCATGAGGGCAATATCTCAGCAACAGCGCGGGCGCTGGGTATGCACCGGCGCACGCTGCAGCGCAAATTACAGAAGCGCCCGGTAAGACGCTGACGGGACTCGGCGAATACTGACTATAGCTTGGGGTTTGGCGTTAAAGCAGCTAGGGTGATACACAGGTTCTTTGAGCAGGGCGGTGTCATCATGTTTGCAGCGATGCGTTCCGACAGGATGCAGGCGGTACATTTGTTTGCCGATGAGCAGACAGGTCTTGAAGCGATTATTGCCATTCACAATACGCGTCTGGGACCTGCCTTGGGTGGCTGTCGCTATATGCCTTACGCCACTACCGATCAAGCTGTCGCTGATGCGATTCGGCTGGCCCGGGGCATGAGTTACAAGGCTGCGCTCGCCGGGCTGGAACAAGGTGGCGGTAAAGCAGTGATCCTCCGCCCAGCGCATGTGCCCAACCGCGCCGCGTTGTTCGAGGCGTTCGGGCGCTGCATCGAGTCGCTGCGCGGCGGCTACATCACTGCCGTGGACAGCGGCACCAGCCCCGAAGACATGGATTGCATTGCCCAGCAGACCGGGCATGTGACCAGCACCACCCAGGCCGGTGATCCGTCCCCGCATACCGCGCTGGGGGTACTGATGGGCATTCGCAGTGTCGCTCGGGCCAAGCTGGGCCGGGATGATCTCAGCGGAGTGCGGATCATGTTGCAGGGGTTGGGTAACGTCGGTTATGCATTGGCCGAGCTGCTGGTGGCCGAGGGTGCGGACCTGCTGGTGTCTGATCTGGATGCTGGCAAGGTACGGCTGGCGGTGGATGAACTGGGCGTCAAACCGGTCGCGGCCGACGCGGTCTACGAATCGCCCTGTGACATCTTCGTGCCCTGCGGCCTGGGCGGCGTGCTGGATTCGCATACCATCAACCGGCTACGTTGCGCTGCCGTCGCCGGTGCGGCCAACAACCAACTGGTGGATCGGGACGCGGCGGATCTGCTGGATGCGCGAGGCATCCTTTATGCGCCGGATTATGTGATCAACGCGGGCGGGCTCCTCTACGTGGCGTTGACCCACCGGGGCGTCGTAGCTGGCGACATTGCCCAGCGGGTCAAGCTGATCGGCGCGCGCCTGGACAGCATCTTTGCCCAGAGCATAGCCGAGGGACGCTCGCCCGCGGAGATCGCCGACCATCAGGCCGAAGCGATCCTTTACGGCGATTGAGCGGCCGTTGATCCGCCCTCAGGTACAGGTCTTCAGGGCTTGCTCAGGCCAAAGCGCTTGAGCAGCCGGGCGTCGAGTATCGAGGTCGGCAACCAGCGCTTTAGTCGCACCATGTTTCTGCTGTTGGCGCCGATCAGCACGATTTCGGGACGCAGCGGGCTGTTGACGTAGCCCATTAACTCCTTGGCAAAGTCCGTCGCGCTGGTCGAGCTGGCTTTCTGCGAAGCCTGAGCGCGCGCCTGCACCGCTTTTTCCCAAGGCTTGTACCAGGAGTCAGCGGCCATGGTGATAGCCGCGCTGGCATTGTTGCCGAAATCCGAAGCGATAGCGCCCGGCATGACCGTCAACACGCCAATGGAGAAGGGCGTCAGCTCCAGCCGCAGTGCATCCGAAATGGCATGCAGGGCGGCCTTGGACGCACAATACACACCTGAAAATGGCGTGGTGGTGACGCCCGATACACTGCCGATATTGACGATCAGACCTTTGCTGTCGCGCAACAGATCCACCGTGGCGCGCACCATCTGCACCGGTGCAAATACGTTGGTATCGAACTGCTTGAGCAGGGTGGCGTGATCGGCATCCAGCATCGGGCCCATGGCGCCGTACCCAGCATTGTTGACCAGCAGATCCAGACGCCCCGCTTCCTGACGCAAGCGCTCAGCACAGGCGGCAATCTGCTGTGCATTGTTGACGTCCAGCGTAACGGCTATCGCGCCCTTGGCAAGCAGCGGTGCGAGGCTCTCGGGGTTCCGGGCGGTAGCCCAGACCTGATAGCCCTGTTCAAGGCAGGCAAAGGCCAGCGCCTGGCCGATGCCGCTCGAGCAGCCGGTAATCAATGCAACAGGTTGAGTCATGTTGTTCTACCTTATTTTATGACAGGGTTTGTGGCGTGCCGCCGTAGCATTAATCCTGAAAATCCGCATCCAGCCGGTCCAGCCGGTAGTCCAGGTCGGCCGCGTGAGCGCCGCTACGCAGAGGCGGTACTCTATAGCAGCCGTGCCATTGCTGGCCGGGAGGCAACGCCTGCTCGGTCTGGTAGGTGGCGTCGGTGATGCCGATATCCACCAGGTTGGTATTGTAGTCTGGCTGGGTCGCGGTCAACTGCCAGCGAATTTGAGTGGCAGTACGATCACTGCGATTTTCTATCGACACGCGCAGCGGTTTGCCGAACGCACAGTCATCGGGTTGGAAGGCGACGCTGGTATGCAGGTGATCAACCAGATTGCCGGTGTACCAGTGACGCAATCCCAACGCTGCTGCTGCCAGCAACGCTAATACCGCGACTGCGCCGCTGATCGGCAGCATGACCCTGGGAAAACGCAGCAGTAGAACTACCCAGATCAGAAACAGTGCAATGCCTAAGGCCACGCGAATCTCCTGTTTGCAACTCAATGCAGGCATAAGCACTGACTCTACCAGACCCGTGGGCTCAGATCACCGCAGCGGTGGGCCAGCTGAATAATTCACAACTGTTATGCAGGCAAGCCTGAGCAAAGATCTCGACCGGCTCGCCCCGCAGAGCCGCGAGTTCGCGGCAGATTTGCGGCAGATATTCCGGGCTGTTTCGCTGGTGGGCCTGGAAGTGTGGCGCCATATCCGGCGCATCGGTTTCCAGCACCAGGCTGTCGATCGGTAGCGCGGCCAGGGTACGTCGCAGCTTGGTCGCCTGCGGCCAGGTAGCCGCGCCGCCCAGTCCGAGCTTGAAGCCCAGGCGGATATATTCCTTTGCCTCTTCCTGGCTGCCAGCAAAGGCATGCACGATGCCGGCGCGCGGCAGGCGGTGACGTTTCAACATGGCGATGGTGTCGGCGTGCGCGCGGCGCACATGGAGCAGCACCGGTAGATTGGCGCTGGCGGCCAGGCTTAGCTGGGCGTCGAGGAGCGTCTGTTGGCGCTGGCGATCCGGCTCGGGCAGAAAGTAATCCAGGCCGATTTCACCCACGGCGCAGCATTGCGGATGCGCTGCCAGGCGCTCAAGGCGCTGGGCGAGATCGTCCAGATGGCTCGGCTGGTGTTGCTCCAGGTACACCGGGTGCAGGCCAAAGGCGCCGAACAGGCGACTATCGGCTTCAACCAACTGCCAGAGCCTGTCCCAGTTCTTCTGGTAGACGCCGAGTATGATCAGCCGCTCGACGCCTGCGTGCTCGCTGCGTTGCAATACCTGCTGGCGGTCGGCATCGAAATCGGGAAAATCCAGGTGCGTATGGGTATCGATATAACGCATAAATCAGGCGGGATTGCGGCTGGCCGGGGGTATCTCGGTGGTCGCCAGCAGTTGTTCGAGCAGAATGGGTTTGCCAAGGTGAAAGCCCTGGGCGTAATCCACCCCAATCTCGGTGACCAGATCGAGGATGGCTTCACTGGATACATATTCGGCGACGATGGACTTGTCGAGAAAGTGGCCCATCTCGGTGATGGAGCGCACCAGGGCGTAGTCGAAGTCATCCTCGGTAATCTGTCGAATAAAGGCGCCATCAATCTTGATAAAGTCTACCGGCAGCTGCTTGAGGTAAGCATAGGATGACTGGCCGGCACCAAAGTCATCCAGCGAGAAACGACACCCGATTTCCTTCATTTCGTTAATGAAATCGGCAGCGTCGGCCAGGTTGTCAATCGCCGCTGTTTCGGTAATTTCGAAAATCAGCTTTTCTCTCGGCACGTCGTAGCGCACCAGCATCTCGAACACATAGTCGAGGAAGGATTCGTCATTCAGCGAGCAGCCAGACAGGTTGATTGAGAAGCCGCCGAAACGGGCCAGTTTCTGCGGGTTGGCCACCATCCATTGCAGCACAGTGCCAATAACCCAGCGATCCACCGCACCCATGCGGTTGTATTCTTCTGCCGCCTTGATGAAGTCAGAAGGCGCCAGGTGTTCGCCGTTATCATCAACTACGGTGAGCAGAATTTCATAATGCGTATGTACCGGATCAGTATCGCCGATCGGCTGGATTTTCTGGCAGCGCAATTTCAGGCGATTTTCATCCAGCGCGCGGTTGATGCGCGTGACCCAGGAAATCATGTCATCGCGTTCGCGAAAGCGTGTATCGCCGGGTTTGATCACCTGAATATCTTTATGCCCGGATTTTTTACACATGTCGGCGGCGGACTCGACCATGCGCAACAGCTCCATCGGTTCGGGGCTCTTGTCGTCAACATTGATCAAGGCTACTGCCGAGGAGATGATAAAGCTGTGCTGGCCACTCTCGAAGCGCTGTTCTTCCAGCGCCGCCTTGAGCTGCATTGCCAGCATAAAACCGTCGTTGTAGGTGAGTGATGGCAGCAGTACGGCGAACTGGTCGACACCAACGCGTCCGGCAATGGCGTTCTTGTCGAGCCGGCTGAGAATCTGTTCGGCAATATTACGCAGAAAGGTATCGCCGACCTCATAACCGCAGGTGTTGTTGATCAATTTGAATTGCAGAATGTCGATAAAGATCAGGCTAAAGCGATCACTGCTGTCCCGCGCGCGGGTCACACTCTGTGTCAGCCAGCGGAGAAATTCACGCCGTGCCTTGAGACCAGTCAGTTGATCCTGCGCGGCGTCCAGCGCCAGCTTGTCATAGACTTTCTGCACCAGGGCATCCAGGCCCTGCTCCAGAGCGGGCGCACCGGCGTCATTGAGGACTGTCAGGTTGCCGTCACGCAGTAAATGCGCGACCTGATCCAGAGACATCTCCTCGGCCTTCATCCCGCGGTGATTGCTGAACACGTAGCGGCTGAATTCATCGGCCACCCAGGTCAGATAGTACAGTTGGGACTCACTACCGAGAACGTGACGCTGCAACCATTGGCCGACCTGGAGCGCCTTGGCGCGCTTGATCCAGCGTTGCAAGGTCTTATCCGGTGGGAGCTCAGCTGATTGCCCGGCGATCGAGTTGTTGCTATGCAGCGGACTGACATACTGAACCGTGGCAAAATCCGTGCTGTGCGGGTAGTCCAGCAACTTCTCCAGATTTTGCACCACGGTTTTATGGCTGGCATTGGAGTCGGGGATTTTCGACAGGCCCTTGCGAATCAGCGTCAGCAACTTGTGACTGCTGAAGCGCAAACGCGACTCGTCCCAGGCGCCGGGTACGGTGCGCACGATCAGTTGATCAAGCACCACCAGGGTCATCTCCCAGGCCAGGCTGGAGGTGCCCTCGCGGAAGTAGCTCAGACGCATCAGTTCCTTCCAGCCCTGGTTGACCAGATCCAGTATCGGTTTACCTACCGGTTGCGGTGCCAGTAGCCGTTCCAGCTCCCATTCGATCAACAGATTGGCCTGGGTAATGCGTTGCTGGCCTTCGCAAGCCTCGGTTACCCGGGTAAGGTTGCGTTCGAAGTAATGTTTTTCCCGGCCTACCAGTTCGTCCAGATCCCCGAGAACTTGTTTGAAGCCTTCATCTTCTTCACCCTCGTTTTTCAGGATGGTGCTGATGGCGTCAATAATGACCGGGCGGTTGTCGACAATATTGATGCTGCGCCGATCGGACAACAGCGCCAGGTAATTCACGGCCTGGCGGGCCGGATGGTATTCGGCGGAAAACAGCTCCGGGTCGCGCAGCATGACCTTGAGTATCGGTACCTCGAGCTTACGCAGCTCGGCGCGCAGATCGTCCAGCACCCGCTCGTTGTGCACGATGTTGTCAAACAGGCTCTCGACCATATCGGCTGAGTCCTGTTCGTACTCGCTGATGCCGCCGACAGCATGGCCGGCCTGCATCAAATACTGCTTGAGTGCGCCCGGGCTGCCCAACTGGGCGTTGCCGTCGAGCAGCTGCTTTTGCAGCTGTCGCAGCGCATCTTGCGTGTCGCGGGCGGTAATCTGCGGTGGCAGGACCTGAGCTGACTGACGCAGTTCTTCCGGATGCTCGCTATGCAACTGGCGCTGCATGCTCCACAAGCGTGAGACGGTATTAAACGCCGCCTTGATCCCCTTGCCGACGCGATTGCCTGAGGTTTCGCTGCCATTCGCATCGTCGCGGCTCGTCTGGCTGGTATCGGCTGCCGCCGAGTGTGACTCGGGGCTGCTCTCCTTGACTTCGAAGTGCTGCTGACGAGTTTCAGTGGCGGCGTTGTCGCGCTTGAGTTTTTGCTGAGCCAGGTAGCGGGTGACATCAATGTCAGGAAGAATGCCGGTCTCGATAAACAGCTTGTTCAGTGACACATAAGCACTGTCCAGTTGCGCCAGCACGTTATCGTAAAACAGGCCAAATACGACCCGTAGCAGGTCGTTGCTCAACTGCAGTGGACGCAGCGCTGCCGCCCAACCCATCGCCAAAGCAGCGGGGGAATAGGGGTTATACACCGCCGCGGCACCAGAGGTGAGCAGGGCGGCGTCGAGTCGCAACTGTAATTCCAGCAGCAGTTCGCGCAGTTGGACTTCTGCCTTCGAGATCGCCACACGCACTACGAGCCAGTCCTCGAACTCGTCTTTCGCCACCAGGGAAAGGGCACTGGCGGACGCGGTGTCGGCTAGATCGCCCTGGGCGTCCATGTGCGGCTCGGGACCCAGGCCCTTGGCTACGGCGTCGGCATTGGCGGTAATGCCGGCAATGCAGTGCCGACTCAGTTTGGCCTTTTGCGCCCGAATCAGCGTCATTGCATCAAGAAAGGCTTGCTGCCCAGCGTGGGTTTTCTTGTAATCCGCTTCCTGTAACAAAGTGAGTTCAAGTTGGCTGAAAAAGCCTTCGAACTGATTGTCGAGAAAGCGGCTGATAATACTGTTGGCCGAATTGATCAGCGTGATTTTTTGTGCGGGTTCAAGCAGCGTTTGGCCTGCCGCAGGGTGCCAGGAAAGCTTCGACTGATGCTCGCTGGCTTGCTGAGCGGCCTGCTGCAACATCGCCAGATCGGCGGGGCGATGTTCACGCATGCGCAGGCCGATGCCGTGCTCGGACACATGAGCGACCAGAACATTGATGCTGACGCGGCGATTGTGCAGGCGAAAGCTGACAATTGCAGGGGCGCCCTTGCGCCGGGGCAAAGACAGCAGGGGATCGGCCTGAGGGGGCAGGTCGAGGGTAATAAGCATGCCGCCCTGGCTGAAATCGCGTATACGACAGCTGCGGTCATTTCCTGAGCCGAAATGACACTCCGCATCAATAGAGACGCTCTGACGGGCGAATTGTCGCTTATCCACAGCTCAGCACCTCGGCAAACTGCCGTGAAAACTTCATCTCAGGAGTTTAGACGCATTGGTTGGAAAAAACAGTCAATTCGCGTCCAAACCTGACAAAACTATGGGAGTACAGCGCGATCCTCGGAGACTTAGTGGTGCTCCCTGGTAGCCAGGAATCGGATATCCGGCCAGCGCTCTTCGGTCAGGCTCAGATTGACTCGGGTCGGGGCCAGATAGGTTAGATGTCCGCCGCCGTCTATCGCGAGGTTCTCCATCGCCTTGTGGGTAAATTCCTCGAGCTTTTTCTTGTTGCTGGAATCGACCCAGCGCGCCGACCAGACATTGACCGGCTCGTATAGACATTCGACTTTGTATTCTTCCTTCAAACGGCTGGCGACCACATCGAACTGCAGCACACCCACCGCGCCGAGAATGATTTCATTGCTGCGCTCAGGGAAGAACACCTGCGTGGCACCTTCTTCCGCCAGCTCTTGCAGACCCTGGCGAAGTTGTTTGGACTTCAGCGGATCTTTCAGCCGCACGCGGCGAAACAGCTCGGGCGCAAAGTGCGGAATGCCGGTGAACCCGATGCTCTCGCCCTGGGTGAAGGTGTCGCCAATCTGAATCGTGCCGTGATTGTGCAGGCCGATGATGTCGCCGGCCCAGGCCTCTTCCAGGTGTTCGCGTTCGGCGGCGAAGAAGGTCAGGGCTTCAGGAATGCGCAGCTCCTTGCCGGTGCGCACGTGGTGCAGCTTCATGCCCCGCTCGTACTGGCCGGAGCAGATACGCATGAAGGCGATGCGGTCGCGGTGTTTGGGATCCATGTTTGCCTGGATCTTGAACACGAAACCGGTAAAGGGCTCTTCGGTGGGTTCCACCGTGCGTTCATTGGCCGGACGCGGCAGGGGTGCGGGTGCCCAGTCGACTATGGCGTCCAATACCTGATCGACGCCGAAGTTGCCCAGTGCGGTACCGAAGAACACCGGGGTCATCTCGCCGCGCAGGAAAGCCTCGCGGTCAAATTCGTGACAGGCGCCCTGTACCAGTTCCAGCTGTTCGACGAAATCATCATAGAGGTCGTCCAGGTGTGCCCGCGCCTCATCCGAATCCAGGTGGCGGATGATTCTGCTTTCAGTGCGTTCATGGCCATGACCGGTGGCATAGACGATGATCAGGTCCTGTTCCAGGTGATATACGCCTTTGAAATCGCGATAGCAGCCGATGGGCCAGGTGATCGGTGCGGCCTTGATATTCAGTACGGCTTCGATCTCATCCAGCAGTTCGATCGGGTCGCGGATGTCGCGGTCGAGCTTGTTCACGAAGCTGACAATCGGTGTGTCGCGCAGACGGCACACGTCCATCAGCGCGATGGTGCGCGGTTCCACGCCCTTGCCGCCGTCCAGTACCATCAGCGCCGAATCCACCGCGGTCAGTGTGCGGTAAGTATCTTCCGAGAAGTCTTCGTGACCGGGGGTGTCGAGCAGGTTGATCATGCAATCCCGGTAGGGAAACTGCATGACCGAGGTGCTGACTGAAATCCCACGCTGCTTTTCCATGGCCATGAAGTCGGAAGTCGCATGCCGGTCGGACTTGCGCGCCTTCACCGTACCCGCCACGTTGATCGCCTGACCCATCAACAGCAGGCGTTCGGTGATGGTGGTCTTGCCTGCATCCGGGTGAGAGATGATGGCGAAGGTACGACGTTTGGCGACTTCAGCAGCGTTGTTGCTCATTGAAAACCTTGCGGATGGAATAACGGGTGGGTTTCGACCGGCGATTATAACCCATTGAGCCAGATCATTCGTCGGCAAAGCGCTATGGACTTTCTGTCTCTGCCGGGGCGGTGGCGCGGCTGCCAAGCAGTTGCGCAATCTTGTGCTCCAAAGCCGGATGGGCCGAGTGTTGCAGATGCAATCCCAGCTTGGTGCGCCGCCACAAAATGTCGTTGACAGTGCAAGCCCATTCTTCGCGCACCAGATAGCTGACTTCCTGCTCATACAGCCCCGCGCCGTAGTGCTCGCCAAGGCTTTCCAGGCTATCGCAATCTGCGAGGATATGCCGGCACAAGGTGCCATAGGTGCGCACCCAACGTTTGAGTACTTTGGCCGGGAGCCACGGATATTGCTCGGCGAGCTCGCGTTGCAGGCTGGGTTGATCGAGAAAGTCGCCGCCGGGCAGCGTCGCCTTGCTGGTCCAGGCCGGGCCGGCGTCGGCAAAGAACTGGCACAGACTGTCCGTCGCGGCTTCTGCCAGTTTGCGATAAGTGGTGATTTTGCCGCCAAAGATCGACAGCAGTGGCGCCGCTCCTGCTGGTGCGTCCAGCTCGAAGCTGTAGTCGCGCGAGGCTTTCTGTGCGGTGGCCGACTCGTCGTCCATCAGCGGTCTGACGCCGGAAAAACTCCAGACGATGTCACTGGCGCTGATGGTGTCACGGAAATGGCTGTTGACCACCGCCAGCAAATAATCGATTTCCTCGGTGGAAATGCTCACCTGGGAGGGATCACCCTGGTAATCGACATCGGTGGTGCCGATCAATGAAAAATCATCCTCATAGGGAATCACAAACACGATACGGCCATCACTGTTCTGCAGAATATAAGCGTGCTCGCCGATGTTCATCCGCGGCACGACAATATGGCTGCCCTTGACCATGCGTATCTGTTTGGCCGCAGTCTGACCCACGGCTTGAGTAAGTACCTTACTGACCCAGGGCCCCGCGGCGTTGACCAGGGCGCGGCACCGGTATTCGGATTGCTCACCACTATGCAGGTCTTCCATCAGCACCCGCCACAGCGTGCCTTCGCGCACCGCACTGACACAGCGCGAGCGGGTGCGGATGAGTGCACCCCTGGCGGCTGCAGCCTTGGCGCAAAGCACCACCAGCCTCGCGTCATCTACCCAGCCATCGGAATACAGGAATCCACGGGTAATGCTCTTGACCAGCGGGCTGTCGGTGTTGAAACGGATGCCTTTCGACGCCGGCAGCAGTTCACGGCGGGCCAGATGGTCATACAGGAACAGACCGATACGGATCATCCAGGCCGGGCGCAGGTGGGGCTGATGGGGCAGGCAGAAACGCATCGGCCACATAATGTGCGGTGCATTGCGCAGCAGCGATTCGCGTTCGGCCAATGCCTCCCGGACCAGACGAAATTCATAGAACTCCAGATAACGCAGCCCGCCATGAATCAGCTTGCTGCTGCTGGAAGACGTGGCCGAGGCCAGGTCGTTCATCTCGCAGAGCATTACCTTGAGACCGCGGCCGGCTGCATCCAGCGCGATGCCGGTGCCGTTGACGCCACCGCCAATAACCACTACGTCTAGGGGGGCTGGATTCAAGGAGTCTTGCTCTGAAGAGGTCATGGGTCAGCTCTGAAACAGGGTAGGCACTGCCCCAATAGTACACAGCAAGTGATGGGTGGTCATGCTGCTACACGTCTGGTAACGGTTGTATGCCTGGTGGCGCGCCAGGCATGTGCTCAGGCTCAGGCCGGTTGCTGCGCTAGCGGGCTTTTCAGGTCCAGATTGTCAAGCAAGCCTGGCAGCCCATGCACATGGCCTTGAGCGTAGTCCACGCCAATGCTCCTGACGGTTTCCAGAATATCTTCGGCGGCAACGTATTCAGCAATGACTTTCTTGTTCAGGTAGTGACCCATCTCGGTGATCGAGCGCACCAGCGCGAAGTCCACATCGCTGCGGGTGATGTCGCGTACAAAGGCGCCGTCGATCTTGATGAAATCCACCGGCAACCGTTTGAGGTAAGAGTATGAAGACTGACCCACGCCAAAATCGTCCAGGGAAAAACGGCAGCCGATACTGCGCATCTCGTTGATAAAGTCGGCGGCGTCTTCCAGATTGGCCACGGCGGTGGTTTCGGTGATCTCGAAAATCAACTTGTCCCGCGGTACCTGGTAGCGCACCAGCGCGTCAAACAGGTAGTCGAGGAAGGAATCATCGTTCATCGAATGACCCGACAGGTTGATCGAGAAGCCGCCGAACAGGTGCATCTGATCCTGATGCTCCATCATCCAGCGCAACACGGTTTCGATTACCCAGCGGTCGACCGAGCCCATGCGATTGTAATCTTCTGCCACCTTGATGAAGTCCGCCGGCGGCATGTGCTCGCCCTGGTCATCAATCACCGTGAGCAGCACTTCGTAGTGGGGCAGAGCGGCGTCCTGCTGATGCAGCGGGGCGATTTTCTGGCAGCGCAGTTTCAGGTTGTTTTCATCCAGTGCACGGTTGATGCGGGTGACCCAGGTCATCACCTCATCCAGCTCTTCGAGGCGTTCATCGCCAGGCAGTACCAGTTGAATGTCCTTATAGCCGGAACGTTTGGATATTTCAGCGGCAGCTTCAACCGAGCGCAATAGGTCCATGACCCGCTGATTTTCATGATCGAAGCCCAGCATTGCCACGACAGTATTGATGACGAAACTATGATGCTCATGTACGAAACGTGTGGTTTCGATCGCGGTTTTCAGCTCCGTGGCCAGCCGGTAGCCGGCTTTCTCCGCTTCCATGGGGGCGAGAATCGCGAACTGATCGGGGCCGACCCGACCAACCAGCGCCTCGGTGTCGACAAAGCTGCTGATGCGCCGCGCCAGTTCGTTGAGGAAGCGGTCGCCGGTTTCATAGCCACAGGTATTGTTGATCACCTTGAACTGCTGAATATCGAGGAAGATCAGCGTGTAGGTGGTCTGCTCCTGCTGCGCCTGGGCTACACACTGAGCCAGGCAGCGGGAAAACTCCTTGCGCGTCAGCAGGCCAGTCAGTTGATCGTGAGAAGAATCGAAGGCCAGTTTGTCATAGATTTTCTGCACCAGCGCATCCAGCCCCTGTTCAACTGCGGGCATGGCGGTGTCGTGAATCAGCTCCAGGTGACCGTCGCGCAGCAACTGGGCAACCTGCTCAAGTGACAGGCCTACGGTTTTGGTGCCATGGTGATTGGCGAACATGAACTGGCTGGCGTCATCGGCCATCCATACCAATTGATACAGCTGAGTGGGTTGCTGATCCCGAGTCAGCTCGAACCATTGCGAGACTTTCAGGTTACGGGCGCGTTTGAGCCAGCGTACCAGCCCTATATCGGTATCGATCTGGGCAGCCAGGCGCGCATCGAGCACATCGCTGTTCAGCTCCGCCGAGCTGTAGAGCGCCATTGGTGTGGTGTCTTGTATGCCGCTGCTCAGCAACTGGGCAATCTGCTCGATCATGTCGGCGTGCGCGTAACCGTCTTCGGGCACTTTGGAGAGCCCCTTGCCCAGCAGTTTGAGCAACTGGTCCGGGGTTTGCAGCGGTTGCCGTGCCTTGTTGCTCTGCGGTAGCAGATGCCAGAGCAATTGGGTTAACACTGTCAGGCTCATCGTCCAGGAGGCACTGCTGATCCCTTCGCGCAGGTAGCTCAGGCGCATCAGATCCTTCCAGCCGTGATTAACCAGATCGATCAGTACGGTCGGCACCGGACGATCAAACAGCTCGCTCAATTGGCGCTCGATCTGCCGGTTGGCCTGGATCAGGCGTTGCTGACCTGCGCAGGTTTCACGAATACGGCTGAGGTTGCGTTCTATAAAACGTTTTTCCCGGGAGACCAGCTCATCCAGATTTTCCAGACTCTGGCTGAACGCCTGAGTGTCGTCCTCGCTCTCCAGAATATGTCGGATGCTTTCAAGTATCGGGCCTTTGTTGGCCTCCAGGTTGATACTGCCCTGATCCGATAGCAGCGCGAGATAATTCACCGCCTGGCGCGCTGGATGAAAATCGCCACTGAACAGCTCCGGATCCTTGAGCATGATCTTCAACAGCGGTACCTGCAGTTTGCGCAGTTCCTCCTTGAGGTCACTTGCTACCCGCTCGTTCTGCACAATGCTATCAAACAGCGTTTCGATCATTTCGACCGAGTCATGTTCGAACTCGCTCAGCTCCATCCGCGCGCCGCCGCTGGCCTGCATCAGTTGCTGCTTGAGCGCGCCAGGGCCAGTAAAGCTGACCTGACCTTGCAGCATCCGCGCCTTGATATCATTCAGCGCGGTTAGCGCGGTGGAGGATGGCTGCATGCCCGTGCTCGAGCTGTTCTCAACCAGTTGCTGACGTGGGTGAGTCAACTGCCGCTGGATATTCATCAATTGGCTGGCTGCACCGAACGCCTGGCCAGTGCCCGATGCAGGGTAAGCCTCTGAGGCGGACTCCGGTGGCGGCTGGTGGTCAGCCTCAGCGGCCGTTGGCTGTGGCGCCGACGCAGGGGCGGCAGGCGCTTCGGCCATGTTCTCTACTGCCGCCACCGCGGGGGCGGGCGGGCCGAACGAGGCTGCTGAGCTTGCGAAGCCAAATAGTGATTCACGTCCAGACCGGGAAGAATATCGGCGTCGACCAGGAGTTTGTTGAGTTCCTGATAGGCGATTTCCAACTGCGCAAGGATGCGCTCCTGCAGCACCTTGAAAACCACCTCGATAACCTTGTTGTTAAGCCCGAGATGACGAATCACTTCGAAAAAGGTGTTGCACAGCGCCGAAGGTGAGTAAGGGTTGAAAGTTCGGCTGGCGCCGCGATTGCCGAAAGCGGCATCAATGCGCAGTTGCAGTTCTATCAA
This sequence comes from Halopseudomonas pelagia, assembly GCF_009497895.1. NCBI lineage: Bacteria > Pseudomonadati > Pseudomonadota > Gammaproteobacteria > Pseudomonadales > Pseudomonadaceae > Halopseudomonas > Halopseudomonas pelagia. The sequence goes on along the minus strand of NZ_CP033116.1, from coordinate 4,070,340 downwards.
GCTGTCGCGCAGCTGCAGCTCAGTTCGCGATATGGCGACGCGCACGACCAGCCAATCCTCGAAATCATGCTTGTCGACCAGCGCCAGCGTGTGCACCTTGCCCTCGTTCTGCTCGGCGACCTGCTCCGGAACCTGCCGGCCCAGCGCAATATCCAGTGCTGTTTCGCCTATGCGGTTGACCGTCGCGCCAAGCACCCGCTGGCGTTGCTTTCGAAACAGCGCGATGGCATCAAAGAAGGGTTGTTGCAGGGCCTGGGTCTTTTGCCGGTCGGCTTCAATCAGCAGGGCGGTTTCCAGTTCGCCGAAATAGCCGGTGAAGTGATCTTCCAAAAACAGCTTGAACGCCAGATTGGTGCTCTTTGCCAGGTTCTCCCTGCGTTCCGGGCTGAGTTGCTGCTGCCCGGCCAGCAGTTTGCGCGGTAGCGCTGCCGAGCTGGCGCGGTTGCCTTGGGTCGCTTGCTGTAGCGCCGTGTAGTTTTCCTGGCTTGGCACCACCAGCCGCAGACCTGCGCCCTGATCGGTGAAGCGTACCACCTCCACATCCATGGCAATGCTGCGGTCGGGCAGTTCCAGGCAGATACTCGCGGGCCTTGCCTGGCTTGACCCTGTGCTGCGTTTTAGCCGAGCCAGCACCAGATCGTCCAGGCTGACGAGCATGCCAGCCTGACTGAAATCACGAATGATGCAACGGAAGTTGTCATTCAGACTCAGGCTGAGTACGGCATTAAACTCGGCGGCCTTTCGTGGCCATCTTCTCTTTTCCATGACTACACCATTGGCAGGACTGCAAGTCGTTCGCCCAGTTTAGATGTGAACCGGGCAAATGTCCCTTGCTGCGACGCAAGCAATCGGGCTGCTGTTCTTTAGGTAGTCACTTTGGCGCGGTCGGTCAGGCTAGGTGACAGCTTCATAGTCATTAACGTTGCGTATGGCGTCGGTCATCTGGTTGTATTTCAGTCCTTGAAGTCGGCCTTGTCCAGGCCATGCCTCTTCATCTTGTCGTACAGGGTTTTGCGTGCCAGCCCGAGTTGCATCATCACTTCCTTGATGCTGCCCTGGCAAGCTTGCAAGGCGCTGGAAATCAGACTCTGTTCGTAGGCATCAAGCATCTCTGCCAGGGTTTGCTGGTTGGAGCCGCTGGCCGGGCGATCAGACTGCGGCGCCGTCAGCGCCGAGGCACCCATCAGGACATAGCGTTCAGCCAGATTGCGCAACTCACGGACATTGCCCGGCCAATCATGCTGCATCAATGCCGCGGCCTGGCCGGCGTCCAGCGGAATGCTTTCGCGGTCGTAGCGAGAGGCGGCAATCAGGGCAAAGTGGTGGAACAGCAAGGGCACATCCTGCTTGCGCTCGCGCAGCGGCGGAATATCGATCTGCACCACGTTGAGCCGGTAGAACAGATCCGCGCGGAATTCACCGGCATCGCTTTGCGCCTTTAAATCCGACTTGGTGGCGGCGATGATGCGCACGTCCACCGCTATCTGCTGATTGCTCCCGAGTCTTTCCACCTTGCGTTCTTCCAGAACGCGCAGCAGTTTTACCTGCAGGGCCAGCGGCATGCTTTCCAGCTCGTCGAGAAACAAGGTGCCTTTGTGCGCGTATTCAAACTTGCCGATCCGGCGCTTCTCGGCACCGGTAAAGGCGCCGGCCTCATGACCGAACAGCTCGCTCTCGATCAGGCTTTCCGGTACCGCGCCACAATTGATGGCAACAAAATTGTGCTCGCTGCGATTGCTGTTCTCATGGATGTAACGGGCAATGGCATCCTTGCCGGAGCCGGTTTCGCCGCGCAGCAGGATATCGGCATTGGTGTCGAGTAACGGATCCAGCATGGAGATCACCCGCTGCATGCTCGGCGAGGAGCCCAGCAGCCGGGGCCCAGGTCGTGTCAGTGTGCGTAGTTGTGCCTTGAGCTGGCGGTTTTCCAGGGCCAACTGGCGCTTTTCCAGCGCACGTTTGAGTATTTCGATCAAACCGTCATGGTGAAAGGGCTTCTCGATAAAGTCATAAGCGCCCTGGCGCATGGCGCTGACGGCAGTGCTGATATCGCCCTGGCCGGTCAGAATAATCACTGGGATGCTCGCGTCCAGCGCCTGGACCGCCTGCAGTACGGCCAATCCGTCCAGGCCGGGCATGTGGTAGTCGCACAGCACAATACCGGCAAATTCCCGGTCGATATACGCCAGCGCGCTGGCGCCGTCGCTAAAACAGCGAACGCTGAGATCCTCAAGCGACAAGGTTTGCGCCACGACCTGGCGAATGTCCGCATCGTCGTCGATAAACAGGATGTCTGGTGCTGGCATGGGTTAATCCGTTTTTGAGCGCGTTTGAAAGGTCAGTATAAACTCGGCGCCCTGGGTATCTGGCCGATTCTGCCCAACCAGTCTGCCTCCCAGTGCATCCATGATCTGACGCGATATCGACAGCCCCAGACCCAGGCCCTGTTTCATCGACTTGGTAGTGAAGAACGGCTCGAAGATCTGTTCGGTATTGGCCGGCAGGCCGGAGCCGTTATCACGCACCAGACACTCGATCTGCTGCCCCTGGACCTTGAGCTGTATATGAATCTCGGGTGCGGTGCTGCGCTCGACGGCCTGAACCGCGTTGGCAATCAGGTTGACCATTACCTGCTCTATGCGGATCAGGTCGCCGTGCACCATCACCGCTGTAGCGGGGCGCTGCCACTCGATCAGTATGCCATTGCTGCTGTCCTGGGCGCGGATGATCTTAAGTGCGGCATCAATCGGCAAACGCAGATCCACCTGGGATGGCAAGCCTTCGGATTTGCGCGCGAACACCTTGAACTGCCGGGTGAGCTCGGCCATCTTGTCGCACAGGCTGACGATCTCGCCTAGATTCGCATCCACCACATCCTGTTCGCCACGCTGCAGAAAACGCTGGCTGTTGCGCGCATAGGCCTGAATGGCGGTCAACGGCTGATTCATCTCGTGATTCAAGCCTGCGGACATCTGCCCCAGCACCGCCAGTTTGGCGGCCTGAATCAGTTCGCGCTGGGTTTCCTTCAACTCCTTCTCGGCGCGCTCGCGTTCGCGTATTTCGTCCAGCAATTGCTGGTTGGATGCCTTGAGATCCGCGGTCCGTTCCTTGACGCTGCGCTCGAGCTGTTCGCTGCGTTGCGCCAGTTCAGCCTCGCGACGCTGTCGTTCGCGCAGGTACAGCCAGGCCAGCATCAGCCCGGACAGCAGAATCAGACCGGTGATCAGAAAGCGCACCTGCGTCCAGAATACCGAGCGGGTGCCGATCAAGACTCTCAGCGTCCAGTCGCCATTGGGCAGCGGGGTTTGCAGACTGAGGTAATCCTGATGCTCGCCTTGCTCTTCGATGACCACCCGCTCGACGTTAGGTGATGCCCCCGGCGGCGTGCCAAGGTGAGTGATGTTCATTGGTCTGAGTTGCTGTGAGGCGTAGCGTTGTTCGCTTTGCAGTACCGCCTGACCTTCATCGGTCAGGGGTTCGAAGGCGCGGTACAGCCAGTTCGGCCGGCTGGCGAGGAAGCTGATGCCCTGGGCATCGGTGATCAGCATTTCTGCCTGGTTGAACGAGGTCGGCCGGCGCCACTGAGCCTCCAGCTCGGCCACCTGGATCTTCATCGCGATCACACCGATAGGCCTGGTGCTGTCATCGGGTGCCATTACCGCATGGGCAAAGTACAGACCGCGCATATCCGAAGTGGTACCCAGAGCGAAATAGAATGCCGGGGTGTTGGATTTGAATGCATTTTGAAAATACGGGCGGAAGCTGAAATTCCGGCCAATGAAATTGGCGCTTTGCTGGTAATTGCTCGCAGCTATGGTCAGGCCCTGATGATCCATCAGGTATATATCGGAACTGGCGACGATATTCGCCATCAATTGCATGATCTGGTTGGCTGTGTCGATCAGTGCCGGGTTTCCTGGGGAGGTCAGCGCCTGGCGCAGCTGTGGATGTTGTGCGGCCAGGGTGACGATCGGCTCATAGCGTTTGATTTCGTTACTGATCAGTTGGCTGTAGCGAAACGACTCGTCCTGACTTTCGCGCTCAACCTGCCGATAGCCGAACAAGGTGCCGGTCTGCCAGGCGGCAAGGCCGGCCAGACTGAAGCACAGGGCAATCCAGAACGGATGTTTCATTTTTGTTGGCCCAGAGAGAACAGGGCTGAGATTAGCTGGCCCTGAGGGTATGAACAACCCGCCAGCCAAGCTGACGGGTTGTTATCTGGCTAGAGCGTATGAGGTGCGACAGTGCGGCCGCGCTTCTTCTGTAGCGCAAAAGCGATCAACGCTGCGGCAACACCCAGCACGTCGGTCAACAAGCCGCCTTCGATCATCAGCAGTGCGGCGGCTACCAGCGTTATTCGCACCAGCCAGGAAGCGGCGTGATTGGCAAACCAGCCCTGCACCGCTGCGGAGAGCAGATACACCCCCACGGTCGCGGTGATCAGCGCCTGGGCAATGGCCAGCCAGGTATCGTTCATCAACAGCGCGCCGTTGTAGAAGAACATGAACGGTACGATAAACGCGGCTAGGCCGATCTTGAACGACTCCATTGAGGTTTCCATCGGGTTCGCCCCGGAGATCCCGGCTGCGGCGAAAGACGCCAGCGCTACTGGCGGCGTAATGGCCGACACCACCGCGAAGTAGAACACAAAGAAATGCGCTGTCAGCGGGTCGATGCCCAGCTGAATCAGACCGGGGGCGACCACCGAAGCCGCCACCGCATAGGCTGCCGTGGTGGGCATGCCCATACCCAGCATGATCGAAATCAGCATGGCGAACACCAACGCCAGGAACTGGCTGGCGTCGGCGACGCCGAGCAGCAGGGAGGAGAAACGTGAGCCGACACCAGTTAGCGAGATGACCCCGACAATCACGCCGGCACAGGCGCAGACCACGATGATCTGAATCGCCATGATGCCGGCCAGCTCCAGAGCCTTGAGAATGCCAGCCAGCCCCATCTTGTTCGGCGACAGCCAACTGACCACGGCAGCAGAAATGGTCGCCAGGGTACCCGCACGGATCACCGAGTAGCCCATGAACAGCGCGACGATCAATATCACGATGGGGATGAACAGATACACCTGGCGGATCAGCTTGCCGAGTTGCGGCAGCTCATCCTTGCGCATGCCGCGCATGCCGGTTTTCGCGGCTTCGAAGTCGACCATGAAGTACACGGAGACGAAATACAGGATGGCCGGAATAACCGCCGCCATGGCGATCTCGGTGTAAGGGATGCCGGTGATTTCGGCCATGATGAAAGCGCCAGCACCCATGATTGGCGGCATGATCTGCCCACCGGTGGAGGCGGCGGCCTCAACCGCACCGGCAGTCTTCTTGCTGTAACCGACCTTCTTCATCAGGGGTATGGTCAGCGAGCCGGTGGCGACCACGTTACCCGCGCTGGTGCCGTTGATCATGCCCATCAGACCGGAGGCGAAAATCGACACCTTGGCTGGGCCACCACGCGAACGACCGGCACAGGCAAAGGCGAAATTGACGAAGTATTCGCCGACTTTTGATGCCTGCAAAAACGCGGCAAAAATGATGAACAGGATGATGTAGGTGGAGGATACCGCCGTGGTCGGTCCGAGCACGCCAATATCGGTGTAGACCTGGCTGAAGAAGCGCTTCACGCCCAGCCCGGGGTAACCTAGAAAGCCGGGCATGTAGGGCCCGCTGAACACATAAGCGAGAAAGCATAGCGCGATGATAACCAATGCCATGCCGGCCACCCGGCGGGTCATTTCCATGATCAGCGCGGTTCCGGCCACGGCGGCGAAGGAAATGCCCACCGGCGAGAAGGAGGTGCCGGTGCTCATACGCAATGGCGAGTTATAGATGATCAGCAGATAGCTTGCGGCGGCGATCGAGCAGATGATCAGCTGTAGATCGGGCAAGCTGAAGCTGGCGCGCTCGCGGCGGTGAAACCAGCTCAAGATGATTCCCAGCCCGGTAGCAGCCAACAACGGCCAGCCATAATGCCAGGATTCCAGTTCAGGGGTCATGCGCATGGTGCCGCTTTGCATCAGGCGATACATCACCCCCGTTTGCACCAGAGCGTAGGTCGCGGGAACCATCAGCGCCAGGGCGGCAAAATTGGTCCAGCGCTGCGCGGGTCGGCCGTCCTCCGCGGTAGCAAAGCGTGAGCCGGAGAAAAACAGGTAGCCCAGAATCAGCGCGCCGGTGACGTGGACAATGCGAAAGCTCCACGACTCCATTGGCGAGATATTCAATACATACAAATGGAAAGCCGAGTAGAGAATCGCCAGCGCCGTGACGGCGCGTAACATCCAGCCGCCAAACAGGCGACGGTTGGATTCCACCGGCTCATCATCCACGCCTTCAATCACGATGGGCGTCAGCGGCTCGCCATGGGACGGAATCAGCGGCTCATGCTCGCTGACAGCTTTGTGTGTTTTTGTCATGGTGCACCTGTAGACCGGAGAGGTGAACGGGCTGCCAGAGCAGCCCGCTGATCACGTTAGCTGACGAATCAGTCCTTGATCGGAGCCGAGTCGAGGTTATGGCCTTGCTCGGTGAAATAGCGCGCTGCACCGGGGTGCCAGGGCAACACGGTATTCTTGTCCAGGTGCTCGGGCGTGCTGGTTACAGCCGCCTGGTGAATGGACTGCATGCGCTCGTTGTTTTCCATGGTCAGCTTGGTCACTTCATACACAAAGCTTTCCGGCAGGTCGCAATTGGCCACGGTGAAGTTCCACATCGATACGGCGTGGGAGTCTTCGCTCAGGGAGCTGTAGGTATCGGCAGGGATGATGAATTCGGACACCGGGTAGGCGGCGAGAATGGTCGCCATTTCCTCTTCGTTGAAGCCGATGATATTGACCTTGGTCTGCACTTCAAGCTGGCTGACCGTCGGGATCGGCACGCCAGCGGCAAAGCCTACCGCATCCAGCAGGCCATCCTGCAACTGGCTGCCCAGATCGTCCCAGCTGCCGTTACGGCGAACGAATTTCACGCCCAATGTTTCCAGCATTTTCGGAAAATATTCATCCGAACTGGAGCCGGCGGGGCCGAAGCCGATACGCGCATCGGGCTTGATATCGGAGATGCTGCTGATGCCTGAGCTGGACAGCGCGGCCAAGGAGAAGGGTGTTTCGTACAGAGGGAACATGGCGCAGACATTGTCCATTGCCATGCCCGGTGCCAGCGGGCTTTTGCCCTCTACGGCATCTTGCGCCGGCCCCATGGTTACCATGCCGAAGGCCAGATCGCCGGTATGCACCAGAGCCATGTTCTGCACTGGCCCGCCGGTCACCTCGGCACCACCGGAAACCCCGGTCTGCTCGGCGATAAAATTGGACCAGCCAGAGCCGTAGGCGAAATAAGTGCCGCCCTGGCTGGCGGTGCCGATGGTGAAATTGGACGGCCAGCCAGCACGATCTTGCGCGACGGTTAGGCTGCTGGACAGAAGGACGGTGGCTGAAACGGTGGCCAAGGCCAGGGTGCGAAGCTTGTGCATGTTATGACTCCAGAGTTTTTGTCTTTATTGGTCTGTTGGCGTGGTACTCAGGTCCAACGCGTTCTGGAGTTGTTGCAATCGACGGGCCAAGGCGCTTAGCGCCCTGTTCTAGAGGGGTTATATAGATTTATGAGATACAAAACGGGTGGTTTGCCACCCGTGATTGCAAAGGTGATGGGTGGATAGCCACCCATCGAATGGTTACACCGTCAGGTACTGCTGGACCAGGTCGTCGCTCAACTCGCCAATCGGCCCGTCCGCCACCACGCGGCCGCGCTCCATGATGAAGAAATCATCGGCAACGCGGCGGGCGAACGGCAGTTTCTGCTCGACCAGCAACACAGTAAGGCCCATGTCATTGTTCAGCTTGCGGATCACGTCGCCGATATCGCGGACGATGTTTGGCTGAATGCCCTCGGTGGGTTCGTCCAGAATCAGCAGTTTGGGGTCCAGCACCAGTGCTCGGCCGATGGCCAGCTGTTGCTGCTGGCCGCCGGAGAGGTCGCCACCGCGGCGGTGCTTCATTTCCTTGAGTACCGGAAACAGCTGGTAGATCTGCTCGGGAATCTGCCGCGCTCGATCCGCCCGTGCGCCGAGGGAAATCTTCAGATTTTCCTCCACGGTCAAAAGCGGAAAGATCTCTCGACCCTGGGGCACGTAACCGACGCCATTGCGGGCACGGTTCTCGGTGGACATCCGGGTGATGTCCGTGCCATTGAGCAGTATCTGCCCATCGCGGATCGGCAGCAGCCCGGTAATGCACTTGAGCAAGGTGGTCTTGCCCACACCATTGCGGCCCAGCAGGCAGCCGCAAGTGCCTTCCTTGAGATGCAGATCCAGGTCCCAGAGGATGTGGCTCTGATTGTAAAACTGATTTACCGATTGGATACGCAGCACCGTCATTCTCCCAGATAGACTTCGATCACCCGCGGGTCGTTCTGCACCTGGTCCATGCTGCCTTCGGCGAGCACAGATCCCTGATGCAGCACCGTCACCTTGCGGGCAATGGAACGGACGAAGGCCATATCGTGTTCGACCACGATCACTGAATGCCGGCCGGCCAGCGAGGTCAGCAGTTGCGCAGTGTGTTCGACCTCTTCGCCAGTCATCCCGGCGACCGGCTCATCCACCAGCAGGACACGCGGGTTCTGTACCAGCAACATGCCGATCTCCAGCCATTGCTTCTGCCCATGGGACAGCGCACCGGCTTCCTGCTGGTAGTGCTCGGTCAGACCGATCTGCTGCAGTACTTCGTCGATGCGGTCGCGCTGCTCGCCGCTCAAGTCGTGGTTCAGGGTGTACCAGACCTTCTTGTTCGAGGCGGTAGCCAGCTCCAGATTCTCGAACACGCTCAGGGCTTCGAAAATGGTCGGCTTCTGGAATTTGCGGCCGATGCCGCCGCGGGCGATTTCATGCTCGGCGCGCTTGAGCAGATCGATGCGTTGGCCGAACCAGATGCTGCCGGTGTCGGGTTTGGTCTTGCCGGTAATCACATCCATCATGGTGGTCTTGCCGGCGCCATTGGGGCCGATGATGCAGCGCAGTTCGCCATCGTCGATGTACAGGTTGAGATTGTTCAGCGCCTTGAAGCCGTCAAAGCTGACGCTGACATCTTCAACATAGAGAATCGGGCCATGACTGGTATCGATGGCCTTGTCGAAGGCCGGGGTTGGCTGCACGAAATCGAAGACCTGATCGCGGCGCCAGGTTTCCCGCAGTTGCTCTATGCTTTTCATGATTTGTCTCCCTTGCGGCGTACGCGGTCGAGTAGGCCGACCAGGCCCTTGGGCAGCAGCAACGTAACCAGCACAAACAGGCTGCCGAGGATGAACAGCCAGGTTTCCGGGGAAAAGGTGGTGAAGAAGGTCTTGGCGTAGTTGACCGCGAAAGCGCCGATAATCGCGCCAAACAGCGTGCCGCGCCCGCCGGTGGCGACCCAGACAACCATCTCGATGGAGTTCAATGGCGAGAACTCGCCCGGGTTGATGATGCCCACCTGGGGTACGTAAAGCGCGCCCGCGACACCGGCGAGCATCGCCGAAAACACGAACAGCCAGAGCTTGTAGGACTCGACCTTGTAACCAGAGAAACGCGTGCGGCTTTCAGCATCGCGTATCGCGATGATCACCCGGCCCATGCGCGAGGTGACGATGTAGCGGCAGGCCAGGTAGCCCAGCACCAGCGCAATCGCCGAGGCGATAAACAGGCCGACGCGGGTGGTCTTCGCCGCCAGATCGAAGCCGAGAATGTCCTTGAAGTCATTCAGGCCATTGTTGCCGCCAAAGCCCATCTCGTTACGGAAGAACGCCAGCATCAGCGCGTAGGTCAGTGCCTGGGTAATGATCGCGAAATACACCCCGGTGACCCGCGAGCGGAATGCCAGCCAGCCAAACACCAGGGCCAGCAGGCCCGGCACCAGCAGGATCATCAGCGCCGCGAACCAGAACATGTCGAAGCCCTGCCAGTACCAGGGCAAGGACTCCCAGTTGAGCACGACCATGAAGTCCATCAGCTCCGGGTGGCCATACACGCCGCGGTCACCGATCTGGCGCATCAGGTACATGCCCATGCCGTAGCCGCCAAGGCTGAAGAAAGCGCCGTGGCCCAGCGAGAGAATCCCGCAGTAGCCCCAGATCAGATCGACGGACAGCGCCAGCAGGGCAAAGCACAGAAACTTGCCGAGCAGGCCCACGGTAAAGTTGGATACGTAAAACGGTGAATCGGTTGGCAGCGCCAGGTTGCAGAACGGCACGATGATCGCGGTCAACACGACCAGGCCGAGCACCACCATACCGCCGCGGTCGCTGAGTAATAAACGTTGGGTCAGCATACTTCCCTCTCGATAGTCATTGGCTTGATTGGCAGGCGGATGAGTCAGTACTCAGTCCGCCGCCGCCCGTCCTTTTTGTGGGAAGAGACCCTTGGGCTTCTTCTGAATGAACAGGATCAGCATGATCAGCACCATTACCTTGGCCAGCATCGCGCCGGCGTAGGGCTCGAGGAAGTTGTTGATCAGCCCCAGACTCATCGCGCTGACCAGTGTGCCCCAGAGATTACCCACGCCGCCAAACACCACGACCATGAAGGAATCGATGATGTAGGCCTGGCCCAGGTTCGGGCCGACATTGGTGATCTGCGAAAGCGCCACGCCCGCGATCCCGGCAATGCCGGAACCCAAACCGAAGGTCAGGGCATCTACCCAGCTTGAGCGCACACCCACGGCGCGGGCCATGGCGCGGTTCTGCGACACGGCGCGGACCTTGAGGCCCAGCGAGGTGCGTTTGATCACCAGCAGCAGGGCAAAGAACACCATCAGGCCAAAGAGCAGGATGTACAGCCGGTTGTAGGTCAGCGACAGCACCGGGTTGATCACCAGCGTACCGCTGATCCAGTCCGGTGAACTGACCGAGCGGTTCAACGGGCCGAACAGGCTGCGTACGGCTTGCTGCAGTACCAGACTCAAGCCGAAGGTCGCCAGCAGGGTTTCCAGGGGACGGCCGTAAAGAAAGCGGATCACCCCGCGTTCGATCAGAATGCCAATCAGCCCGGTAACCAAAAAGGCCGCGGGGATGGCGATCAGCAGGCTCCATTCAATCAGGCCTGGGAACAGCGCTTGCACGCCCCAGGTGGTGTAGGCACCGAGCATGATCAGTTCGCCGTGGGCCATGTTGATCACGCCCATTACACCAAAGGTGATGGCCAGACCGATGGCTGCCAGCAGCAGCACAGAGCCGAGGCTCAGACCGAAGAACAGGTTTTCGGTGAAACGGTAGAATTTGATCCGACCTTGAATCGAGGCAATGGCCTCTTGAGCGGCGACGCGCAACTGCGGATCGGCGTCGTTATCTGCCACGTCGTTCAGCGCAATGCGCGCCTCCTGCTCCAGCGATCCGCTCAGTGAGTTGATCGCTTGCAGGCGCATGTCGCGGTCAACGCCCTGAATCTGGAACAACGCCAGCGCGGTATCAATGGCGTCCAGCACACGCCCAGACTCTTCTTCTGCCTGGCGATCGATCAGCATAGCCATGCCTTCGGCATCAATGCCGTCGCGGATAAACCGGCGTACGGCGTCATAGCGCACGTCGGCGCTTTCGTGGGTCAGATTCAGTTCGGCCAACTGGCCACGCAGTTGGGTGCGCAGGCTGTTGTTGACTGGCACGCGGCGCAGGCCTTCGTCGCTTTCCAATGTCGCGCCGGTCAGCGCGTTGGTAATGCTTTTGCCCTGGCGGACGGCCACGGTCGGTGGATCGTTCCGGTCGGCGAGCAGATCGCCTTCAACCAGAGCGTTGAGAATATCGATGAGTCGCTCGTCATCTTGCTGAAACAGTTGGCTGACGGTTTCGGCACGCTGGCGCAGGTTGCCCTGGACCAATTGCTGTACCTGTTGCTCGAAGCTGGCAACCTCGGGTGGCTCGCTATCTGCGGTTGCCTGGGCGCTGGCGTGCAGCGGCAATAGTGCTCCGATCATCAACATGAGCCAAAGGCCGACGGAGGTGAGCGCAGGCCTGAATGGTGCTCGGCAGTAAGTGGTCATAACACTTGTCCTGTTAACTTGGGCATGCCCGTATTCGGCGGGTGGGGCCGGGGGCTAACGCCGTCATTCCCTTGGTACGCAATGCATGGGAATGACGGGCTTTCAGCGTGGGTGCTAGCCAAATGGTTTATTCGGCGGTAACGCCCTGACAGGTTTTGGTTTTGGTGTTGTAGTTGCCGCAATTGATGGGTGCGGTCCAGTCGGATTCCAGGTCCTTGCTGCCTTCCAGGAAATCGGACCAGGCGTCACCTGGTACCAGATCATCGGTGCTGGATACGGTCAGGAACTGGCCATCGTCCTGGATCTCGCCAATCAGTACCGGTTTGGTGATGTGATGGTTCGGCAGCATGGTGCTCATGCCACCGGTCAGGTTAGGCACTTCAACCCCGACCATGGCATCGATCACCTTGTCTACGTCGGTAGTGCCGGCTTTCTCGACTGCTTTTACCCACATGTTGAAGCCAATGTAATGCGCTTCCATCGGGTCGTTGGTGACGCGGTCGCTATCCTTGGTGAACTCGTGCCAGGTCTTGATAAAGGCTTCGTTCTCTGGAGTTTCTTCACTCATGAAGTAGTTCCAGGCGGCCATGTGGCCGACCAGCGGAGCGGTGTCGATACCGGACAGCTCTTCTTCACCTACAGAGAAGGCGATGACCGGGATGTCTTCAGCGGATACGTCCTGGTTGCCCAGTTCGCGATAGAAGGGCACGTTGGCGTCACCATTAATGGTGGATACCACTGCGGTCTTTTTGCCGGTGCTGCCGAAGCGCTTGATCTCGGAGACGATGTTCTGCCAATCGGAGTGGCCGAACGGTGTGTAGTTGATCAGGATGTCTTCTTCGGCCACGCCGTTTGCCTTCAGATAGGATTCCAGAATGCGGTTGGTGGTGCGCGGGTAAACATAGTCGGTACCAGCCAGTACCCAGCGCTCGATGCCCAGTTCATCCTTCAGGTAATCCACTGCCGGAATGGCCTGCTGGTTCGGTGCGGCGCCGGTGTAGAACACGTTCCGCGAAGACTCTTCACCTTCGTACTGCACCGGGTAGAACAGAATGCCGTTCAGCTCTTCGATGACCGGCAATACGGATTTGCGCGATACCGAGGTCCAACAGCCGAAGATGGCGTCGACTTCATGCTGCTCCAGCAATTCGCGAGTGCGTTCAGCAAATAATGGCCAGTCAGAGGCGGGGTCCACGTCCACGGCTTCCAGTTGCTTGCCGAGCAGGCCGCCCTTCTTGTTCTGCTCTTCGATCAGCATCAGCATGGTGTCTCTCAGAGTGGTTTCCGAAATGGCCATGGTCCCGGTCAGTGAATGCAATACGCCTACCTTGATGGTTTCCTCGGCCTGCACTGCCAGGGCGCTGAGCGCCAAGCTGCAGGCTACGCCCAGGGCGCCAGCGCGTTTTACCAGTTTCTTCAGTTTCATCGGTCGATCTCCGTTTTTATGTTCATGTCCACTGTGTGATCAAGCTCTACAACTGCGGGTGCATCCTCGTTATGTCGGGGTGATCGGCATGCCGTCAGCCCTTCTTTTTCGGCTACCCACTGCTCAGGGGCTGGCCGGTGTTCAGGTGTTCCCGGGCCTGAAAGATCATGTGCAGCGTGATCTTGCGGACCTCGGCCTTGCTTTCCTCTATATGCGCTTTCATCAGCTGCTGGGCTCGGTCGGCCTGCCGCTCGATGATGCTGCGCAGAATCTCGCCGTGTTGCTCATAGGTGGCGGTGATACGCGCGCGTTGCGTGAAATCGATGCGCCGTACCAGGCGCAATCGCTCGGTAATGTCGTGATGAATGCGCGCCAGTTCCTGGTTGCCGGTGGCCTCGACCAGTTGCTCGTGAAAGCGTTCGTCCAGGGCGCAGACGCTGGCGCCGTGACTCAGGCGCGCTTGCGGGGTGATCAGCCAGATGCGCTTGAGGGGTTCCAGATCAGCGGCCGGATGCATGGCGCACAAGCATTTGATCGCTTCGAGCTCGAGTGCGATGCGTACATCGTAGAGCTGCTCGTATTGTTGAAAGTCGAAGGGTTTGACCTGCCAGCCGCTGCGGAACGACACCTCGACAAAGCCCTCGCGCTGTAAACGGTTCAACGCTTCGCGCACGGGTGTGCGGCTGGCATTGACCAGCTCGGCCACTTCGCTTTCGGTAAAGCGATCACCCGGGAGCAGCTCGAAATCGAACAGGCGCTGCTTGAGCTGGCGATAGATCCGCTCGGGCAGGTTCTGCCGGCGCTCGCCGGTCTGCTTCGACTTGAATAGGGGGTGGGTACCGTCCATGGCCGCGTTCATCAGTTCCGTGAGGCGATATAGGCGCGCCAGCCGCCCAGGTGAGTGATATCGGTAGCGCCTTCCACTGCAGCGCCTTCACAAATAAAGCCCTTGACCTCGCGGCCGTCCTGCAAAGTCAGCGTGCCGATGCCCAGCGGAGCGGGCACCAGTGCGACGAAACTGCCAAACAGTTCAACCGGTACATCCCAGAGTTCCACTGCGATCGCCGCGCCCTCGGCCGAACGGATCAGCCCAGGTTTGGGTGGTGTGGTGTTGGGCAGGGCATAAAGGCGGTAGTTGTCGGCGCTTAAAGTGCTTTCAACGAAGCGCGCATGGCGTTCGGTGAGTTGCGTGTTCAGTGGCATGCCGCTAAGGTGCGCGCCGACCACGGCCAGACGCACATGACCTGCTGGCGCGTTCACAACGCTCGGTGCAGGCAGATTTCGATCTGTCGCCCCGGCTTTCCACGGCGCAAAAGCCTGCCAGCGGCGACCGAAGTCGGCCAGGGCGCGATCCTGCCAGGCGCTGCCAATCAGGGTAATGCCAAAGGGCAGGCCGTCCTGGCGAAAGCCGGCGGGCAGCGCCAGCGCCGAGCAGTCCGCGAGGTTGACGAAATTGGTCCAGGTGCCCAGTTGGCTGTTTACCGTAACCGGGTCCTGTTCGACCTGGGCAGTGGTAGGCATGCGCGGCGCCGTAGGCACCAGCAGCGCATCCACCGATTGCACCAGCGTCTGTATCTCGCGGGCCAGATCGGCGCGGCGGTATTCCGCACGGTAAGTGTCAGTGGCGCTGAATTTCTCCGCGTTGGCGAGAATGCCGCGTACCACCGGATTCATCTGGTCGCCATTGGCGTCCATGAATTCGGCAATCGCGGCGTAGCGTTCAGCTACCCAGGGGCCGCCATACAGCAGTTCAGCCAGTTGCTGCATGGGGGTGAAGTCCAGCTCGATCAATTGCGCACCCATTTCGCGCATCTGCGTCAGGCTGGCCTGCCAGGCTGCTTCAGCCTGGCTATCGCCAAACCAGGGCAGGCTGGCGGGAATGCCCAGGCGCGGTTGGGTGCCAATCAGCCTGGCGGATGGCGGCGCTACCCGCGAGTAGCCGTCGGCGGCATCAAAGCTTTCCATCACATTGGCCACGGTTTCGGCGTCGTCGATGTTCAGCGCGAAAATGGATACGCAGTCCAGGCTGCGGCAGGCCGGCACCACACCGCGGGTGCTGAAACGTCCACGCGTGGGTTTGAGGCCGACCAGGTTATTGAAGCCCGCAGGCACGCGGCCGGAGCCGGCGGTATCGGTACCCAGGCTGAAAGGCACCAGCCCGCGCGCGACACTGACGGACGAGCCGGAGCTGGACCCCCCTGAAATGTACTCGGGGTCAAAGCTGTTGGGCACCGCGCCGTAGGGCGAGCGCGTGCCCACCAGGCCGGTAGCGAATTGGTCCAGATTGGCCTTGGCCAGCACAATGGCGCCTGCTGCCCGCAGCAAGGCGACGCAATGGGCGTCCTGGTCGGCAATATAACCGTAGGCAGGGCAGGCGGCGGTAGTAGGCAGGCCGGCCACGTCAATGTTGTCCTTTACTACACAAGGTATGCCGTAAAGCGGCAGTTGCTGTGCATCAGGCAGTGTAGCCAGGTGGGCCAGCTGGGTACTCAGTTCGGCGGCAGCAACAATATGTATAAAGGCTGGATCGTCAGCGCTAAATTCGGCAAGCAACTGGGTTAACGCTGCCTGCGGCTCCAGACCGTTCTGATAGGCCTGCTGCCATTCGCTGATTGTCCATCCACATTGCTCTGCCATCGGGCCTCCCATAAGTGATCGAATATCGCCTTGTATACAAGAACGTATTCAGCAGGGACCGTGCCAATATGTGACATTGTCAAATATGGATATAACAAAGCCATTTAAAACAGTGAGTTGGATAATAGTAAGACGTCGTTTGAGCTCCGCAGAGGGGCATCATCACAGACTGTTTATAGGTCGCATGTGCAGAAACGGTGCTGCCCGCCTTCTTTTGGTGCGCGCTCGGGAAGCGGGGCTGCCAATAGAACCCGGGTGTCGATCCGGGGTCTAGTCTGTAAGGGTAGCGTCACAGACAAGTGAAACAATGCAGGAATTGATCCGTCCCTATTGACCCCGGAGTCGCTTGGTTTTAAGGTTCGCGTCGAACGTTGAGGCTGGCACGATCCATACGGCTCAAGTACTGACGACGAGACAGCAAGACCGGCATATTCCGGGCTTATTGCTTTCGGCGCACGCCTTGGGAAGTAGGCGAACCAAAGTGGGGATACTGATCAGACGTTCGCACCCCCGGGTTGTGTGTTGGCCATGACATTCAGTGCCTTTCCGTCGGAAAGTGCTGCGCCGTTCCTGCATTGCAGGTGATGGACTGCACTTGTCTGCCCTGCATCTGATCAGTCTCGTCCCCACGCGCCCCGAACCCAGAAATGTTGCTTTGGAGCCGAACCATGTCCATCAAGTTAGACGAATACTTCGACCGCGAAACCTTCAGCCGTATCAAGGCTTGCGCCGATCAGCACGATACCCCCTTTCTGGTCGTTGACCTGAAGACCATCGACCGCGCCTATGACGAGCTGGTCGAAGGCTTTCCCTTCGGCAAGATCTACTATGCGGTCAAGGCCAACCCGTCCAATGAAGTGCTGGGGTTGTTGAAGGACAAGGGCGCCAATTTCGATATCGCCTCGATCTACGAGCTGGAAAAGGTCATGGCACTGGGCGTCAAGCCCGAGCAGATCAGCTTCGGCAACACCATCAAGAAGTCCAAGCATATTCGCGCCTTCTACGAGAAGGGCGTGCGTCTGTATGCCACCGACTCCGAAGCCGACCTGCGCAATATCGCCAAGGCCGCACCGGGCTCGAAAATCTATGTACGCATTCTGACCGAAGGCTCTACCACCGCTGATTGGCCGCTGTCGCGCAAGTTCGGCTGCCAGACCGACATGGCCATGGATCTGCTGGTTCTGGCGCGCGAGCTGGGCCTGGAGCCCTACGGCATCTCTTTCCATGTCGGCTCGCAGCAGCGCGATATCGGCGCCTGGGATGCGGCCATCGCCAAGGTCAAGGTGATCTTCGAGCGCTTGAAGGAAGAAGACGGCATCACCCTGAAGATGATCAACATGGGTGGCGGCTTCCCGGCCAACTACATCACCAAGACCAACACCCTGACTACCTATGCCGAGGAGATCACCCGCTTCCTGCAGGAAGATTTCGGCGATGACCTACCCGAAATCATCCTCGAGCCTGGCCGCTCGCTGATCGGTAATGCAGGCGTGCTGGTCAGTGAAGTGGTGCTCATATCGCGCAAGTCGCACACCGCGCTGGAGCGTTGGGTGTACACCGATGTGGGCAAGTTCTCCGGCCTGATCGAAACCATGGACGAATCGATCAAGTTCCCGATCTGGACCGAAAAGCAGGGCGAACTGGAAGACGTCGTCATCGCCGGCCCGACCTGCGACAGCGCCGACATTATGTACGAAAGTTACAAATACGGCCTGCCGCTGAATCTGGCTATCGGTGACCGCATGTACTGGCTCTCCACCGGTGCCTACACCACCAGCTACAGCGCCATCGAGTTCAACGGCTTCCCGCCGCTGGAAGCGTTCTACATCTAGGCCTGCTTCGCAGCAGCGGCAAGCTTCAAGCCGTAAGCTGCAAGTAGAAAAGCAAAAAGCCCGCCTCTGTCACCAGGGCGGGCTTTTTTACGATCAGCTTGTGGCTTACAGCTTGAAGTTTGCCGCTCCAAAAACGAGCCGTTAGGCGAATTTTTGGATATTAGCCATCAGCTCACGCAGTGCTTCGATGTTGTCCTTCGGATGCACAGCGCCTTCGAAGTCGCACAGCTTGTCGAAGTTGGCCGCCACGTCTTCCGGGGTGAAGCCTTCATCGGGGTTGAAGCCAATGCCCAGTGAACGCTCCCAACGTACTTTGCCCATCCAGCCGCCGCCGACTTCAAACAGGCTGCCGGTTTCCTTGCACTCATCCGAGCACAGGAAAGCGACAAGCGGGCTGACCAGCTCGGGCTTGAGCTTGTCGAACGCGCCTTCCGGGAACAGGCCTTCGGTCATACGCGTGCCGCCGGTGGGGGCGATGGCATTAACGAGAATGTTGTTCTTGCGGCCTTCGATCGCCAGGGTGCGAGTCAAGCCATACAGGCCCAGCTTGGCCATGCCGTAGTTGGCCTGGCCGAAGTTGCCATAGATGCCGGAGGTAGAAGCAGTGAAGATCACGCGACCGAAGTTGCTGTCCTTCATGTAGGGCCAAGCAGCGTGGGTGACCTTGTAGGCACCTTCCACGTGAACGCGATAAACCAGATCCCAATCGGCATCAGTCATCTTGGCGAAGCTCTTGTCGCGCAGGATGCCGGCGTTGTTCACGACTACGTCAACACGGCCGAAGTTGTCCATCGCGCACTGCACGATTTTCTCACCATCGATCACGTTGTCCGGGTTGGCTACCGCAGTACCGCCAGCGGCTTTGATTTCTTCAACCACTTTCAGCGCGGCATCGCTGTTGGAGCCTTCACCCTGAGTGCTGCCACCCAGATCGTTCACAATCACTTTGGCGCCATGCTTGGCGAACAGCAAAGCATGGGCACGGCCGATGCCGCCGCCGGCACCAGTAACGATAACGACCTTGTCGTCAAAACGAATATCGCTCATGAAAAGCTCCTGTCTATATGGGCGGTGAAAAAAGGACTGCCAGTGTTAAACACTTGTTTCAATTCGGCAAGGGGCAGGGTGAAGGTGAATGGCCGAGTATAAGCCGGCGCAAACCACGGGCGAGCCGCTGTGCAGCCTAGCTTGCGCGCCGCAGCGGGATAATTGCAGTAAATGATCTTGGACAATCCCTGACGTCCTGGACTACTCTCGAGCCAAGCAACGGAATGCACATCTTATCCCGCCTCTCAGGCACGGACAGCCTGCATTCCTTTCCCAATACAGCTAAGCAATCCCCCGACTTGTCCGCAAAGAGGATAGGGCGGTAGCGTGCCTGAAAAACCTTTGGCGGTTGAATGGGCCGTAGAACTGCCCGGTTTACGTTAAAAATCATCGCAGTGACCGATATATGGGCGCTAGCCAGAGATCATGGATTTTTAGATTGAAAAACAGTTGGTTAGCAGAAAGATGGAAAATGGTGATATGAGGCTTGATGATCGTTTTGTCGGCGATGTAAAAGTTGGGCGATAGGCGGAGAGGGCCGGTTTGCGGGTGTTGTAGAAGATGTTGGGGCTGGGTTGGGAAAGACAAAACGATCACCGACATATTGGTTGGTGTGACTCATATATAAATGTTATGCCTAAAATTGGGAATTGAGAGTAATTTATGGAAGGTGCGCTAATCGGTCTTGCGGGTCTGTTAATAGGTGTTCTCTTGAATGAATACTACAGACGCAATTCTAGGATCGAAAAGTATTCTGCTCAGGTCTTTGAAAAAAGATTAAATATCTACGAAGGCTTGATGTCCGAGATACAGCTCGCTTCAAGCATAATAAGCGAGCTTATTGAAAACAAAGATTTATCTATCGACGAAAAGAAAGCAGTGGCATTTCACGCAGGGTTAAAAGTTGCAGAATATACGGATAATCATCAATTTTATCTCGACGAAGAAGTCACTGTTCATTGCTGCTTGGCCTTTGTCGGAACAAGCGATATCTTTGAAGAGTCAACCAATCAAGAGATGCTAAAAGACTTTCGGCAAGCTGTAAAAGAAGGGCGGTCTCAGGATCGAAGTGCAACACTTAGTTAATGGTCTCAAGGTTGTTGCTCACCGAGAGCTGAAGATGTTCAATAAGCACTTCTACCGGGAATCTCCAGCCTAACGTCTGACGTGGACGAGTATTCAGCAGCTCGGCAATCTCATCAAGGCGCTCTTGGCTGACCACCGATAGATCAGTACCCTTTGGCAAGTATTGGCGCAGCAAACCATTGGTATTTTCGTTGCTGCCGCGCTGCCAAGGGCTATGAGGGTCGGCGAAGTAGATCTTCAGCCCAGTGCTCGCCGTTATATCTTGGTGACGGGCCATTTCACTGCCTTGATCGTGCGTCATGGTTTTTAGCAGAGAGGGCGCCATACGCGACATCTCTCGGGTTATCGCCTGAGCGGCGCACTCAGCTGTCGGCTCATCCAGCTTGGCTAGAACGACAAAGCGGCTGGTGCGCTCGACCATGGTAGCCACTGCTGACCTATTGCTGGCACCCATGATCAGATCGCTCTCCCAGTGGCCAGGAATAAGGCGGTCCTCTACCTCTGGCGGCCGCAAATGAATGCTCAGGTCTGCCGGATAGCGCTCACGCCGTCCAGGGCTTACCGTGCGGCGGCGACGCTTACCGTGACCTTGGCGCAGATAGCTGATCAGTTGCCGCTTCAACTCGCCGCGTGGGTAGGCATAGATCGCCAGATAAATACTCTCGTGACTCACATGAAACTCGGGTCTGTCAGGCCATTGAAGCTTCAGTCTGGACGCGATTTGTTGAGGAGACCAGCCCCGTTTTAGCATTTCGCATACGACTTGGAAAAGCTCGCTACTCGGCAGCAGACGCGGAGGCCTTCTTTGCTTCGTGCGCCTATCACGCGCCAAAGCGCAAGCCTGGATGACATCGTAGTGGCGGGTAGGACTGTTGCGTCTCAGCTCTCGGCTAAGCGTGCTTGCGTGTCGGCCCAGGTGGCGACTGATTGAGCGCAGGCTCAATCCCTGGTCTCGCATAAGCATCAGAACGACGCGTTCATCAGTGGTTAAATGCGTGTAGGTTTTCATCGCAACACTCTATCTCATGTGTTGCACTTGGTCCCTGAGACCGCCAAGCGTATGAAATGATCCGCGTAGAATCTGGTGTAGCCGAGCTTGACGGTCTATTTCGCTCTATTACTAAATCCTCGCCGGGTGGCCGATTAATTGATGGTTACAGAGCTATAAAAGCAGTGCATGAGAAAAAGGCATAACAAACCGCTCAAATACGTTCCGGCTGCGAAAAGCGCAGCCTCCACCGGACTCGCTAACGCTCGCCGTTTAGCGGGGCGTTATGTTTTAGGAATCGCATATGAGTGTAACTAATTTTCCAGAACAAAAGTCGGCTGATTCGTTTAATACGAATTATTGGTTTTTTTCAAATCCAAATGAATCGCCTATTGAACCCATTCGTATCGTACATTCA
Organism: Halopseudomonas pelagia; assembly: GCF_009497895.1. Lineage (NCBI taxonomy): Bacteria > Pseudomonadati > Pseudomonadota > Gammaproteobacteria > Pseudomonadales > Pseudomonadaceae > Halopseudomonas > Halopseudomonas pelagia. Next base: position 4,048,893 of record NZ_CP033116.1, on the reverse strand, counting down.
GAAATGGCAATAGATAAGCTGCTCTCTATTAATTTAGAGGACATGACAATGGGTTGGTTTATTACAAAAGAAGTAGCAACGTATCTACAGCTTTCTTCTATTGGCACGGTTTCAATATTGTGTTCTGATGGTAAGTCCAGAGAACTTTTAGAGGTTGGCCCAATTCTCATGAAGTGGGGTGGTAGTTTCGAAGAACAAAAAGTACGTTCGCAGTACGGCGAGCCAACAACTCATGAATATGAAAATATAAATGCATTTGTCTGGTCGGAATCTTGTGCAATTCTTCCCTACAGGCGAAAACACACATAACAAAGTGTTCCAACATCGCGCACTTCGTGCGCTGGACAGTTTGTAAGTCGCAGCCTTGTGGTTTTGCTGCGCAAAAGTAATCCACAAAGCCACAACTTACAAACTGCCGTTGAACACGGCGTTATATTTTTAGGAGACAAAAATGAGTCTCGATAAATATCTTTTATTTATGGCAATCACGAGTGTATTTCTGTTATCTCCTGGCCCCTCTGTGATGTTATCTATCAATAATGGAGTCCAGCATGGAATTAAACGCTCCTCTATAGCTGTGTGTGGAAATGTCACTGCTTTCCAATTATTAAGTATACTAAGCTCACTTGGTTTAGGGGCTGCACTCACAGCATCAAGTGAGTTATTCAGCACTCTAAAAATATTAGGCGCCTTATATTTGATCTATTTAGGTGTGAAGATATGGAGGTCTCCTATTACCTTAAAGCAGAAGGAGGTTTCGCCAAAAGACCACAGCTCAAATAATTTAACTTTATTTAGACAGGCTTTTCTTGTAACTTCGTCGAACCCCAAAGCTCTAGTTTATGTTAGTGCCCTGATCCCTCAGTTCATTGATACTCAGCAGGCACTTACTCCGCAGGTTATTACACTCGGCTTAACTTCGGCAGCGGTGCAGTTTGTGATATTTATGTCCTATGCAATCATTGGCAGTAAATCTAGACATTGGTTTGAAAGTCCAATAAAATTCAAATTATTCAATAAGTTTAGCGGCGTAACTTTTATAGGGTTTGGAATTGGGCTGGGGTTCTACCCCGTTTCCACGGACGGTTATAAAACGGCTGTGAGCTTCCGATCCTGAACAGCAACTCTACGTCGCATCCTGGGGTTATGGAACCGCTCGATGTATTCAAACAGATCAGCTCTTGCCTCGTCCTGCGTACGGTAACGCCGATGGTGTACTCGCTCTCGTTTTAGCATGCCGAAGAACCCCTCACAGGCTGCGTTGTCTCCGCAATGGCCAACCGCGCTCATGCTGCTGACCAAATCGTTACTGCCTAGATATCGCTGGTAATCACCGCTGGTAAACTGACTGCCTCGGTCTGAATGCAGTATTACTGGGGTTTCGCCCTGACGTTGCCAGACAGCCATTTGAACAGCTCTGATTACCATCTGCCGATCCTGCCGGTGGTGCATAGACCAGCCAACGATCAGCTTGCTGAATAAATCCAGAACCACGCAGAGAAATAGTTTTCCTTCCTGGGTGGAGATCTCCGTAATGTCAGTGACCCATTTGGTATCAGGTTCCAGTGCGGAGAAATCCCGTTCAAGGTGATTTTGAATACCTTGTGGCCGATTTGATGCGCGTCCGAGGCGTCCTCGCTTCCTACGGGGCCACCCCTGAATGCCGTGCTTGGCCATTAGCCTTGCAACACGATTCAGGCTGGCTGCAACGCCTTCGGCAGCCAAGTCTTCGTGCATTCGGGGCGACCCAAGCATTCCGCCACTGTCATCGTGAATCTCTCTGATACGCGACAGCAGACGGTCGTTCGCTCTTGCCCTGCTGGACTGCGGACGAGATGCCCAAGCGTAATAGCCGCTGGCCGATACCTTCAGGCAACGACACATAAGACGTATCGGGAAAAGACTGCGACAGTGTTGAATCGTCTGATACCTCAGGACGACTCCTTTGCAAAGAACACTGCCGCTTCGCGCAAAAAATCACGTTCCTTTTTTACCCGTGCCAGTTCCCGCTTCAAGTGGGCAAGCTCTTCGTCACGCGGCGTTCCCGAGCCCTTGAAGGCCTTGCTTGGCAATTCTTCGGCTTCACGCGCCCACCGGGACAACAGGTTGGGATTAATTCCAATCTCTAAGGCCACCTGGCGGCAATTGGCACCTGGCTGGCGAGATAGCGCGATGGCTTCGCGCTTGAATTCGGGGCTGTATCTTCTGCGTTTGGACATGAACACTCCTTTGGCACATTGTGCCTTTTTTCAAAAGTGTCCGCAGTAACGGGGTAGAACCCCTGGGATTATCTGAAAACAAGATGTAACAAATGGTTCAAATCGCTCGCTCCGCTCACTGGGACGGGCTAAAGCCCGCCTCTTAACCAAATGTTAAATGTCACCTCTAATTGAGACTGCGTATGTCTTTAACACAATCAGATGAAAATATTGCCAGATCGATTAGATGCGATGTAGGGAAGTCATCTACAGGATCAAAACGTCTAAAATTGCGCACCTTGCTGACTAAGTTTAGCATTGAAAAAAGATCAGACACTAACACTGCAAAAATTACAGAATTGCTAACTTGTCAAGGACTATCAATCAATCCTCCAATTGTTAGGTTCGGAGAGCGCTGGGAAATATCTCACCAGGACTGGATATATTTGTCCTGTAATACACTTCCAGAGCAACCAACGCCATCTGCGTTATCAACATGGAATGCTGATGGCTGGTTTGATAGGGTTTCAGAACTAAAGCTCCGAACAGAAAAAAGAAGTTGAAACAAAGTTCATCATCCCATTGCTAACGCGCCTTGGTTATGCGGAGGACGATAGGTACGATGGCATGCCCGTTCCTGCAGCTCATGGCTCACGAAATACAACTCTTGTCATAGACTTCGCTTTGTTCAACAACAGTGACGACTCATTAAAAAATCAACCATTATTAACAGTTGAGGCAAAAAAAGAAGGGCGTCTACTTAAGCAACAAGAACTTCTAAATGCACACAACCAAGCGAAAAGCTATTGCCTTTGGACTCAGTGCGATTTTTTCTTGATAACCGATAGTAAAACAGTTCAACTGTTTCACATTTCACGAGGAAGAATTGATCAGCTCTCACCGATATTTTCATGCGAAAGAGAGTTGCTTTCTTCATGTTTTGGCGAGCTTTATGCGCGAGCGTCCAAAGAGGCGCTGACAAACTACTACCTAGCAAAATTCTCTACTACTGAAGAAACTAGCTAATGCACTCTTCATAAAGCTGCCGATCAATATGTCCAGTTCGCCACCTAACAAATGGCTCAAGCCGTTCGCTTCGCTCACTCGCACGGGCTAAAGCCCGCCCCTTAACCAAATGTTAGCTGAGATTGCTACTCTCGCGGAGTGCTACTATAGTGGCACTAATAGTTTGATTCCGGGTGAACCCATGAAAGTTGAGCTTGTTACGAACCTCAAGCGCCAGGCCACAAAGATTCTGGCAGACCTGCACTTGTCCAAGGAGCCGGTACTGATTACGGAACATGGTCAGCCATCCGCATACCTTGTTGATGTGCAGGATTACGAGTTCATGCAGCGTCGACTTGAGCTGCTTGAGGGGCTCTCACGGGGAGAGCGTGCTGTACTTGAGGGAAGAACGTACAGCCGGAGTGAGGCCAGGGAGAAAATGAGTAAATGGCTGAAGTAATCTGGACGGAGCCCGCACTTCAAGAGCTGGATGCCATCGCCGAGTACATTGCTCTGGATAATCCTGCCGCCGCAAGTCATCTGGTTCAGGACGTTTTCGAAAAGATCGAGCGCTTGGAAGATTTTCCCCAGTCCGGACGGATTCCTCCAGAACTCCCTAATTCCGTATACAGAGAGATAGTGGTTCCACCTTGCCGCATTTTTTATCGTGAGGATGAAAAGCGGGTTTTTGTCCTCTACGTCATGCGAGAGGAGCGGCAGCTTCGTGCGTTCATGCTGGGAGGCAGCTAACCAAGCGCGTCACACCGATGCCCTTGTCTCCGTTTCGCTACGCCAAAGGCATCGGTGCGCTTTACGTGAAGGCGCAATTCAACTGCCACCAAGGAAATATCTTCTATGACCTTCTCCACTTGGCTGCTCTATGTCGCGGCGGTCCTGGTTCTCACGGTCACTCCCGGGCCGAGCGTGCTGATGTGCGTTTCCACTTCAGTCAATCTCGGCGCGCGCAAAGCGCTAATTGCTTCGCTTGGCAGTACAACCGCCATCGTTTGCATCATGGCGCTCTCGGCACTTGGTTTGGGCGCAGCCCTTGCGGCGTCGGACATTCTGTTCACTGCACTCAAGTGGTTGGGCGCGGCCTATCTCGCATACCTCGGTATTTCTTCCATCATTTCTTCTACCAGTGAAATTGCAGTCTCTGGCGCCGTTGAGTCATCAACAGGAAGACGCCTCTTCACTCAAGGTTTCCTAGTTGGAGCGAGCAATCCAAAGGCACTGCTCTTTTTTGGCGCGCTCTTTCCGCAATTCATCATCCCGAGTGAACCTCACCTCCCGCAGTTTCTATTGCTCGGCGTCACATTCATATTTTTCGAGTTGTTGTGGCTCACCATCTACGCGCTTTCGGCATCCAAAGCCAAAATCTGGCTCCAACAACCACGTCGCGCCAAGCTCTTCAATCGAATCACCGGCGGCGTGTTTCTTGTTGCTGCTGGTCTGCTCGCAAGCAGCAAACGTGCTAGTGCCTAACCAAGGGCGGGATTGGCGTATGACGTTCGAATTTCAGGACGCCAACGCCTACATTCTTGATTATGAGGATTATCGCTAATGACTATGCATAATCCGTCGCATCCTGGTGAATTCATTCGGGAGGTGTACCCACTGGTCCCAGAACGCCATACCCGCTAACCTCCCTGCACCAACCCCGATCAAGATCAAGATATGACGCTTACTCTTCTGCGGCCCCTGCGATTCACCCTGTCATTGACTGCCGTTCTGCTGCTTGCTGCCTGCAACCCCGCAGAGATGTTGGCGCCGGATGCGCGGCTGCCGGATGGCAGTACCTATTCCGGGGAGATTCGCGACGGCCTTTTTCAGGGTGACGGCGTTCAGCAATTTGCCAGCGGCATGATTTATCGCGGCCAATTCCATGAGGGTTACTGGCACGGTCAGGGTGTGCTGGAGTCGGCGATGGGTTGGCGTTACGAGGGCGAGTTCCAGAAGGGCCTGATGTCGGGGCAGGGCGTGCTGGACAATGACGGCACCCGCTATGAAGGTGCCTTTGTGAAGGGCAAGTTCCATGGTCCTGGCCGCTATGAAGTGGGTGATAGCGTCTATGTGGCCGAATTTGCCGAGGACTTGCCGGTACGGGGTGAGCACATAACCGAATACGGCACCTATAAGGGGGAGTTTCTCGACTGGCAATACCACGGTGAGGGTACCTACACCCCGACCAACGCCCCAGCGGGTATGGAAAGCCTGAGCGGAACCTGGGAAGAAGGCATGCTTGTCGAGGGTAATGATTCTGCGCAGCAGGAGCCCTCAGCCCGGCCTGCGCCCCTCACCGAGCAAATTCTGGTTGAGGATCGTGAGCGCCTGAGCAGGCAGATCGAGAGCCTGGAGGCGGAGCGCCCTGGTGTGACGGACGTATATTTTCTCGCGGTAGGCGGGGACGGTACGGAATCGGTTTTCATGCGAGACATCGAGGTAGCCAGAGCGGGCCTGCAGTCGCAGTTTGATCTGGAGCGTCGCGCGATCATGCTGCTCAACCACCGGGATTACGAGACCTTGCCGCTGGCTACTCGCCCTTCCATCGCCACAGCGCTCAAGGCACTGGACGAGCAAATGAATCCGGAGGAAGACCTGCTGGTGGTGCACCTGGTCAGCCATGGCGGTGAAGACGGCGATCTGTTGCTGAGCCAGCCAGGGGTAGAACTGCCCAACCTGTCACCCCAGGTCTTTGCGAAAATGCTCGAACCGCTGAGCGCGCGTCGAAAAGTGCTGGTGGTTTCTGCGTGTTATTCCGGTCAGTGGCTTGACGAATTGGCGGACAGTGACACCCTGATCCTGACCTCCGCCCGTGCGGATCGCACGTCCTTTGGCTGTGGTGATGACTCGGAAATGACCTGGTTCAGCAAGGCGCTGTATCAGAGCGTGGGCCTGTCACTGACAGAACCCGATGCTATGTTCGAGCAGATCACCGAGCAGATACGCACCTGGGAGGAAGAGATCGGGATGGACGAAGAAAGCTGGTCCTACCCCCAATTCCATCTCGGGGACAACCTGCGGCAGTGGTTGGAGCAGGACGCGTTCAGCAAGCAGTAAGGCGTTTACAGCACCAACGAGGTAGCCAGAAACAGCATCAGGCCCATGCCAATAATGTCGGTAAAGGTGGTCAGGAATATGCTGCTGGCGGTGGCGGGGTCGGCGCCGAAGCGTTTGAGTAGCAATGGTATTGCGACACCGAAGATACCGCTGGTCATGCAGGCGCCGATCATCGCGACAAAAATAACGAAACCGAGCATGGCCGGGTTGGCGGAGTCTGTAAATAAGGCATAAGCGAACATTGCCGCTCCGGCAATAACGCCCACCGCGGCGCCATTGAGCGCACCCAGCAGGATCTCCTTGCGTAGCAGTTGGCTGATCGGGTAGTCCTGAATTTTGCCCAGAGTTATACCGCGAAGGGTAATCGCCATTGCCTGGCAGCCAGTGTTGCCGCTCTGGCCGGCGAGTACCGGCAGAAAGGCGGCGAGGGCGACGATTTGCGCGATGGTGCCCTCGAACATGCCGACAACGAAGGCGGCAGCAAAGGCGGTGATCAGGTTTACCTGCAGCCACGGATGGCGCATGCGGAAGGCTGTCAGTACCGGAGTATTGATCTGCTCTTCCTTGTCCACACCATATTGTGAGCCGGCCTGGGCGCTAAGCTCCGAGACGATGCGCTCATACAGCTTCCAGCCACGCACCTCGCCCACTATCCGGTGTTGATCATCCACTACCGGGTATATGCGGTAATGCCGGTACAGCACTTCACTGACTGCGCTCTTGATCGAGGTGTCCTGGTGAAAAGCGAAGGGGTCCAGCACCATGATGCTGGCCAGAACCTCGGACGGTTTGGCGAGAATCAGGTCGCGCATGCCCACCAGCCCGACCAGGCGATCTGCCTCGGTGATAAAAATGTAGCTGATCTCGGAGACGTCAGCGCTCTTGACCATGAACGTAAGGGCCTCGGCGACGGTATAGCTGGACGGCAGGGTGGCTGTTGCGGGCGTCATCAATTCGCCGATGGTCTCCTCCATTCCGGAAAGCACCACTCGAGTGGCAGCTTCCCCCGGTGCTGCTGCTTCGCCAAGGTGGGAGGCGACCAGCAGAGCCTGGTCGGCAGGCAAACGCGAAAGAATAAACTGGATGTCATCCGCAGGCAGGTGGACCAGTTCCTCGGCAGCGTCCAGGGCGGACAGTTTGCGGATATGCTCAATGCGCTCGGTCAATCCCATGCTTTGTGACATTTCTCGGCCTGCCATAGGGGTCTGTGTCCAGACTATAACAGGCGTTCCGAGGTGCGGCGACCTGCCTACTCCCAGGCTGGCGATGCGGTAGTTGCAGCGATCCGTCGGACAGTGGCGATTGATTGTGGCCATAAGCTTGTAGCTGCCGGAGTGGGGGTCCATGCTGGTCCCTCATGTTTTCTGGATATTGCTTAATGCGTGTATTTTCCAATCCGGTGGGTGCCGGCTCCCTCTGGTTCGACAATCTTGCAACAGCGCAGGGAATACCTGTTGCCTACGATCCCCAGGCGCGGGCCTTCATACCTACGCCACCCTTCTGTGCAAACCGGGATGTTATCGGCTGTAACTGGATAGCGCCGGCTGAAGGTGAGTTTTGCCGGTCGTGCAGCATGACCGGTCTGGCGCCGGATACCTCCATTCCCAACGCCATACCCAACTGGGCGAAAACCGAGGCAGCCAAACGCTGGGCGCTGGATAATCTCGGGCGCTGGCACTGGTTTCGGCCAGAGGATCCGGGCGCGCGGCCGGTATTTCATTTGCTCGCCGAGGGCGCAACGCCGGTGCCTATGGGGCACGCCGGCGGTGTAGTGACCATCAGTGTGGCGGAAGTCGACCCCGTGTTGGTGACATCCCGCCGTGAAGCGTTGGACGAGCCTTATCGCACCATGATTGGCCATATGCGCCATGAGGTCGCCCATATGCTCTGGTGGCGGTTAAGTTTGCGCGAGGACTTTCTTGAAGCCTTTGCAGGCATGTTTGGTGATGTGATGATTGATTACCCCGGGGCGCTGCAGCATCACTATGCAAACGGTCCGCCGGAGAACTGGAAAGAGCATTACCTGACCAGTTACGCCTCCTCACACCCACATGAGGACTGGGCAGAGACGGCCGCTCATCTGCTGCATCTGACTGACATCGCGGACAGCTTTGTGGCCACAGGCCTCTCATCACCGCAGATACCTGACGCTGGCTGGGATCCCTACTCGGAGCCTGACGCCGAGCGGCTGATTCATATTGCCGCGACGCTCACCGTGGGTGTGAATCACGTCAACCGCGCTATGGGCCTGTCCGATATCTACCCCTTCGTGCTATCCGATCACGCGCGGCAAAAACTCGCGTTTGTGCATGGCTGGCTGCGCCGGGGTGCTTTAGGGCTTTGAGCTGTCGCCCTTCCCGAGTCCAGGCGGTTATCCATGCTCTTGCCGATATCCGCCGGTCTGCTCAGGTACCTTTCTTCGCTACAAACCGCTAGAATGCCGGCCGCGCGTAGCCATACCGGTTACGCCAATGGGTTCCCTAACCCCATTTCACCTTAAAAAGGACATCACATGCCGTTGATATCTTCTTCGGTCAGCCGCTCTGTAGTAGCCGGCCTGATCGCGTTTCACATTCTTATCATTATCGTCAGCAACTACCTGGTGCAGTTGCCGATCACTTTGTTTGGCTGGCACACGACCTGGGGTGCGTTCAGTTTCCCGTTCATTTTTCTGGCCACCGATCTTACCGTGCGGCTGATGGGCAAGGGCGCGGCACGGCGGGTGATTGCGCGGGTCATGTTCCCGGCTTTGGTGGCGTCCTACGTGGTGTCGGTACTCTTCCACGAGGCGCGCTTCGGTGGTCTGGCGGCCCTGGGTGAATTCAACCTGTTCGTGTTTCGCATCGCGGTGGCGAGCTTTCTTGCCTATGCGCTCGGGCAGTTGCTGGATGTGCAGGTGTTTGATCGCTTGCGGCAAATGCGTCAGTGGTGGATAGCCCCTGCGGCCTCGACAGTGCTGGGGAATCTGCTGGATACCTACCTGTTTTTCTCGGTGGCATTCTGGCGCAGTGATGATCCTTTCATGGCGGCCAACTGGGTGGAAATCGCAACGGTGGATTATCTGATCAAACTGGTGATCAGTCTGGTGCTGTTCGTGCCGCTGTACGGCATGTTGCTCAGTTGGTTGGCGAAGTTCTTTCAACCGCGCCCACTGAGCAGCGGGCCGGTTTAGAAAGAGGTCGCCACTTTTACTGTTTTATACCGTGCGAGCTCTGGCCGGTTCTACAGGTCTTTATACCCAGCAAAGAGTAGGCGGGGCAAATACCGACCAGTGCGGTTATGAGTGGTACGACGCCGATCCAACCCCAGACAATCTGTGGGCCTACAAAGACCATGGCGATCAATGCCAGACCTACGGCGGCGCGAATGATTCTGTCCGTAGTGCCTATGTTGGTTTTCATTTTGTATCTCCTGACGCGCGTGAGTGGTATTGCCACTTTAGGCGCGCGTCAGGGGGCACTTAGTGACTTAAGTCACTAAGAAGATGAATTCTGGATGGCGCCAGACCGTTTCGCTCCTCGGGGTTCGGCGTGAGACCAGGCAGGCCTCGTGCAGCCTGCCTTTTTAACAACTCAGATTAGCTCGATGGCTACCGCCGTTGCTTCGCCGCCACCAATACACAATGACGCCACACCGCGCTTGCCGCCGGTCTTCTGCAGGGCGTTGATCAGAGTCACGATAATCCGCGAGCCAGTAGAGCCTACAGGGTGGCCCTGGGCGCAGGCGCCGCCGTAGATATTGACCTTGGCGTGGTCCAGACCATGCTCGCGCATCGCCAGCATGGTGACCATGGCAAAGGCTTCGTTGATTTCAAACAGGTCAACGTCGTCCTTGTTCCAGCCGGTCTTGTTGAACAGGTTGGTCATGGCGCCGATGGGCGCGATGGTGAACTCGCTCGGGTCCTGGCTCTGGGTTGCGTGGCCAACGATGCGGGCCAGCGGCTTGAGGCCACGCTTTTCGGCTTCAGCGGCGGTCATCAGGACCAGTGCGCTGGCGCCGTCGGAGATCGAACTGGCGTTGGCGGCGGTGATGCTGCCGTCTTTTCTGAACGCCGGTTTCAGGCCCGGGATCTTCTCCAGGTTCGCGTTGTGCGGCTGCTCGTCGTCCTTGACCAGGGTTTCACCCTTGCGCGTGGTCACGGTAACCGGAACGATTTCGCTGTCCAGCGCGCCGCTTTCAATGGCTTTCTTTGCCCGGGTCAGCGACTCGATGGCGTAGGCGTCCATATCCTCGCGGTTGATGCCGTACTTGTCTGCGGTTTCCTGGGCGAAGGAGCCCATCAGCCGACCGGTGCGGGCGTCTTCCAGGCCATCAAGAAACATGTGGTCCTTGATCTCGCCGTGGCCCATGCGCAGGCCGCTGCGGGCTTTTTCCATCAGGTAAGGCGCGTTGGACATGCTCTCCATGCCGCCAGCGACCATCACCTGGTTGGTGCCGGCCTTGAGCAGGTCATGGGCGAGCATCACGGCTTTCATGCCGGAACCACAGAGCTTGTTGATCGTGGTGCAACCGGTTGCGGCGGGCAGGCCGGCATTCAGGCTGGCCTGGCGGGCTGGGCCCTGCTTCAGGCCGGCGGGCAATACGCAGCCCATGATCACTTCCTGCACATCTTCGGCGGCGATGCCGGCACGCTTGACCGCTTCGGCAATCGCCAGCGCGCCCAGATCCACAGCGGGTACGCTGGACAGGCTGCCTTGAAATCCGCCCATGGGCGTGCGCGCTCCGCTAACGATGACAATGCTGTTGTCGGACATGTTTGCTCCTGAAAATGACTGATGTTGGTTTGATGGTCATATAGCGACATTTTGCGCCATTATACGCTTAAAAAAGCGCTGCATCCCGAGTGTGATCCGGTTCATACTTTGGAGTGATAGGTCGCCCGCCTCTGCTTGGCTATAGTGCAGCGCAGCGATAGGCCTTGATGCCTGCGACCAGACCATACAAGCCCAACAAACAGGTCATACATTATGCTCAATACCCGCGTGATCAAACCGACGCCCGGTGCTCATTCGACACCGCTGCTGATCAAGAACATTCTGCTCTCCGGCCAGCGCTACGAGCGCAGCCAGGAAATCGTCTACCGCGACATCAGCCGCTACGACTACGCTACCTTCAATCAGCGCATCTGCCGCCTGGCCAATGCCCTGAGCGCCGCCGGCGTGAAAGCTGGTGACACCGTGGCGGTGATGGATTGGGACAGCCACCGCTATCTGGAATGCATGTTCGCCATCCCGATGCTCGGCGCGGTACTGCACACCATCAACATTCGCCTGTCGCCCGATCAGATCCTCTACACCATGAACCACGCCGAAGATATTTTCGTGCTGGTCAATGCCGAGTTTCTGCCGATCTACAAGGCCATCGAGAACGATCTCACCACGGTTACCAATACCATTTTGCTGACCGATGGCGACGAGAAGACCGCCGATCTGCCGGGTCTGGTAGGTGAATACGAAGAGCTGCTGGCCGCCGCAGAGCCGACCTATGAGTTCGCCGATTTTGACGAGAATTCGGTGGCCACTACCTTCTACACCACCGGTACTACCGGCAACCCCAAGGGCGTGTATTTCACCCATCGCCAGTTGGTGCTGCACACCATGACTCAGGCCGCGCTGATGGGTGGGCTGGACAGCATGCGCCTGTTCGGCAACCGCGATGTGTATATGCCGATCACGCCGATGTTCCACGTGCATGCCTGGGGCATCCCCTACACCGCGACACTGCTGGGCACCAAGCAGGTCTACCCGGGCCGTTATGAGCCGGAAATGCTGTGCAAACTGATCAAGCAGGAGAAGGTCACCTTCTCCCACTGCGTGCCAACCATTCTGCAAATGGTGCTCAATGCCGAAGGCGCACAGGATTACGACTTCGGCGGCATGAAGATCATCATCGGCGGTAGCGCGTTGAACCGCAGCCTCTACGATGCAGCCAAGGCCAAGGGCATGAAACTGTCTGCTGCTTATGGCATGTCTGAAACCTGTCCGTTGATCTCCAGTGGTTACATCAACCTGGAAGTGGAGCAGGGCAGTGAAGACGAACAGGCCGCTTACAGCATCAAGGCCGGTGTGCCGGTACCCCTGGCCGAAGCGCGCTTGATGGATCCCGAGGGTAACTTCCTTGAGCATGACGGCAAGACTCAGGGTGAGCTGGTGCTGCGCTCGCCCTGGTTGACCCAGGGTTACTACAAGGAGCCCGAGAAGAGCGACGAGCTGTGGGCTCATGGCTGGATGCACACCGGTGATGTAGCTTCCATCGACGAGATGGGTTTTATCGATATCCGCGACCGGATCAAGGATGTGATCAAGACCGGCGGTGAGTGGATTTCCTCGCTGGAGCTGGAGGATCTGATCAGCAAATGCGCCGCCGTGAAGGAAGTCGCCGTGGTCGGTGTACCTGACCCGCAGTGGGGCGAGCGTCCCTTTGCGCTGATCGTGCCGCATGCTGGCAAGGAGATGGATGCGCGTATTCTGCGTGATCATCTCAAGCAATATGCCGACGAAGGGCGCATCAACAAATGGGCCATCCCTACGCAGATCGCCTGTGTTACCGAAATACCCAAAACCAGCGTTGGTAAGCTGAACAAGAAGGTCATCCGTGGCGACATCGCCCAATGGCAAGAAGCAGAAGCACCTTTCCTTTCAACGCTTTAATGCGCACCAGCGGTAATATGGCGCGGTAACACTTAACGTCAAGCCGCTGGCGGGCCCAGTCGAGGGATGGCAATTGATGCCATCCCTCTGACTTTTCGGGCCTCCTTTCTGGTGTTTTTCTTCTTTTCTGCGTGAGACAAAATCATACTTTGGACGGATCACCCCCGCGTGGCGCTTGGCTATAGTGCGCGGCTGTTCGTGGGCTTAACTGTATTGTCATATTGCAGGTAATCTCGGCCCGAACGACCGATCATTGTGTCGGCATTGATTGCCGGCCTCAGCTAGTAGAGAAAGATTATGAAACTGAATTTGGTCTATAGCGCCCTGGTAGCTTCTGCCATGGCCTTCAGCGCCTCCAGCGTGGCTGCCACTGCAGAGCAGGCCGCCGAGTTGGGCAATAGCCTCACGCCCATTGGTGCCGAGAAAGCCGGTAATGCGTCCGGCACCATTCCCGAGTGGACCGGCGGTTTGGCCACTGACGCCGCGGCCATTGATGCCAAGGGCTTCAGCGCGAATCCTTACGCTGACGACAAGCCGTTGTTCGAGATCACCGCGGCCAATTACGAAGAATATCAGGACAATCTGGCTCCCGGTCAGATCGCCATGTTCAAGCGCTATCCTGAAACCTTCAAGATGCCGGTCTACGAAAGCCGCCGCAGTGTCGCACTGCCGGACGCCATCTACGAAGCTGCCAAGCGCAACGCCACCAACTCCAAGCTGGTTCAGGGTGGTAACGGTGTGACCGGTTACGATATGGCCATCGCCTTTCCGATCCCATCCAACGGGCTGGAAGTGATCTGGAACCACATCACTCGCTACCGTGGTGACTCTTTGCAGCGCATCGTCACTCAGGCGACGCCGCAGACCAATGGCAACTACACCATCGTTCGTTTCGTTGAAGAATACGTGCTGCCCCAGGGGCTGACCGATTACAACGCCGACACCATGGGTAATATCCTTTACTACTTCAAGCAGCAGGTAACTGATCCAGGCCGTCTGGCCGGGAACGTATTGCTGGTGCACGAAACAGTTGACCAGGTTGCCACCCCGCGTATGGCGTGGATTTACAACGCCGGCCAACGCCGCGTACGTCGCGCTCCGCAAGTGTCCTATGACGGCCCGGGCACCGCAGCCGACGGCATGCGTACTTCCGATAACCTGGACATGTACAACGGCGCACCTGATCGTTACGACTGGGAACTGGTTGGCAAGAAAGAGCAGTACATCGCCTACAACAGCTATCGCATGGGTTCGCCCGATGTGAAGTACGATGACCTGATTCAGCCCGGCCACCTCAACCCCGAGCTGGCGCGCTATGAACTGCATCGCACCTGGGAAGTGGTTGCCACCGTCAAGGAAGGCGAGCGTCACATTTACGCCAAGCGTCATTTCTTCATTGACGAGGATTCCTGGCAGGCTGGCCACATCGATCATTACGATGGCCGTGGCGAGCTCTGGCGTGTAGCTGAGGCTCATGCTCTGCACCGCTACAAGGCGCAGGTTCCTGGCTTCGCCGCCGAGACGCTGTATGACCTGGTTGCCGGCCGTTACCTGGCCATGGGTATGAACAACGAGGAGTCTGGCGATTACAACTACGAGCACAAAGCCAGCTCCACCGACTTCACCCCCGCAGCTCTGCGTCAAGCTGGCGTTCGCTAAGACTGCATTACGGCTAATGTCGATTCACCTCAGCCAGCTTGATGCTGGTTGGGGTCTGTTACAAATCGACAAGACAGCCTGAGGACCATGCCGATACACTTGGCGGCATGGCTACCTCGATCGCACCCATCCCCGGCAAGATATTTCGTCCGCCGCTTCCGCCGGACCATTTGCCACGTCCTGCACTGGTAGCCCTTCTGCAGCAAGCCGCCCAACGTCGGCTGATTCTGGTCTGCGCCCCCGCCGGTTTTGGCAAAACGACGTTAGCCATTGAGTATTCCGAACAGCTCTCTGCGCCCTGGCGCTCTATCTGGCTGTCTCTGGATCCCCAGGATGGCGAGCAGGGGCAGCTACTGCGTAGCTTGATTCAAGGGTTGCGCACGCTCTACCCCTCATTGGGCGACAAGGAACTTGAGCTTCTCGGCCAGCAGCAGAGCCATCAGCCGCTGGGTAGCGAACAACTGGTCACCTCGCTTCTGCAGGATCTGCGCCGTGTGCATAACGCCGATACGCCAGTGCTACTGGTGCTGGATGATTACCACCTGATCTGCGGGCCACAGACCGATCGGCTGTGTGCGTTGCTGCTTGAGCAACTGCCGCAGGGCTTTCAGTTGTTGATCACTGGCCGACGGCGGCCCGATTGGCATCTGGCCCGTTTGCGGCTGGGCAACCAACTGCTGGAAGTCGGCGAAAAGCACTTGCGTCTGAGTCGAGAGGCGGCCGCTGCCTTTCTCGACAGTGCTGGCCTGGCTGGCGCGGAACCACAATGGTTGCGGCATATTCTGCAACGCAACGAAGGCTGGATTGCCGGGCTGCGGTTATTGGCGATGACCGCGCAGCAGGCCGACCACGCGCGCGGCGGTCGACTCCATCTGCGTGATGCGACGGATACTCAGCCCGAACAGTTGATCGGCGAATACCTGCTGGAAGAGGTCATTCTGCACCAGCCGCCGGCAGTGCAGCAGTTCCTGCAGCAAATAGCCTGGTTTGATCGTTTCACCATCGAGCTGTGCGACCACGTGCGCCAGGCGCAGGACAGCCAGCAGATCATTCACTATCTGACCCAGCATCAGGTGTTTCTGGTGCCCCTGGATCGCGAGGGCAAATGGTATCGCTTCCATCATCTGTTCTCCGATGTGCTGCGCGAGCGCGGCGCGAGTGAACATCCGCGCGAGCGATTGCAGATGCATCTGCGCGCCTGCGACTGGTTCCGCCAACAGGGTCGGATTGCCGATGCCGTGGAGCAGGCGCTTGCCGCTGAGCGTCCGGATGAAGCGGCCAGCCTGGTACAACACTTATCGCTGGATAGGTTATTGGCCGAGCAACATGTCGGCACGCTGCTGCGCTGGAAGGCGGAGTTACCCGGGGTCTTGCAGGGCAGCTCCGCGCGGTTGGTGATGGTGCATGCCTGGACCCTGGCGCTGGCCTGCCAGTTGGAGGAAGCGCACGCGATGCTGCAACGGTTGCAGCATTTTTTGCCGCAGCCGGATGCGTACCAGCAGCGCTGCCTGCTGGGCCAGGCATTGGCCCTCAAGGCGTTTCTGGCACGCTCGGCCGGGCATCTGGAAGAGGCCATGCTCTGTGCTCATCAGGCCCTGGCGTGTCTGGATGATCGCGAAGCGGGCAGCCGGGTGATGGCGATGCTTACCTTGGCCGATAGCGAGCTGTGCGCGCAGCACATAGATGCCGCGCGGCAATGGGCACGCTCGGCGCTTGAGTTGGCGCAACGGGTGGCTGATCCGTTGCTCGAAGCACAGGCGGTGCTGATGCGCGCACGCCTGATGCAGGCGCGCGGCCAGGTCGCCAGGGCGTTGCAAGCGGTTGCCGGTCAACGCCGGTTGCTGGCCGGTATGGTCCATCCGCAGGGTTTGCCGGTACGCGCGCGGTTAACCGTGTATCACGGTTATCTGCTTGGCCTCTTGGGTGATAACGACGAGGCCATGGAACTGCTGCGCCAGGGCATTGAGGAAGCACGGGATTGCCGTGATGTGCACGTGCTGCCGGGTTACTGTCTTCTGGCCGGCATGCAAGCTCAGATGCGCGGTGGAGATGGACTCGCGTTCGAAACCTTGACCGAGGCCGAGCGACTGATGCACCAGTGGGATATTCCGCCGGTGTATTACCTGGGTTGGGGGACCGCGCTGAAAAGCGATCTGTGGATTACCTCCGGCCGTCACGATCTGGCTGAACATTGGCTGCCGCGTCTGCGTCAGACTTATTGCCTGGACAATCCCGCCGCGCCGCCGATGTTTTTTCATGCCCTGCCGGTATTGATTGAACGTGTGTATGCGCGGCTGCTCTGGTCACGCGGCGAGCAGGTGGCGGCCGAAAGCGTATTGCGCGCACTGTTAAGCCAGCTGCAGCACGGCGGGCAGCATCTGCAGGCGCTGGCGGTGATGGCGCTGCTGGTGCGCATGCTGTATCGCCTGCAGCGGCCGATGGAAGCGGAAAAGATTCTGTTAGCCGCACTGGCGCTGGCGGTCGAAGACAATATCAGCGGACCCTTTTTGCCCCTGCTGCATCAGGCGCCACCTGGTCTGGTGGATTCGTTAGCGCGCGCACCAGCATCGCGTCTGCGTGACCGGTTGCTGGGTACTCTGCCGACCATCGACCGGCCTGACGGGCAGACTATTGCCGCCACGCTGCAGGACTCACTCAGCACCCGCGAGCTGGATGTGCTGCGCTGCATCGCTCAGGGCTATTCCAATCAGCAGATCAGCGAGGCGCTGTTCATTTCGCTGCACACCGTGAAAAGCCATGCGCGGCGTATCAATAACAAGTTGGGCGTGGCGCGGCGCACTCAGGCCGTGGCACAAGCCAAGGTGCTGGGTCTGCTCGAGTAGCGCCGCGCCATGATTGCGCAACCTGGCTGCAAGCGTTATAAAGCAGCGCCTGATTCTGATTGAAGGCGTCTAGACAAGTCATGTTGGCCACCCATCCCACCTCCGAAGTCGTTGCTCCCCGTTACGCCGGTCGCCGCGAGTGGTGGGGCTTGGCCGTGCTGGTTCTACCGACACTGTTACTGGCGCTGGACATGACCGTGCTGCATCTGGCGGCGCCGCATCTGAGCGCCGATTTGCAGCCAACCAGCTCACAACTGCTGTGGATTCTGGATATCTACGGCTTCATGATTGCCGGTTTCCTGATCACCATGGGCACATTGGGCGACCGCATCGGCCGGCGTAAACTGCTGCTGATGGGCGCCGCGGCGTTTGGTGTGGCTTCCGTACTGGCGGCCTTTTCCACCTCGGCCAATATGCTGATTCTGACCCGCGCTTTGCTGGGTATCTCCGGCGCCACGCTCATGCCCTCGACGCTGTCGCTGATTCGCGAACTGTTCGAGGTGCCGTCGGAACGTACCTTCGCGATCACCGTGTGGATGACCGGCTTTCTGGTCGGCAGCGCGCTGGGGCCATTGGTGGGCGGCGCCTTGCTGGAATTCTTCTGGTGGGGGTCGGTATTTCTCCTGGGCGTACCGGTCATGTTGCTGTTGCTGGTCGCCGGGCCATTGCTGTTGCCTGAATGCAAAGATAGAAAAGCCGGGCGGCTGGATATCACCAGTGCGCTGCTGTGTATCTCGACCTTCCTGTCGCTTGTGTATGGCATCAAGGAGCTGGCACGCGATGGCATCAGCCTGGTGGTATGCGTCGCGGTGCTCGCCGGGGTGTTGATCGGCTGGGTGTTTATCCGTCGTCAGCGGGCGCTGACTCAGCCAATGTTCGATCTGCGGCTGTTTGCCAATCGTGCTTTCAGTACCTCGGTGGTCGCCATGATGCTGACCATCCTGGCGTTGTCAGGGACCTGGCTGATGGTCTTTCAATACCTGCAGGGTGTGCTCAGGTTGTCGCCGTTGTGGGCCGGCGTGCTGATGGTGCCCTCGGCAGTTATCCAGGTGCTGTTGTCGCTACTGGTGCCGCGCATGGCGAGGCGGATCAAGCCGTCGCATCTGGTCAGCGGCGGTTTGCTGCTCGCGGTGTTCGGGTTCGTGTGCATGATGCTGGTCAATGACATGGCCACCGTCTGGTGGTTGGTCGCCGGCACCATCATCATGGGCGTGGGCATCATGCCGATGATGATCCTGGGTACTGATCTGGTGATAGGTTCGGCGCCAGCCGAGAAAGCCGGCGCGGCTTCGGCAACCTCGGAAACCGCCACGGAGCTGGGTATGGCCATGGGCATTGCGGTGATCGGCAGCATCGGCGCTGCGGTATACCGTCGG
This sequence comes from Halopseudomonas pelagia, assembly GCF_009497895.1. NCBI lineage: Bacteria > Pseudomonadati > Pseudomonadota > Gammaproteobacteria > Pseudomonadales > Pseudomonadaceae > Halopseudomonas > Halopseudomonas pelagia. Next base: position 4,030,102 of record NZ_CP033116.1, on the reverse strand, counting down.
CAGATGACCGACAGCATTCCTGCCAGCGTACCGGTGGAGCAGGCTGAAATCGCCATTGATACCATCGGTGGTGCGTTGGGCGTGATTGCCCGATTGCCTGCCGAGCCGGCGGCGGATTTGCTGCTGGCTGTGCAACAGGCCTTTAGCGCCGCCCTGCACACCAATGCCATCATTGGCGCATTGATCATGTTCTTGACCGCTGTGTTAACAGCGCGCTTTCTTCGTCACTTGCCGGTGTTGAGCGCAACGCATTAAGTCATGCAGGCCAATTGATGTATTCTTGAAATTCCTTTGAAATGAACAATTCGCCAGACCCGCGGAGAGCGAGCCCATGCCCAGCTTGAATCGTCAGATACTGATTGCCGCCTGTTTGGGTGTTCTGATTGGCTGGGGGCTGGGCTTTTTGCCTGCCGAGCAGGGTGTGCGTTCGGGTGTGCTCTATGCCAGCACGCTGATTGGTAGCATTTTCATTGGCATGTTGAAGATGATTCTGGTGCCGCTGATATTTACCTCCATCGTCGTGGGTGTGGCCAATCTGCAGGCACACCATCAGGTCAATCGGGTGTGGATAACCACGCTGGTGTATTTTGTCATAACCGCTTCTCTGGCCATGCTCGTGGCGTTGATCGCAGCGAATATCTTCAAGCCCGGTGCGGACCTGCCAATCACCCTGTTCGCCGATGCCATGGACGCGTTCGAGGCCCGGCAATTGACCATGCCGGAGTTCTTCCTGCACTTTTTCGCCAACCTGTTCCAGAACCCCTTCGCTGCCTTTGCCAACGGCAGCATCCTGGCCATTGTCGTATTTGCACTGTTTATCGGCATTGCGCTGGTGGCCGGTGGCGAGCGTTATAGCGGCATACTGACTCTGATGCAGGAGTTTCTTGAGCTGCTGATGCAGGTGATCAACTGGATCATGCGTCTGGCGCCGCTGGGGATTCTGGCACTGCTGATCCGGCTGGTGGCCGAGCAGGATGTGTCATTGCTGGTGACCATGCTCGGCTTTATCGTGCTGGTGTTTGCCACCACGCTATTGCACGGCGTGGTCATCTTGCCGGGTATATTATTTGCGGTTACCGGCAAGTCACCGTTGTGGTTCTGGCGCGGCTCACGGGAAGCGCTGATTACTGCGTTTGCCACCAGCTCCAGCGCCGCTACGCTGCCAATTTCCCTGCGCTGCGCCGAGCACAACCTCGGGGTGCGACGCAGCATCGCCGGCTTTGTTTTGCCTCTGGGCGCCACCATGAACATGGACGGCACCGCGCTTTACGAAGCGGCAGCGGCGCTGTTCGTCGCCAACCTGGTGGGCATTGAGTTGAGCTTCGCGCAACAGATGGTGGTGTTCTTTACTGCGATGATCGCTTCCACCGGTGCGCCAGGCATCCCCAGTGCCGGCATGGTGACCATGGTCATGGTGCTGCAAGCGGTTGGTCTGCCAGCGGAAGCCATTGCCATACTGCTGCCCATCGACCGCCTGCTGGACACCGTGCGCACCGCCGTCAATGTGGAAGGGGATATTGTCGGGAGTCTGGTGGTAGACAAATTGGTGCATCGGGGCGAGGAGAGTTGATGAAAGCTGAAAACAGAAGCGGAACCGGCATGACCAATGCTACCGCGCTGATCCGCGAAACCTTCCCCGTCGGTCCGTTGCAGTGCAACTGCACCATCATCGGCGACCCCGTGAGCAAGAAAGCCTTGGTGATTGATCCGGGCGGCGATCACCAGTTGATCCTTGATCGGCTGGACGCGCTGGGCTTGAAGGTGGTGAGCATCATTCATACGCATGCGCACCTGGATCACTTCCTGGCCTCCGGCGAGATGAAAAAGGCCACCGGCGCCACACTGCATTTGCACAAGGAAGACCAGTTCCTCTGGGATAACCTGGAAATGCAGTGCAAATTGTTTGGCGTGCCCTATGTGCCGGTACCGGCGCCGGATCAGTGGTTGAGCGATGATGAGGAGCTAGCCTGCGGGTGTGGCGTGGCCTTGCATACGCCAGGCCATACGCCGGGCTCGATGAGCTTCTGGTTCCCGCAGGACAAGCTGCTGATTGCCGGTGACACGCTGTTTCGCGGCGGTATCGGCCGCACTGATTTGTGGGGTGGGGATTATCGGCAGATCGAGAAGTCTATCCGCGAGAGGCTTTATCGTCTGGACGAGGAGGCGGTGGTGGTGACCGGGCACGGCGCCGATACCCTGTTAGGCGATGAAATGCGCAGCAACCCGTTCATCCGCGCCTGAGTTCAGGAAATAAATGCCGGCTTTGTGGTCTGTATATCAGCGGGCCACCTGATTGGCATGCTAACCTCTGGACACGAGTAATTAAAAAACAAAGGATTCATTCATGATATTCAACGCCACAAAAACCCATGGTTTGATCGTTGCCGGCTTCTGCTCTGTTTTGCTGGTCGGGTGTACTACCAACCCCTATACCGGTGAGCGCGAAACAGGCAAGTCAGCCATCTATGGTCTGGGCGGTGCTGCAGCTGGCGCCGTGGTGGGCGCCGCGACTTCGAGCAAAAGTGACCGTGCCAAAGGCGCACTGATTGGCGCGACCGTCGGCGGCGCTGCCGGAGCGGGTTATGGTTATTACGTTGATCAGCAGGAAGCGCGCTTGCGTCAGGAGCTGTCAGGCACTGGCGTTCAGGTAATCCGTAACGGCGATAATCTGCAACTGGTCATGCCAGGCAATATTACATTCGCCAGCAACTCTTCGGATGTGTCCAGCAGCTTCTACCCGACGTTGAATTCACTGGTCAAGGTGTTCAAGGAGTTTGACAAGAACGGTATCGATATCATCGGTCATACCGACAGCACCGGTGGCATGGACCTGAACATGCGTCTGTCACAGGAGCGGGCTGGAAGCGTCGCAGCTTACCTGACCGGCCAGGGTGTACCAGGGTCGCGTATCAGCAGCAGTGGCGCTGGTCCGAATCAGCCGATTGCCAGCAATAATACTGAAGCCGGCCGGGCCCAGAACCGCCGCGTGGAAATCAACCTGCGTCCGCTGTAACCAGGTTGTAAGTGATAGGCTCTACCGCGGGGTTTCCTCGGTAGAGCCAGTACTGATTCAGTGATTGCTTTAGCGTCCCGGCGGATAGTCGTGGTGCAATTTGTCCAGCAACAGATCCTTCTCTTCCCAAAGACTGTTCACCCAACGCTGAAATTCGGCGCGGAAGACTTCGTCGTGGTGATAGTCGCCACCCAGCATCTCAGTTGGGATCGGCTTGATCTGACAGCGCACCACTACCTTCCTAATACGTCCGCTGAGCAGGTCCCAGAAAGTCGGGCTACCGTCGGGGTAATGGATGGTGATATCCACCAGTGAACGTAGCTGCTCCCCCATCGCATCGAGTACAAAGGCGATGCCGCCGGATTTGGGCTTGAGCAGATGCCGGTAGGGCGACTGTTGCTCGGCGTGCTTGGCTGGCGTCAGTCGGGTGCCTTCGAGAAAATTGAATACCGCTACCGGGGTAGTCTTGAATTTTTCACAGGCCTTGCGCGTAGTTTCCACATCCTGCCCGGCCTTTTCCGGATGCCGTGCCAGGTAGGCCTTGGTGTAGCGTTTCATGAACGGGAAATCCAGCGCCCACCAGCAGATGCCAATGATCGGCACCCAGATCAGTTCCTGCTTGAGAAAGAACTTGAGCATCGGCATGCGCCGATTGAAGTTGTGCTGCAATACCAGAATATCGACCCAGGTCTGATGGTTGCTGGTGACCAGATACCAGCCGTCGTAATCCAGCCGCTCGCGGCCCTGAATATCCCATTCGATGTTACCGGTCAAAGCCATCCAGCCGCTGTTGCAGGCGATCCAGAATTCGGCGATGCGGATGATCTGCCGGGTGCAGAATACCTGCAGGCTTTTGATCGGTAGCAGTTTGATCAGCGATAGTGGAAACAACACACTGAAACACAGGAGTGTATTGAGGATCAGCAGCAGCGCCGCGAGGGCGCCGCGTAGGCCATGAGGCAGAAAACTCAGCATTCTAAGGGCTCACTCAAAAGGCCAGTCTGTAATGCTGGCTCGAATCTATTCATTCATCTCGGCCTGAATGGCGGTCAGAGCGATGGTGTAGACAATGTCATCCACCAGCGCGCCGCGAGACAGGTCGTTTACCGGCTTGCGCAGGCCCTGCAGCATGGGGCCGACACTGACTACGTTGGCGCTACGCTGCACGGCCTTGTAGGTGGTGTTGCCAGTATTCAGGTCGGGGAACACGAACACAGTGGCCTTGCCGGCCACAGGGCTGTCCGGCGCTTTTTGTGCGCCGACGCTGGCAATGGCGGCAGCATCATACTGAAGCGGCCCATCAATCAACAATGCCGGCTCGCGTTTTTTGGCTATCTGCGTGGCCTCTCTCACCTTTTCCACATCCAGACCGGTCCCGGATTCGCCGGTCGAATAACTGATCATGGCCACTCGCGCAGGAATGCCGAAGGCTTCTGCCGAGCGAGCACTTTGAATGGCGATCTCGGCCAGCTCCTCGGCATTCGGGTCAGGATTGACCGCGCAGTCGCCATAGACCAGCACCTGTTCGGGGAGCAGCATGAAAAAGATCGAGGACACCAGGTTGTAGCCTGGTGCTGTCTTGATCAGCTGAAAGGCCGGGCGAATGGTATTGGCGGTGGTGTGGATGGCACCGGACACCAGGCCATCGACCTCGTCCAGAGCGAGCATCATGGTTCCCAGCACCACGTTGTCTTCCAGCTGCTGCAAGGCCATGGGCTCGTTCAGACCCTTGCCTTTGCGTTTCTCGACCATCGGCTGCACATAACGCTCGCGCACGCTATCCGGATCGATGATCTGCAGACCCTCGGGCAAAGTGATGTGCTGGGCGCGCGCTACTGCTTCTACTGACTCGCGTTTGGCCAGCAGGATGCACTGGGCAATGCCGCGGCGTTGGCAGATGGCAGCGGCCTGTACGGTGCGTGGTTCGTCGCCTTCCGGCAGCACGATGCGTTTTGCCGCCTGCTGGGCGCGGCGCATCAGTTGGTAGCGAAAGGCCGGGGGTGACATGCGCAGCTCGCGCGGGGTGTCACAGCGTTTGGCCAGCCAGGCATGGTCTATGTGTGATGCGGCGTACTCGGTCACCAACTCGGCGCGCTCCTGATCATCCACCGGAATTTCGCGGTTCATGCGATCCAAACGGGTGGCGGAGTTGAAGGTGTTGGTGGCCACGGCGAGCAACGGCAGGCCGCCATCCAAAGCCGGCTGGCACAGCTGCATCACCCGCGTGTCGGGTGTGAAATCGCTGGTCAGTAGCAGCCCGGCCAGTGGCGTGCCGGCCAGTGCAGCGAGGCTGGCGGCGATGATCACGTCATCGCGATCGCCCGGCGTGACGATCAACGTGCCGGGCTTGAGGCGTTCGACAATATTCGGCACGGTACGCGCACAGAGAGCTATGTCCATCACGCGGCGGTGTTGCATATCGCCGGGATGCAGGATCTTCGCGTCGAGTAAGGCGGCAACGTCGGAGGTGCGGGGTGCGTTCAATTCGTCCTGCCAGGGCACGCAGCCGATCAGACGAAACTCTTCGGTGTTGAGGACGGTTGATTCCTGCTTCAGTGCCAGCGCGTATTCTTTCAGGGTGCGCTTGAGCGCATCGCGGTCCGCCGGCGGATCTTCGCGCATTTCCAGGTTGCGCACCTTGTTGACGATCACGCCCAGCACCTTAGGGTGGCGTGGCCCGCCAAAGCCCTGGGCGTGGATCTCGATACGATCGGCCAGGCTGGCCATGTCCTGGTCATCCGGCGCAGTGACCAGGATCACATCGGCGTCCAGGCTGCGCGCCAGGTGCTGATTGATGCGGGCGGCGTAGCTGGCCTGCCGGGTCGGTACCATGCCTTCGACAATCACCACATCGGCGTCTGCTGCAGTTTGCTGGAACAGGCTGATGATATCTTCCAGCACTTCGTCGAGCTGACCATTGGCCAGGCGGTGTTCGACTTCAGGCAAGGTCAGCGGTGTCGGCGGAGCCAGGCCGAGCGTGCGGCTGATCAGCTCGCTGGACCGTTCCGGGCCGGTGTCACCCGGGTGGGGCTGGGCGATGGGTTTGAGAAAATGCACGCGCAGGCCGGTGCGCTGCAGCGCGCGAATCAGACCGAGGCTGATTGAGGTCAGGCCGACGCCGAAGCCGGTAGGAGCAATAAAGAAGGTATGCATGTAACGTCCTGTCTGGTGGGGCGGATCAGTGTGGGATCAAAGCCACGCTCTCGTCCGCGATCTGGCGCTCTTCGTCGGTGGGTATCACCATGATAGCCGGTGAGCCGACCTGATTGATCATGCATGCCTGACCCCGCGGCGCCGATGTATTGCGCTCTGTGTCGAGTTTGAGCCCGAGCACGGTCATATGTTCCAGCGTTTTGTCGCGCACCAGGGCCGAGTTCTCGCCAATGCCGCCGGTAAAGATCAACCCGTCAAGCCGCGGCAGCGCGGCGGCCAACCCCATCAATGAGCGGGCCAGACGATAGCAGAATACGTCGATCGCCAGCGCCGCGCCTGTATGGCCCTCGCTGCGTGCCTGCTCCAGTTGGCGCATGTCATTGGTCAAACCGGAGAGGCCCAAAAGGCCGCTTTCGCGGTTAAGCATGGTTTCAATACGCGGCAGATCCCAGTTCAGGGTTCTGGCCAGATGGGCATGCAGGTTGGGATCGACATCGCCGCTGCGCGTGCCCATGACCAAGCCCTCCAGCGGTGTGAGCCCCATGCTGGTGTCCTGGCTGCGCCCGTCGAGCACGGCGCAGCTGGAGCAGCCGTTGCCCAGGTGGGCGCTAAGCCAGGCGCCCCTGTTCGGCTGCAGGCCGGCAAGTTTGCTGGCCTGCGCAGTGACATACTGATGGCTGGTGCCATGAAAGCCGTAACGGCGAATGCCATGCTCGGTATACAGCGCCTCGGGCAGAGCGTAACGGTAGGCGTGCGCAGGCATGCTCTGATGAAAGGCGGTGTCGAAGATCGCCATATGCGGGATCTGTCGGAACACGCGCATGGCGGCTTCGATACCGGCCAGATTGGCCGGGTTATGCAGCGGCGCTAACGGGGCGTTGGCGCGGATGGCGTCGAGTACCTGCTGGTCGATGATCTGCGCGCCGGTAAAGTGCTCACCGCCATGCACCACCCGATGGCCAACGGCACTGAGCGGCTGGCTGGCGTGTCGCTCGATCAGCGGCAGCAGTGCGGCCAGCGCGGTCGCGTGCTCGCCGTCCGCCAGCGCCAAGGTTTCCCTGTTATCTGCATTCTGCCAGGTCAGCGTTGCCTTGTTACTGCCCAGACGATCGGCCAGACCACTCAACAGCGCTGAGGAGTGAAGCTCGCTGCGCAAGGCGAATTTGATCGACGAACTGCCGCAATTGATCACCAGGACCAGTTGGTCTGACATTGATTGATAACTCCCTTCCAGCCAGCTTGAGTACGCATTGTGGCACCGTTTGAGCCATCTTCACGGGTGGCCGTGCATCGGTCAACCCGTGCGTTATGGGGTCAATTGGCGTAAACTGACGCGCTTCACGCAAAAAGACAGGTATCAGATTATGCAGATTGCTGCCAACAAAGCCGTATCGATTGAATACACCTTGACCAATGATGCAGGCGAAGTACTGGATTCTTCCGCTGGTGGTGGCCCGCTGGTTTACCTGCATGGCGCGGGCAATATTATCCCCGGTCTGGAGCAGGCGCTTGATGGCAAGCAGGTCGGCGACGAATTGAAAGTCTCCGTTGAGCCAGAAAACGCCTACGGCGAATTCAGTGCTGAACTGGTCGCTGTACTGGGTCGCAACATGTTCGAAGGCGTCGACGAGCTGGAAGTCGGCATGCAGTTTCACGCTTCCGGTCCTGACGGCGGCATGCAGATCGTCACTATTACTGCCGTAGAAGGTGATGAAGTGACTGTCGACGGTAACCACCCGCTGGCGGGTCAGCGCCTGACATTTGAAGTCAAGGTCGCCGACGTACGCGAAGCCACTGAAGATGAGCTTGCCCATGGTCATATCCATGGTGAAGGCGGCGTCGAGCACTAAGTTGCCACGCTAGCTTCAAGCTCCAAAAAAACCGGGATATTCCCGGTTTTTTTATAACTGAATTTCATCCCCTGCACGGCTCGTGGCTTAGCGCACATTATTTTCCGCCATCAATCAAATCAATAAAGCCATATAGCGCTATAAATAAAACATGACCGGTCGTATAGTGATTGGCATGAACGCTATCCAGGATAAACGTGCACGCATTCTTGCGGCCGGCACTGAAGTCATGTTGCTCAAGGGTTATAACGGTACTGGGGTACAGGAAATTACCCAGAGCGCCGGTGTGCCCAAGGGGTCTTTCTATCATTACTTCGAAAGCAAGGAAGATTTTGCCATCCAGGCGCTGCATTACTATTACACCCCGCGCCTGGAACGCTTTGCTGCTGCCTTGCAGGCCGAGGATGCTTCGCCGCGCGAGCGGGTGTTGCGCTTCTATCGCGACCTGGTCGGATATTTTGCCAACCAGATCGAGCCCAGCCATCAGTGCTTCATCGGTAGCCTCTGCCATGAGAAAGCCGGCGACAGCCAGCCGATAGGTTATGCCGCCAGCGCGATTCTCAATCGCTCCAGCCAGGTATTGGCTGATTGTCTGGCGCAGGCCCGCGACGCCGGTGAACTGCCTGCCGACCAGGACCCGCAGGCCCTGGGCACTTTTATTGGTGCAGCGTGGGAGGGTGCTTTGCTGCGCATGAAAGTGGACCGGCAGATTGCCCCTTTACGGGTATTTATCGATCAACTGGAAAGATTATTACGTCCCTGAACTGCCCAAACCCTGACAAGACGACCGGTCAACCATCTGTCGTATTAGACGATTAACTATATACGGAGTATTTGTATGTCCGCTGATACCAGCCCACTTTTCGCCTCCTTTGAGCTCGGCCCTTTGAGCCTGAGCAATCGCATCGTCATGGCGCCGATGACGCGCAACTTTTCGCCCAATGGCGTCCCTGGCGAACAGGTAGTGGATTACTACCGTCGCCGCGCTGAATCAGGCGTTGGCCTGATCATCACCGAAGGCACCACGGTAGGTCACAAGGCCGCCAATGGCTACCCGGATGTACCGGCGTTTCATGGCGAAGAAGCCCTGGCGGGCTGGAAGAAAGTGGTCGATGCCGTACACGCGGTGGGTGGCAAGATCGCTCCACAATTGTGGCACGTAGGCAATGTGCGCCGCTTGGGCACGCCGCCGGACGGTGATGTACCGGGTTACGGCCCGATGGAGAAGATCAAGGACGGTAAAGAGCTGGTCCATGGCATGACCCACGACGATATTCAGGACGTGGTCAAGGCCTTTGCCCAGGCAGCCAAGGATGCCAAGGAAATCGGTTTTGATGCTATCGAGCTGCACGGCGCGCACGGCTACCTGATCGACCAGTTTTTCTGGGACGGCACCAACCAGCGTACCGACGAGTACGGCGGCAGCATGGAAAACCGCGCGCGCTTTGCGGTTGAAATCATCAGCGCCGTACGTGATGCGGTCGGCCCGGATTATCCGGTTATCTTCCGCTTTTCCCAGTGGAAGCAGCAGGATTACAGTGCGCGTCTGGCACCCACGCCCGATCTGCTCGAAGCCTTTCTCAAGCCATTGGCTGATGCCGGCGTGGATATTTTCCATTGCTCACAGCGGCGTTTCTGGGAGCCCGAATTTGACGGTTCACCGCTTAACCTGGCGGGCTGGACTCGCAACATCACCGGCAAGCCCTGCATTACTGTCGGTAGTGTGGGTCTGGATGGCGAGTTCCTGGAGTTCATGGTCAAGACCGACAAGGTTGCCGAAACTGCCAATATCGACGGTTTGCTTGAACGCCTGGGTCAGGGTGAATTCGATCTGGTTGCCGTGGGTCGCGCTTTGATCGTTGATCCGCAGTGGGCCGATAAAGTGCGCGAAGGCCGCTTTGCCGACATTCTGCCGTTCAGCCGCGAAGCCTTGAAAACTCTTGCTTGAGCTGAAGGCTCTGGCTCAAGCTGAACTACTGCCAGCGCTACTTCCCCAGTAGTGCTGGCAAACCTGCGGGCTGCCTGGTGGCAGCCTTCAGCAAATACCCCTCGAAACGTTGTACCACATCGCCCCAACCCAACTGGCTGGCGCGATGCCTGGCGTGCATACGTATGCTGCGCCGCCCCTCTGCATCCTTGATCAACCATTCCAGGTTTTCCAGAAACAGACTTTCATGGCCCTCTGCCGCCAGGCAGCCACTGAACCTGTCTCTTATATGCTGGTGCGCGGCTGCCAGATCGAAAGCGCATACCGCCAGGCCTGAGGCCATGGCCTCGGTGACGACATTGCCGAAGGTTTCGGTCACGCTGGGGAACACAAACAGATCGGCACTGGCATAGGCCTGAGTGAGTGGCTCGCCGACCAATGCGCCGGTGAAAACGGCTTCAGGCAACTGCCGCTGCAGGTCCGCTCGCGAAGGCCCGTCACCGACGATGACCAGGCGCAAGCGGGGTGAGCCGGGCACCTGGTTTTGCTGCAGCCGTTGCCAGGCCTGAACCAGTAAGCCCAGATTCTTTTCTGCCGCGAGGCGCCCCACGTGCAACAACACCAGATCAGTGTCAGCGACCTGCCAGCTGGCTCGCAATGCGCTGTTGCGGTGGCCGGGATGGAATCGCTCGCAGTCCACACCGCGTCCTAGCAGCGCCAGATTCTGCATGCCGGCACGCATAAGCTCGCGTTGTTGGGCAGGGCTGGCGGTCAGCGTGAGCTGCGTCCGGCCGTGGAACCAGCGCAAATAGCTCATCATCGGTTTGTGAAACAGGCTCAAGCCGTAATGATCACTGTATTGCTGAAAGTTGGTATGAAAACCGCTGATCACGGGGATACCCATGCGCCGTGCCACCCGCAGAGCTGACCAGCCCAGCGGCCCCTCGGTGGCCAGGTAGATCGCGTCAGGTCTTTCGCGCCGCCATAAGCGCTGCAATCTGACGCCGGCAGGTAAACCCCATTGCAGCTCGGGATAGCCGGGGATCGGTAGCCCGCGCACGCGGAGTTCGCTGAAGGCCCCGCGTAAATCGCGGCCGATGGTTTCGCCGGTCTGGGCCGGGCGCACAAGCTGCACTGCGTGATGGCGCAGCAACAGGCCGTCGACAAGCCGGCCAAGAGTGTTGGCCACGCCATTGATTTGTGGTGAGTAGGTTTCAGTCACCAGCGCAAAGCGCTGGTTTGCCGCAATATTATCGATCATGCCGACATTGTCATGTGAGCCAATGATGCCGGTGTGACAATAGCGTGACAGATTTAAGGCAGCGGCTGGGGCCGCTCGCGAATCCACAGCAAGGTGGAGCCGGCCACGGCTGCAGGCATGACCAGCAGATTTACCAGCGGTATCAGCATGCCGAAGTACACCGGCAGGCCGAAGCTCAACGCCAGGGTGCGCCTGCCGCGCATCCAGCGCAGCATATCGATAAAGCTGACCTGATCGTTATCCGCCTGGTAGTCGACGTACTGCACTGCCATCATCCATACGCCAAACAGCAGCAATAGGGGTGAGGAAACAAGATTGACCACTGGAATCAGCGTCAGCAACAGCAAGCCGATCAACCGCGGCAGGTAGTAGCTGATCTTGCGCAGTTCGCGGCCCAGGCTACGCGGCACTACCAGCAGAATCTCCTTGTACCCCGTGGGCGGACTGACCAGCCCACGTTCCTGCTCGGCAACCTTTTCCGCGAGAAATCCGTAAAAGGGTGAGGCGATCAGGTTGGCTACCACGCTGAAGCCGAAAAACAGCACAACCAGCACGACCAAGGCAAACAGTGGCCAGAGCAACCACTCGATAAAGGCCATCCACTCCGGCAGGCTGCCCATCAGCCGAGCCATCAGCAGATTGAACTGGGTCACGCCCCAACTGATCAAGGCGATGAATACGCCCAGGTTGAGGATGAGCGGTATCACCAGAAAACGCTTGAGCCCTGGCTGGCGTATTCTGTTCCAGCCCTCGCGCAGGTAATCAGGGCCGCGCATGGGGATGATGAGTTCTGGCATTGCTACTGTCCTTGAGTAAATGGGTCGCCACTAAGACGGGTTTGCTTAGCATCGCCTGTGCATTATCACTATACCTGCCCTATAGGGGTAAACTATCCGGCTGATACAAGCTTTGGCATTTCCAAAGGCCCGTCGCTGCCCTAACATGCACGCAATCAAAAACCACGGTCCTGACTTGTTGTTTGGTCGTCAGGTTACCAGCCGCACCTGGCTGGCGGGTCGTCAGTTTAATTATTTGCACCGCCAGCGCGGTGTTCTGGAGGCAGTATGTCTGAAGTACGTCACACCCGGCTGATCATCCTGGGTTCCGGCCCGGCTGGCTACAGCGCCGCTGTTTACGCGGCACGTGCCAACCTGAAACCGGTGTTGATCACGGGTATGCAGATGGGCGGTCAACTGACCACCACCACTGAAGTGGATAACTGGCCTGGCGACGTTGAAGGTCTGCAGGGTCCGGCGCTGATGGAGCGCATGCGTCAGCATGCCGAGCGTTTCGAGACTGAAATCATTTTCGACCATATCAACAAGGTCGACCTGAACAAGCGTCCGTTCAGCCTCTGGGGTGATCAGGGTGAATATCAGTGCGACGCGCTGATCATCGCCACTGGCGCCTCTGCGCGCTACATCGGTCTGCCGTCCGAAGAAGCCTTCATGGGCAAGGGCGTCTCCGCCTGCGCTACCTGTGACGGGTTTTTCTATCGCAACCAGGATGTCGCAGTCGTCGGTGGTGGTAACACCGCTGTTGAGGAGGCGTTGTACCTGGCCAATATCGCCAAGAAGGTCACGCTGGTGCACCGCCGCGAGACCTTCCGCGCAGAAAAGATTCTGATCGACAAGCTGATGGCGCGGGTTGCCGAAGGCAAGATCGAGCTCAAACTGAATGCGACGCTGGATGAAGTGCTCGGCGACGCCAGCGGTGTTACCGGCATGCGCCTGGCGCTGAATGCTGGCGGCAGCGAAGAGGTGAAACTGGCCGGGGTATTTATCGCTATCGGTCATACGCCGAATACCAGCCTGTTCGAAGGTCAGCTGAACATGAAAGATGGCTACCTGAAGATCCACAGCGGTACTGAAGGCAATGCCACTGCGACCAACGTACCGGGCGTATTTGCCGCGGGCGATGTGGCTGACCATATTTATCGCCAGGCAATTACCTCAGCCGGTGCCGGCTGTATGGCCGCATTGGATGCCGAGCGGTATCTCGACGAGCAGTAAGCGGCGGTCTGGTTAGCTGTGACAAAAGCCTCCTGCTACGGAGGCTTTTTTATTGGTTGCTCAGTCCAGAATAAAAACGCTGGTCGGCTGCATGCCGGGGAACAGCTTTGCAGGGTCGGGGTGGGGGCTCAATCGCCCCTCGCTGACTATGGCCAGTGTCCATTGATCGCCCTGCCAGACTGCGCAATCCAACCTGTGCTCGGCGAGGGTGTGCAAGCGCATGGCAAACAGGTTCTCTGCAGGATCCGGGGTGTGGCTGGCGTGTTTGAACAGCGATTCGTACAGCGTCCAGCTCTGATAGAAAGCAGATACTCTCGAGTCGGCTTCACGTATGCGTTGCCTGACCCAGGGCTCCGGCAGTTGCTCGATCAGCACGTCAAGCCGGGCAGTTCGGCGCGCCGCCGCGTATTCCAGATCAATCCCGAAAAAGCGATTGGCCAAGCCGACTACTACCCGACCCTTTTTGTGGGTGATATTGGCGTACCATCCCGAATGCAGGCCAGGATGGGTGGGCTTGCCCTGGCCGCGAGCGCTCCAGAGTGCGGGGGGGCAATGCATGCCCAGTTGCGCGGCGAGCTCACTGAGAAGCTCGCGGGCGTAGCTGGAGTAGGCTGGTCCTGATTGGCTGGCGGCATGCTCGTTGTCCAGATCGCCGCCAGCCAGTAACAGCCGTGGAGAGCTTTCCTGGAGTTTATTCAGCGAGGGTGACAACGTCGCCCCGTAGTGCGACTCCTGCCATGATCGCTCCGGCGTGACACTCGAATTCGCTGCGCGACACGTTCGGCTGCTGTTTGTAATAGCTTTCGATGTTGATGACCGCATTGCCGCCTTCCGTTCTGACGCGGTCCTGCAAAGACAGCAGCGCAGATAGCATCACCCAGTTGCAGGCGGCCTGATCGCTTTTGCCAAAGGCATTGGTTTTCTTGTTGGTAATAAAACTGCCGTGCTCCTCAAGCACCTTGCCGTGCGGCGCGTCGGCGAAGATGAACTTGATTGACGGGTCAAGCTTCTGTTTTGCATCAGGCGTATTCATGGCGGTTTCCACCGACAGCATATGCACCGTGTCCCGCGCCTGTGCCGATGGCGCCAGCAACGCGATCAACAGACCGCCGACAGCCAATGACAGCGTATTCATTCCTTTATGCATGATTATTCCCTTTTATTGGTTTTCGGTTGGCGGGCGGAATTCAATCCCAGCGACCAATAATGATTGAAGTGTTGATGCCGCCGAAAGCAAAATTATTGCTCATCACGTACGGGCAGTCGAGCTGCCGCGGTTCACCGATAATATAGTCCAGTGGCGCGCAGGCGGGGTCTGGGGATTCCAGATTGGCGCAGACATGAAAACGCCCGCTGCGCTGCATCTCGATCGCGGCCCAGGCTTCCAGCGCACCGCAGGCACCCAGGGTATGCCCGGTAAAACTCTTGAGTGCACTGATGGCTGCGCGTTGGCCAAACACAGCGTGGGTGGCCTGGCTCTCGGCAACGTCGCCCAGACTGGTGGCAGTGCCATGTGCGCTGATATAACCGATCTGCTCCGCACCCAGGTTGGCATCTGCCAGGGCAAGGCGAATAGCCTGTTCCATCATCGCCGCATCGGGTTGCGTCACATGCCGGCCGTCGCTGTTGGTACCAAACCCCAGAATTTCCGCGTGAATGGTCGCGCCGCGCGCCAGGGCATGCTCCAGCTCTTCAAGAATCAGCGTGCCTGCACCTTCACCCACCACCAGACCATCTCGATCCTTGTCGAATGGCCGAGGCGAGGTGTGGGGTGCGTCATTGCGCGTGCTGGTAGCAAACAAGGTGTCAAATACCGCGGCTTCAGCGGCAGAAAGCTCCTCGCAGCCGCCGGCCACCATCGCTGTTTGTCGACCAAAACGAATCGCCTCGTAGGCATAGCCTATGCCCTGACTGCCCGAGGTGCAGGCGCTTGACGTGGTATGGATGCGGCCGCGCATGCCGAAAAACACTCCGATGTTCACCGCGGCGGTATGCGCCATCATGCGTATATAGGAATTGGCATTAAGACCGTCGGTGGATTTGTTCAGCAGCATATTGCCGAAGTCCGCGACTGCATCGGGTTCGCCGGCTGAGGCACCGTAGGCGATGCCCATATCGCCGCTGGTGAGCAATGGGCTGTCGAGCAATCCGGCGTCGATCAGCGCCAGCTCCGTAGCGCGGGTGGCCATCTGGGCGCCGCGGCCCATGCTGCGCAACACCCGCCGGTTGTACTGCGCGGGCAAACTGAAATCACTGACCGGTGCGCCGAGCCGCGTGTGCAGGCCGTCGTATTCCGACCAGTCGGGCATGTAGCGTATACCCGTTTCGGCGCGATCCAGTCGGCCCTGAATCGTCGCCCAGTCATTGCCTATCGGGGAAAAGCCTGCCATGCCGGTGACCACTACGCGGCGTCCAAGCCCGTCCTGGCGTCGAGTATCGGTCATCAGCACATGCCTCCGTTAACCGAAAAGACCTGCCGAGTAATGTAACCGGCATCCGCCGAACATAAAAAAGCGACGGTGGCGGCGACCTCGTCAGCGGAACCCAGACGCTGCATGGGAATGGCCTTGAGCGCTTCGTCGATCACATGCTGCTCGACCATCTCGGTATCGATCAGCCCCGGGGCGACACAATTAACAGTGATTTTGCGTTTCGCCAGCTCCACCGCCAGGGCTTTCATCGCGCCAATCAGGCCGGCTTTCGAGGCACTGTAATTGACTTGCCCACGATTGCCCATGATGCCGGACACCGAAGACATGACAACGATACGCCCAGGCTTGCGCCGCCGGATCATCGGCATGCACAGCGGCTTCAATACGTTGTAGAAACCATCCAGATTGGTGTGAATGACGCTGTCCCAATCGCTGTCGCTCAGGGCGGGAAAGGCGCCGTCGGCGGTGATGCCGGCATTGCATACCACACCATAATAGGCGCCGTGTGTTTCCACGTCGGCTTCCAGGGCTGCGCAGGCGGCCTGGCGATCAGCGACGTCAAAGCAGAGTATGC
This sequence comes from Halopseudomonas pelagia, assembly GCF_009497895.1. Lineage (NCBI taxonomy): Bacteria > Pseudomonadati > Pseudomonadota > Gammaproteobacteria > Pseudomonadales > Pseudomonadaceae > Halopseudomonas > Halopseudomonas pelagia. The sequence goes on along the minus strand of NZ_CP033116.1, from coordinate 4,013,880 downwards.
GCGCCTGTCGGCCGAGAGCTTCTATCTCTGCTGCCACTGCTGCTGCAGCGTCCTTCTGCTGCCGGCAATGCAGGACGATATCAAACCCGTCACGTGCCAGGCGTAACGCTACGGCTCTACCGATGCCGCGGCTGGATCCCGTTACCAGTATGGTATTGCTCATGGTTGTTCTCCTTTTTGCATCGCTGCCAGCGCCTCTTCCGAATCAGGCTGGAACACACTGAGTACGGCGCTGGCCAACGGGTTTTCATGTTCATCCAGAAGCTGGCAATGAAAGGCCGCCAGGCCGTTGGCGGCTCTGAAGTCCTGCTTGATATCGACCAATACCGGGCTGCCAAACGGGAAATATTCGCGGCTGCAGTCATAGCGTCTGCTGCCGAGCAGGAAACCGACCAAGGGGAGGCGGTCTTCTGCCCGTTCCTGCACGCCGGCCCAGGCGGCGACGGCCTGCGCCATCCACTCCAGGCCGACCCATCCGGGGATGCCCAAGGCTGTGGCAAATACGTCTGCTTCGGTAGGCACTACCTGGGCGCGCAGACATTCCGCATCAACGCGCAAGATACTATCCAGCAGGCACATGCCACGTTGGTGCGGCACATAGGGCGCAATAGGGCAGGGCAGCGTCAGATTGGCATGGCAGATGGTGGTCATTCGCAGCGCTCCAGAAGCAGGGCGATGTTATTGCCGCCGAAGGCAAAGGAGTTGCTCATTGCCCGATGATAAGGGCGGGCAGGTTCAGCACCGGCGGCGCCTACATAGGTAAGCAGGGGTATTTCTGCATCGATGGGGCCGTCATGCACCTGCGGCGGCAGCTTGCCCGCGTGCAGTGACAGCCAGCAAAATCCTGCTTCCAGCGCGCCGCAGGCGCCCAGGGTGTGGCCGGTCAGTGCCTTGGTGGAACTGCAAGGCAAGGCTCCGCCAAACACCTGATCTACCGCCAGAGCTTCCATGGCGTCGTTCTGGCGCGTCGCGGTGCCGTGCAGGTTCAGGTAATCGATCTCGGCGGCCGGTACCTGCGCCATGTGCAAAGCTGCCTGCATGGCGCCGATGGCGCCTTCCCCGCCGGGATGCGGTGCCGAGATATGGTAGGCATCACTGGTTTCACCATAGCCGGCCAGTTGTATGCCACCGGGCTCTTTGGTGACCAGAAAAAGCGCGGCGGCTTCACCGAGGTTGATCCCGTCGCGGTCACGGGTGAAGGGTTGGCAGGGCTCGTCACTCAGGGCCTGCAATGAAGCAAAACCGTTGACCGTCAGACCGCACAGGCTGTCCGCCCCGCCGGCAATCACCGCATCGCAGAGACCGGCGGCGAGCATTCGATAGGCGCTGGCCAAGGCGCGAGCGCTGGAGGTACAAGCGGTTGAAAGGGTGTAGGCAGGTGCATCTGGCAGCTGCAGCCACTCAGCGACGAAACGGGCGGGCGAACCGATCTCATGGCGTTGATAGCGGAAATCAGTCGGCCAGCTCTGGTCTTCCAGGCGTTGGCGCAGGGCTATCTCGGTTTCGCCGATCCCCGACGTACTGGTGCCGAGAATTACGCCGATACGCGCCTGTGGCTGGCGCAGGCGGAAAGCCTCGAGCTCGGGCTGCAGTTGTTCAAGGGCGGCAGCGAGCAGCTGGTTGTTGCGCGAGCGGTGCTCTGCCGGCCAACTGGCCGTATCCGGTAGATCTGTCAGCACCCGCCCCAGGGGCAGCGGGCGGCCAGGGGTAAAGCCATCATCGTGGGTAAAGCCGCGGGTGCCGCTGAATAGCGCGCTGCTGATGCTGGCGAGATCGCTTCCCAGCGAACAGATCAGCGCTGGGGTGGATAGGCGGCATGGCGTCAAACGGCTGGACATAAAAGCTCTTTATTTTGACCGGCTAATTCAATCGGGATGATGTACAGGCGATGACCTGTCTGAATGTCGTCGATAAGTTTGCATTGATCAGACAGCTTGATACTGGCCACCCTTTGACCCCGATGATAAACGCTGTGTCCCGAATCGTCTCGCCGCACGGACCAGGCGCTGTGTTGGAACTGGTTTTCCAGTTCCGCCACGGGCCAGAGGGTCCAGGCCAGCCTGCTGGCAAGCCAGTGTGCGGAAAACGGCGGCTCGAAAAGCGCATCGGACAAAAACCGCGCGCCGTCGCTATCCATTACCAGCGTCAGTAGCCGCTGGCCTTGCGGGCTCAGCAGGGCCATGCGCAGCGATTCATGGTCGTGCTGAATGACGCCGAGCAATTCCTGATTGTGCTTGGCTGATTCAATGATCAGCCGTTCCATGCGTTTTGGCTCCGGGGCGAGCCTCGTCAGGTCGGGCAACGCGGCCTGATCGGCTCTGCCGGCGCAACCGGTCAGCAGTATCAGCGCCAGGACGCCAAGGGCGCAGGCTCCGCGGGCAAACCTTGGAAGAACTGCGGCCATGTTCATGTGTCCGGTTGCTGTGCAGCGGGCACGGACGACTCGGTCACTGAGGCAGCCAGTGCGTCAAGCCGACGTTTGCTGGCGGCAACCAGGGGGTTGGCCAGATCCCAGGCGTAGCCGGCCAATACCGAACTGATCAGCTGGCGAATGCGCGGAGGCTGGTTCGCGCTGAATATGATGCGTGGCAACCGCCCGTCGTACCAGGCTTCGACAAACTCGCGGAAGGTGGCGACACCCCGGCGTAGCGGTTGCTCGAATTCGGCTTGCCAATCCACGCTGTCGCCATGCAGCTGGCGCTCCACCAGTGGGGCTGCGCGCAGAGCGGAATCAAGCGCAATGGTTACCCCGGAAGAGAAAACCGGGTCGAGAAACTCGCCGGCATTGCCGAGCAACGCGAATCCGGGACCATGCAGGCTTACGACGTCGGCGGAATAGCCCTCAAGCCTGCCGGTATCCCGTACCGGGGTCGCGCGGGCTAGCAGTGAGGCAAGGCGCGGCTCCTGGCCGATAAAATGCCACAGCCGGCTTTCGTCATCCGCTCCTGCGGCCTGTAATGCGTCCTGGCTGGCGACGACGCCTACCGAGGCACGGCCGTTGCTGAAGGGGATCAGCCAGTACCACACGCCTGCGTGCTGCGGATGCAGCCCGATAAGGATTTTCTCCCGGTCATAGTCGGGGCAGTCAATCCGATCCTCAATGTGCGTGAACAGAGCGCACCTGGACTCCAGCGTCGATGCTTTGCTCAGCCCGGCCAGGCGCGACAGCACCCGGCCATAACCACTGGCGTCGAGAACAAAGCGTGCCTGTAACTGGCGGCTTTGGCCCTGGGCATCGATCAGGGTAAGTCGGGGTGCCACCGGGTCGGCATGAAAGCCATCGACCCGCGTATCGAACTCGACACTGGCGCCAGCGGCAACGGCTCCGTCAATCAGACGCTGGTCGAAGTCGGCTCGTTCCACCTGCCAGGTAGTGCCGGGTCCGGGGCTGAACTTGTCACGGAAATCGATAGCAGTGTCAGAGCCCCGCCAGGTAAAGGCGGCGCCATTTTTGACCTGAAAGCCGCCCGCGGTTGCGGCTTCAAGCAGGCCGCAATTTTCCAGGTGCACCATGCATTGCGGCAGCAGGCTTTCGCCGATGGAGAAGCGAGGAAACTGCGTGCGTTCGATCACATGCACCCGCAGGCCTTTGCGTGCCAACCATGCCGCGGCAGCGGCACCGGCGGGGCCGGCGCCGATGATAGCGACATCCGTGTTCTCAATCTGCGCTGCGGGCTTGTCCATACTGGTGGCTTTCCTGTCAAAGGGTGGATGAATGTGCTGATGAGCGATCGGGTAAATGCGCCAGCGTTCCGCCGGCCCTGGCGAAAGGGACCAAGAGCCAGGTGCAGGTCAGGCCAATCAGGCAGGTAGTGCCCATCTGCGCCAAGGCTGGGGTACTGCTGAGTGCCAGTAATCCGAACGCCAGCAGGCTGGAGCTACAGGACAAGGTTACCGCCAGCCAGGCTGCGCGGCTGTCTGCGTGCTCGACGCTGAAGATGCCAGCGTCCAGGCCAATGCCCAGTACCAGGAGTAAACCCAGCAGGTGGAATAGCGTGAGCCCGGTAGACCCGGCAGCAAAAATGCCCAGGGTCAGAAGCACGGCGCCGACCGGCGGCAAGAGGACGCGCCAGGCTGCCGTGCGATAACGCCAGGCAAACACCAGGGTCAGGCCGAGGACCGCAGCGGCCAGCCAGAGCGCGATAGTGTTGCGCAGATGGCTGAACTGCTGGCTGAGCCGCTCCAGGGTATCCTGAAACACGACGCCATCCTGTTGCGCCAACTGCTGAATCTGGCCCAGCGCCGCCGCATCCATGTCGCCCAGCGCGATGATCGCCGCTGGTGTGGACTCCGCCGTGGACGCAATCCACAAGGCCTGATCACGTTGGCCCAGCGGCGACGCCAACCACTGTTCAATACTCAGGGGCTGAGCTTGCTCGGTGGCCTGCATCATCTGTTCGGCCATGGCAGGCGCAAGCCCGGCCTTGCTGAAAAACAGTGGCAATGCACTCGCGTAGCGTTGTTTGATCAGCTGAAGATTGTTCTGCTGGGTGGTGGCGGACGGGACCGCCTGGGCGATATGCCGGTAGTAGTCGAGTGTGCCGTTGGCGGCCAGATCGGCGAGCACATTGTCCAGCTGTTCGAGTTTTTCCAGCACAGCGGTTTGATCGGGCGCACTGACCAGCAGGTAGCGCCGGCCACTGGGTCCGCCGACCATCGCCTGAACCTGTTGCTGTTCGTTGATCAACTCAACGGGAGAGGTATTGAGCTGCCGCAGGTCATTGCTGCCCTTCAACCCGGTAAGTATCAGCGCTGCCGAGAGCAAAGCCAGCGCGGCCAGTATCACCCAGGGGTAGCGCGCGCCGGCGGGCAACTGCAGCAAAGCCAGTTTGTTGGCCAGGCGCAGGGTCGCGGGATGATGCTGCACTGAGAGCCTGGGTAGCCAGAGCCGCACGGTGATCCAGGAGCCAAGCAATCCCAGGAGCGCAAAAGTCGCCATCTGCCGCAGACCCGGCAGTGGGGTCGCTAGCTGCACCAGGTAGGCCGCCAAGCTTGATAGCAGCCCCAGGGCAAGGGCCGGCCAGAGCCGCGATAAGGGTCGCTCGGGATTCAGGCTGCGCGCGCATTGCAGGTGCAATGCGTAGTCGATGGCGACGCCAATCAGGCTGGCGCCGAAAGCCAGCGTCAGCAGATTCAGCGTGCCAAAAATCAGCCAGGTTAAAGGCAGCGCAAACAACAGCCCGCATGCCAGGGGCACCAGCAGGCTGAGTAATGTACGAACATGGCGGAACACCAGCCACAGTAGGGCGAGGATGCCCAACAATGAGCCTAGCCCGATGCTGGATATTTCCTGGCGAGCCTGCGAGGCGCCGGCAGCGGCGTGAAAAACCAGCCCGGCACGTAGCAGCGGTGTGTCGGGATAGCTGGTCTGAAAGGCGTCCAGGCTAGCGCCGAGCCGTTGCTGCAACTGCAGATCATAAGGGCTGCCGGTCAGCAGGCCGGAGACCATCAACCAGGACTCGCCGTCCTGGCGGAATGCAGGGAATTCACCGGTCAGTTGCAAAGGCCCCAATTGCTGATTGATCCAGGCGTCGAGCAAGCCGAATGGATCTTTTCGCAGCTCGCTCTCAAGCCCCGGGGTATACAGGCGGCTGACGGCCCGATCAGCCCAGGTTTGCGCATCAGCATCGGCCAGGGATTTGGCCAGCAGATGGTAGCGTTGCGCTGATAGCCCGGCATTGGGCGGCGCTAGTTGTTCCGCCGGGGCAGGCTGCAAAACTCGGTTGGCGCGCAGCTGTTGCAGCAACTGGCTGGCCTGGTCTGCGGAGGCTTCGCCACCCACCAGGATGATCAAACGGTTTTCGAACGCGCTGGTCAATTGGCCCTCGGCCTGCTCGACCAATACCGCCTGGGGGCTATCCGGTAACAGGCTGGTGATGCGCGTGTCCCAGGCTGAACCGGTAGTGATCTGAATGCAGAGCAAGAGAGCACAGGCCAGCAGAATAATGGCCCACACCCAGGCACCTGCGCGTTCCGCCGGGCTGGCCTGCAAGTCGCTCTGGGTGCTTTCGCTCATGGTGCCTGCGGCGCTGGGTCCGGCTCACAGCTGGCCGGGGTCAGGTCGATATTCAGGCGATCGCCGTCAGCGAAGGCCATGGCGATGTGTTCGAGTTGCTGCCCACCTTTTACCTGAATTGACAGCAGGGTCGCCGCCACGCGGCTATCCAAAGGTGTGAGCCTGGCAGCCCAGCTTGAAAGTTCACCATCGGTGACGATCTGGAAGTGGTCCTGCAAACGCTGCCAGTCGCCTTCAAGCAATGCGGTCATTACCGGTAGCAGCATCCGATAGCCAGGAGGGAGTTCGGTATTGTCCTGGCTTAGACGGATCTCGGTGCGGACTGGTGTTTCCGTGCGCCAGATGAGCGCCTGGTCCAGACGCTGAAAGCTTCCGCTGCTGGGCAAATCCAGCTCGAAGTCGGCAAGCCAGCGGTTCTGCTGAAAAGTGCCGCATTCAGGGCTGTGTTGCGCCAGCTGCTGACTCAAAGCCGCGGCATCCGGTGCGGCCTGGGCCATCGTGGCGGCCAGGATGCTGCAGGCGAACACAATCGCGGGGTGCGCACAGCGATGGGTGAAAGGCGTCATGCGGCTGTGTCCTGCCAGGCCAGCAACCGGTCGATCAGAATCTGCGGCGAAGCCAGGCGCATTTCCATATCCTCGATGCCGACGGCGACCTGCACGCTCCAGGCACGGGTCAGGCGTTTGCGCGTGGCCGCGTCGCGAATGGTGTAATCGATCTTGAGGCGATGCTCCCACTCGACCAGTCTGGCTTCGATGATGATTTTCTGAGTAAACACCAGCGGTGCGGCGTAACGCAGGCGCAAGTCGATTACCGGCCAGGCAAAGCCGGATGCGCGCATTTCCATATAATTGTAATTGATCCGATCCAGCAGCGCGCAGCGGGCGATCTCGAGGTAGCGCACATAATGTCCGTGCCAAACGATCTGCATCATATCCACATCGTGGAAAGGGATGGTCATGTCGATTTCGCAAACGGGTAAGGGTCTTTGGTCAGGCGTCATAGAGGTTCCAGCAACGTTGGCGAATAAGATCACAGAGCAGACGCAACTCGCGCTCCAGGGCGCGGTCCTCGGCTAACGGAGGAAAATGCGCGCGGCACTGGTGCACAAAGGATTGTAAATCGGCAGGCGGTGGTGCGGTGTCCTGCAATTGACTGCGCAGCTCCATGCCCTGACAGGCTGCGTGCAACGAGGCCGCGGCGACCTGCTCTACCAAAGTGAGCACGCGAAGCGCATCGCGGGCGGCGATGGTGCCCATGCTCACCTTGTCTTGATTGTGGCATTCGGTGGAGCGCGAAAAAACGCTGGCCGGCATGGTCAGTTTGAGCGCTTCTGCGGTCCAGGCCGAGGCGCCGATCTGCACGGCCTTGTAACCATGGTTGAGCGCTGCTCGCTCGGGGCTTGCACCGCTGAGATTGCTTGGCAGGCCGTGGTTGAAGCGCACGTCGACCAGTTGCGCCAGTTGGCGATCGAGCAGGTCGGCGATATTGGCACAGGCCTGCTTCATGCTATCCATCGCGAAGGCGATATGACCCCCATAAAAATGCCCGCCGTGCATGACTTTTTCTTGCTCGGCATCAATCAGCGGATTGTCGTTCGCGCTATTCAGTTCGGTTTCCAGAAACTGGCGCCACCAGGGCATCGCGTCTTCCACTACGCCGATCACGTGGGGTGCGCAGCGGGTGGAATAGCGGTCCTGCAGCCGAGCGGAATTGCGCGGCGTGCTGGCTGCGTGCAGATCAGCGCTTATGCGCGCAGCCACCCGGTTTTGCCCCGGGTGTGGTTTGGCAGCAAACAGATCCGCGTCGAAATGGTAGGGGTTGCCGTCCAGTGCATACACGGCCATGGCGGTAATCCGCGAGGCCAGTTGCGTCAGGTAGCTGCAGCGGGTGAATGCTAGAACGCTCAGCGCCGTCATCACCGCGGTGCCGTTCATCAGCGCCAGGCCTTCCTTGGGCTTGAGGCGGTAAGGCGTTTGCCCTAGCTCGGCGAACACCTCGGCAGTGGGCCGCCGCTCGCCGCCGACCAGCACTTCACGTTCGCCACAGAGTACTGCGGCCAGATACGAAAGAGGCGTCAGGTCGCCGCTGGCGCCAACCGAGCCTTCCTCCGGAATCACTGGCATGACGTCGTGCTGCAACAACCACACCAGGCGCTCGAGCAGTTCCACGCACACGCCGGAGTAGCCGCGGCACAGTGATACCAGGCGCACCATCACCACGGCGCGTGCTGCCTCGTGCGAGAGTATTTCACCGAGCCCGCAGCCGTGAAAGGTATACAGCTGGCGCGGCAGGTCTTCCATGTCGGCGCTGGGTACAAGCCGGGTGCAGGAATCGCCATAGCCGGTAGTCACGCCATAGATAACGCCATCTTCGGCCAGCAGTTTTTCCAGGAAGGCGCTGCCGCGCGTGATGCGTTCCCGGAAGGCTGGCGCGGATGACAGCACTACCTGGCAGCGGCCTTCGGCAACCGCTTGCACTTGCTCCAGGCTGACCTCTGAACCGTCGAGGGTCAGCACGGCGCTTGCGGTCAGGGGGTCAGGCAATATCGTCATTGGGGTGTCCACTATCGTTCAGCCAGAAGGGGTAGAAGTTAAACCATTGCAGCGGATGGCGGCGGACGGTGACCGCCAGCGTGTCGGCGTAGCGCTGCATCGCATCGGCAATCCAGGCGTCGCGCTCTTTGCGCGGCAAGGCGCAGGTGTCGTCGAAAGGTGTGAAGTCGATCTGGAAGTGATGGCCGTCGCGCACACAGCTGAGCAGGTATACCGGGCACTTGAGCAGTGCCGCGAGCAGAAAGGGGCCTTCGGGGAAGAGCGCCTGATCGCCGAGAAAAGATAGCGCGCGCATCCGCTCGCCTGACACCGGGATACGATCGGCGGCAATCACGATGAAACCACCGCGGCTGATGCGTTCGGCCATCTCCTGCGCGGTAGCGGGGGTGATTTCCGTCACCTCAAGTATGTCGGGCCGCGCCTGGCCGGTGACCTTTTCCAGCATCAGGTTGAATTTGCCGGCATTGCGCGTGTGCATCAGCACCGTCATATCCAGAGCGGGATGGTAGCGGGCCAGCGAGTTGGCGATATCCAGGTTGCCGTGATGGGCTACCAGAACGATCCCGCCACGGCCCTGGGCAATGCTGGAGCTAAAGCGGTCAAAGCCGTCTCCCCGCAAACGCTGCTTGGCAATTGCACCGCTCCAGGCCTCGACCTTGTCCATCAGCGCACTACCAAAGCTGAGAAAATGCCGGTAGCTGCGCCACCAGCGTGCCGCGGGTCGGTGGGTCAGTTCCGGATCAAGCCGCACCAGGTAGCGTTGCGAAGCCTGTCGAGCGGTACTCTGTGTGAGGAAATACCACAGAATGACCGGCCAGAGCACGATCTGGAAGGGCCAGCGACCTAGCCGCCGCTGCACAAAGACCATGATCTGCATGCCAACAATGGTGCCGCTCTCGCCGATCTTCGCCCAGTGTGTGCTCATGCTGCGCTGCGCTTGAAACGCTGGTGCAGTAACCACGGCAAGCGCACCAGCATGCCGAAAAACAAACGCGCATGCATGGCGCTGATCAGCGCGTTATCGCGCCAGAGCTGAAAGTGGCTGACCCCGTCCAGCGGGTAATGTACGCGCACGGGAAGGTTGGCAACCGCACCGCCTGCCCAGTGCCAGCGCACCAGTATTTCGGTGTCAAAGGCCATGCGGTTGCCGCAGGGGGTTTTGGCCAGCAACTGATTGATGGCAGCCACGGGATAGAGTCGCGCGCCACACATGGAGTCGCGGATATCCAGCGAGAGCGTGTTGATCCAGACCCAGATGTGAGTGGCGTAGCGACCATAGAAGCGGATCGGCGACACGCTCTGGTCATAACGCGGGTAGCCGATCACCAGCGCCTGGGGCGTGCTGGCGAGCTGCTGAATGAACGCTGGTAGATCATCCCGGGCGTGCTGCCCATCAGCATCGATCTGCAACGCATGAGTAAACCCCAGTCGGCCAGCTTCGGCCAACCCGGCGCGCACTGCTGCGCCCTTGCCCTGGTTGCAGGGCAGACGCAGCAGATGGCAATGCTGGCTGGCCAACTGGTCGAGCACGGCGGCACAACGACTGTCGCTGCCATCGTCGATCAGCAGGATGGGTAGCTGCAGAGAGCGCATCTGCTCGACGACAGCCGTGATGCTGTCCGGGTGGTTATAGACCGGGATAAGAACGCATATCTTCAATGCGTTCATGGCTGCACATCCAGCGCGGCGAGTCGGATACGACCGCCGGCATGCTGCCCTTCAGCGGACTTGTACACAAAGCCAATGCCGTTTTCACGCCTGGTGAGCTCCAGCGTGAAGCGCATACCGGAGCGCAGCGGCCGCTGAAATTTCAACTGGTCAATGCCGTGAAAGCCACCTCGCGCGCCAAATGCTTGCTGCGCCAGCTGCATTGCCCATTGAACCAGGACCACGCCGGGCACCAGGGGGAATCGATCAAAATGCCCGTCGAGGTAGATCAGCTTCTCGGGTACCTCAAGCGTGAGCATCCGCACATCCTGGCTGATCACGGTTTCCGCCAGCCAGCGCGGGCTCTTGTGATCCTCTATGTCGTTGAACAATCGCTGGATCAGTCCGCGGTCCAGTTTACCCTGTGCATTACTGGGTAGCTCTTCCACAAACCGCCAGTAGCGGGGTAGGGTCACGGTTTCGAAGTGCGCCGCCAGAGCTGTGCGCACCTGTTGAATCAGCTGGCGTCGGGTTTCATGGTCCTGCGGCGCCTTTGCCGAGACCTGGATAATCGCGCCAAGTCGACCGTCAGGGCGGCCGAGCTCGACGCAGCGTGCCGCTTGAATGCCGTCTAGGGATTGCAGTGCCCTTTCCATTTGGTCCAGGGACAGGCGTTTGCCGGCCACTTTCACCAGCCGATCCTCCCGGCCCATCAGCATAAAGCCCTTGTCAGTCAGCGAGACCCTGTCTGGGTGTCGCCACCAGGTGTGCGGTGAATCAAGAAAGGGTGAGGTGAGTGCCAGGCAGCCGTCATCGACGCGGACGTTAACGCCGGGCAGAGGCGTCCACGGCAGCTCGGACTGTTGACGCCGCCAGGCAATGCCGCCGGTTTCGGTGCTGCCATAAATTTCGATCACCGGCGCTTTCAACAACTGTTCGGCATGCGCGGCGTGCTCCTGCGCCAGCGGTGCGCCGGATGACAGTATGCGCGACAGCCTGCCTGGCTCTGGCCACTGGGTGTGAGCGGGCAGGCGCGATAGCTGGGGTGGCGAGCTGACTAGGGTCACCTGCAATTGCGCTGCGCCCGCTTCGGCCAGGCGTTGGGCCAATACCTCGGGGAAATGGCAGTCCTTGCTGCAAAATGACCGACCGCTGCACAGTGGATGCAACACCCCGGTGAGCAGCCCATAAATATGCTGGTGACTGACCTGGGAAATCACCCCGGCTGATTCGTCCAGCGGCCACAGCTGGGCGTGCACGCGGAGCTCTTCATCCAGTTGCTGGAATGTTTTTGCCAGCGCCAGCGGCTCACCGCTGCTACCTGAAGTAAACAGCACTAATGCCCTGCGCTGATTGTCCAGGTGACTGGGCACTTGCGGCAGATGTTGCGCGATGGCCAGGCCGGGTGAATGCGGAATACGTCCATCTATGCTGCTTTGTATTCGCGCCAGTGTTTCCGGCCGATCATCGGCAGATAACACCGCTACTCGATCCGTCTCCCAGAGCGCGAGCAAAGCACTGCAAAAGGTCAGCGGGTCACGCTCGCATAAAAGCCATGCGCCCGCTGGCTGGTCTGCCAGCCAGTTCCGCCAGCGATCTGTTGCTGCCGCCAGAGCACCACTGTGCACCCAGTGATCCGGCAGGGTCGTTGCGGTTTGCGATCGGCGCCAGGGCAATGCGCTGAGTGGCAGGAAGCTCATACTGCTACCCTGCGTACGCGCCGCCGAATCAGCCACTCTCCGGCAAACATCAGGCCCATCAGCACATAGCTGATCAGGCCGTTATACAGCGCCCAGGTGGCCAGGTCCGCATACAGGACCGTCCAACCGGCAATAGCGCCATTGATGACGAAGAAGCCGCACCAGGCCCAGGTCACCTTCCTGGTGTAGCGCACGCCCTCGGCAGACAGATCCGGCTCCCGCAATCGAGCCAGTTGCTCGATCATGGGTTGCCCCTTCAGCAAGCTGGCGAAGAACAGGCAAAACATCAGGGTACTGACCGCGACCGGATAAGCGCGCATGCCAAACTCGGCGCGGCTGAACAGGCCCAGGACTATCAGCGCCGCTGCCGCGACCAGGGCAAGGTAACGCGCCTGGGGTACCCGCCAAACCAGCAGCAGGGCGCCGACGATCAGCAGCGGCCAGCTGCCGACTGAGTCGTGCAGCAGGTAGATCGCCAGCGGCCACGCCAGAATGGCCAGCGCGCCGAGCGCTTTTTTCAGACCTGCGTGCATGACTACTGCTGCATCAGTCGGGCGACGGCATTGACCACGTCATCTACCGTGCGCACGGCTTTGAAATCGTCCGGATTGATGCGCCGACCGGTAAACCGCTTGAGCTCGACGACCATATCCACCGCGTCGATGCTGTCGATATCCAGGTCTTCGTACAGGCGTGCGTCGGGCCGGATGGCGCTGGGGTCGATCTCAAACAGCTCCACCAGGGTGCCGCGCAGGAAGTCGAATATGGACTGGTTGGAATAGCTTGCTTCAGTTGACACGGCGGGCCTCCACGAGTGCAGTGAGTGCATTCAGGCTAGCAAAGTGGCTGCGGGTATCTTCGGCTTCCGCATCCAGTTTGATGCCATAGCGCTTTTGCAGCGCCAGGCCTAACTCCAGTGCATCTATCGAATCAAGGCCAAGCCCCTCCCCGAACAGCGGGGCTTGCGGATCAATGTCGTCCGGGGTGACGTCCTCAAGCTCCAGAGTGTCGATAATCATGTGCTTTATTTCCAGCGACAGGTTTTGTGTCTCGCTCATGGCGGAACTGCTCCAGTTCTTTGTTGAAATAATCGTTAAGCCAGCGGGTCAGTTCTACGGCCTGCTGTCTGGGCGGCTTTTGTTTATCCTGCTCAACGCGAAGATCTTCCATCACCTTCAGCTTTATATGGATCTGTTTTTCCGGGATGTGATACCAGGGTTCGCCCTTGGTCAGGGTAACCGGCTCACAGAGAATCAACACCGGCGTAATTGACGTGCCTGTGCGCAGAGCGATATTGGCGCCGCCGCGGCGGCAGTGCACCAGGCCCCCGGGCGCGGTACGGGTGCCTTCGGGAAACAGGATCAGCGAGTTGCCGCGGGTCATGCTCTGTTTAGCCGCAGCCAGAACGGTTTCCGGATTCGTATTGGTAATGTAACCGGCGGCCTTGATGGGGCCGCGGGTAAAGGGATTGTGCGCCAGAGCACCGTTGACTATGCAGTCTGCATGCCGGGTATAGGCAACAAGAAATATTACATCTATCAGTGACGGATGGTTCGCGATGATCAATAGTCCTGGCCGCTGCAGGAGCTCAATATTGCGCATCTCGTAGCGCAATACACCGAGCACACGCATGAGACCGATAAATGCGCGAAAGGCGAGCTGGATCAAACGTCGCATCCAGCGCTGTCGCGTTTCCGGCGCGCGCACCAGAATCAGCAGCGCTGGCGCAATGACAACGCCAATGATGACCCCGCCCAAGCCGAAAGTGGTAAAGGACAGGGCGGTACCCGCTCCGCGTCGCCACTGATCAAATGTCACGAATTCTCCAGGCGCCAGGATTGTCGGGCAGCTAACCAGGTATCAGGTGCCTCAAGCCAGGCCATGATGTCGAGCGGCGTGGGGTGCCCTGGCCGCGCGCATGGTGCGGAAACCAGTTTCCTGCCCAGGTGGGAGGTCAGTCTCATGGCCACAACACTCGGTTGTTCGCAATGCTCTGCATAGTCAGCATACTCAGCGGGCATCTCGCCTTCGGAAAGCACGACGATTACGGCTTTATGGCCGGTGGCAAGATAGCCTAGTGCCTCGCACATCAGCGCTTCGAACTCATCCCCCGCAGCACCCAAGGCCTGAATCGGGCTGTGATGTTTGCGCGCTATGGAATAAACGCCCATCACAGCGTTGTGTACAGACATGGAAAAACGCGCAGGGGAGAGCTCATCCCCGCGAGCGAGCGAGGTCAGCATGTCTAGCGAGCTCGTCACATCACCATGGCGCGAAGCGTAAATGATCGGGTAATCGCCCGTGTGATCGAGCAGCGCCAGTATCTCGCATACAGCACGGCCTGCATTGTCCAGGCGACGTCTCAGCATGGCAGGCAATAGGGGAGTTCCGATCCGCGCGTCCAGATTATGGGCCGAGTCCGCGGGCAGAATCTGGTTGGCGCTCCAGCCTGCCCAGTCCTCAATGTAAAGGGATTGGCTCATCCGTGATCGCTGCTTTTTGGTGGCGTCAAAAGGTCGCCAAGTCTAACTGGTTCAGGTTAATGATGACCAGCCGAGCGTTATTACATTTTGTCATAATCTTCCTGGCCGATTGATTAGTTCAATTACCTGCCATGCATCGGCCTTGTAGCTCAGAACTTTAAGGTGCGAACAAAGTCAGATTCAACGACCGGGGGCAGGTTGTGAGCTGTTATCCAAGCCTGCTTGCCGGACCAGATATTTTGGCGACAGCAAATTGGTCGCCGGTAGCATGGTATGCAGGCTAAACTGATACCGAGTAAACCGATAAATCATCGGTGAGTTGGTCCGCAATAAGCGGGCTTGATCTTTATTAAGGAGTTTTCATGAAAATTCGTTCTGTAATTCTTGCAGCTGGTTTGATCGGTTTTTCTGCAGTGGCCTCCGCCTCCAGCTTTGTGGGCACGACCAACGCGATAGGTTCCATCCTGGCCAATACGGCTAACGCCTTGGGCGATAGCACTGCTGCCACCTTCGGTTCAGACAAGGTCGTATTGCAGGCACGTGAAGATGCCGCCAGCTTCGTTGGTAGCAACGGTGATCTGCGTGGCGTCAATCTGGAAGCAGCTCTGGGTCATATTCGCCACCAGATGCCAGAGCTGCAAGCCAGCGACATGCAGCTGGCCGAGGCTATTCTTGCATTGTGATTACAGTCCTAGACGCTCGGTCTGATCAGGGCGCCAGCTCCATTGTTCTGTGACACGCGCCCCGCCCTCTGGCGGGGCGTTGCCTTGTGGGTCATTGCGACGAGCCTGGCGATGTTGCTATGGACCCCTGTCGCCCATTCGGCGTTGACTGTGCAGTTGGACAAGGCTGAATTGAGCGCTGAGCAGCTCCAGGCGACCCGGCAGCTGCTTGACGCCGCGCTCAAGGCATTACCATCACAGTTGGTGGTACAGCTGGAACGCAAGATTAATGTGCGTTGGTCGTCTGGTCTGCCAGAGAGCGTCATGGGCCGAGCGGGTTTTGACGGTCAAATACTGCTCAATCGGCGTTGGCTCGATGCACTCGTGCAGGCGGACGATAAGGCGCTGCCAGCAGGCCGTCAACACGATACGCTGCAGCGAGAACTGCAGGCGACACTCATACACGAGCTCGCGCACTTTTATGATCGCGGGCAATTCTGGGACGAAGAAGAGCGTAGGCAAGCGCGCTTTTGCGGCCAGCAGCACAGCAGTCTTGGCCCGGTTGGGTTACCCGTAGCCTGTCAGGGCAACTCTCAGCGGCAATTTACCCTCAGTGACGACCCCAGGCTCCTTGAGCTTGCCGGCTGGCCTGCGCGTATCGGTGGCCGAGGAGAAGTGGAGCGGCAGAACGATCAGTACCTGCGCACCCCGGATGCTTATGAGTTGAGCAATCCGCGCGAGTTTGTCGCGGTCAATCTTGAATATTTTCTGCTTGATCCCGAATATCGCTGCCGGCGGCCGGCGTTGCATGATTTTTTCACCGAACACTTTGGCTGGGCGCCCAGCGAGTCAGCTGACTGTGCTCCAGGCTTGTCTTTTGTCAATGGCGGCCTGGATCTTGATCGGCCGGCTTTGGGACAGCTCGATCCGGAGCGTATCTACCAGGTGCATTACCTGCTGGCCGAACCGGATGGCGCATTGGTCAGCCGCTGGGGGCACAGCATGCTGCGGGTGGTCATGTGCGCGCCCGGGCGAGAGCTGGGGCCTGAATGCCTGATGGATCTGGAGTACCATCTGGTGTTGTCTTTCCGCGCATTCGTTGATGACGTTCAATTATCCAGTTGGGATGGTCTGACTGGAGCTTATCCGTCGCGCTTGTTCATGCTGCCGTTGAGCCAGGTCGTCGATGAATACACCAAGGTTGAGTTACGCTCGTTGCAATCGCTGCCGCTGCGCTTGACCCGTGAGCAGCAAATCAGCCTGGTTCAGCGTGCCGCCGAGATGCACTGGGGCTACGACGGCACCTATTACTTCGTCAGCAACAACTGCGCCGTTGAGACGCTGAAACTGTTACGCAGCGGTACCGATCGTCTCGATATTCGCCGCATGGAAACAGTTACCCCTACCGGGCTGCGGGCGCTGCTCCAACACGCAGGTCTGGTGGACGAGTCAGTTGTGCAGGATCAGGCAGAAGCCCTGCGTCAGGGCTATTACTTTGATTCCTACCGTGAACGTTATCAGTTGATGTTCAGCTTGGCGCGCGAACGCCTGAATCTTCCGCAGCAACAGGTAGAGGATTGGCTTGGGGCAGCGCCGCAGGAACGGCGATCCTGGTTCAGTCGCGCGGACTATCGCACTGCTGCGGCCCTGTTGCTGCTGGAACAGGCAGCATTACGGCGCCAGATAATGTTGATCAAGCACGATTTGAAAGACCGTTATGTGTCTGGCCGGCGCATGGACGATGCGGCTTTGAACGAGACCGGAGAGCTTATGAGCGAGTTGCTGCGAGAAAGTGGCTTTCTCAGTCGCCCCGCAGAATTGCTTGAGACTGGCTATGGTTTGCCGCAGCGCCAGGAAAGGCAGGAGTTGAAGCAGGTCACTGACGAACGTCAGCAGGGGTTGCACGGGCTGGCAGTTCTGCTGGATGAGCGTGCGCTTGAGATGATCAGTGCTGAGCACCGCAGCGCGGTAGAAGCCAACCAGCAGAATATCACTCAGCTGGGCGCGCGGTTGCGCCAGTTGCATCATGAGTCTGGCGGGCTGGTGTTGCCTTAGCGCGAGTGCCCCGGTTTTAGCGCGGGCAATAAAAAAACCCGCTCAAGGCGGGCTTTTCGGGGTGTTTTGGGTCTTGCTGATACCACCTGAGAAGTTCAGATGGTGCCTCGAGGGAGAATCGAACTCCCACTCTGTCACCAGAAACGGATTTTGAATCCGCCGCGTCTACCAATTCCGCCATCGAGGCCTGTGCTTTCCAACAGACGGCGCGGAGTATACGAATCCCCAGGCTGTTCGGTCAATGCTGCTGAGCGAATAAGACGCGCTTTCTTTGGCCCGACCCGCGCATTTCCGCTACCATATGCCACCTTTTTACCTTCCGGAACCGCCGCCTGCATGCGTGTCAGTGATTTCCAGTTTGATTTACCCGACCGGCTGATTGCCCGTCATCCCCTGGCCGAGCGCCGGGCGAGCCGGCTGTTGTGCCTGGATGGCCCCAGCGGCGCGCTCGAGCATCGGCACTTTGCCGATCTGCTGGACTATCTGCGTCCGGGCGATCTGATGGTGTTCAACAACACTCGGGTCATCCCCGCGCGGTTGTTCGGGCGCAAGGAAAGCGGCGGGCAGTTGGAGGTTCTGGTCGAGCGCGTACTGGATGGCCGCCGTGTACTGGCGCATGTGCGTAGCAGCAAATCGCCCAAACCCGGTAGCCGAATTGTCCTGGACGACGGCACGCTGGCGACCATGCTGGCGCGTCACGACGCGCTGTTTGAGCTGGAGTTTGCCGAGGACGTGCTGCCGTTATTGGAGCGCATCGGCCATATGCCGCTGCCGCCGTATATCGATCGCGCCGACGAAGCGGCTGACCGTGAGCGTTATCAGACTGTCTATGCCGCCCGCGCCGGTGCGGTAGCCGCGCCCACAGCAGGGTTGCATTTTGATCAGGCGTTGTTGCAGGCGATTGCCGACCAGGGCGTGGAGACCGTGCAGGTCACCTTGCATGTTGGCGCTGGCACTTTTCAGCCGGTGCGGGTCGAGCGTATTGAAGATCATCACATGCACAGCGAGTGGCTGGAGGTCAGTCAAAACGTGGTCGACGCGGTGCGCGCCTGCAAGGCACGTGGCGGCAGGGTCATCGCGGTGGGTACTACCAGCGTACGCTCGCTGGAGACAGCCGCACGTTCGGGTGAAATCGAGCCTTTTGCCGGCGATACCAATATCTTCATCTATCCTGGCCGTCCCTTTCATGTGGTCGATGCACTGGTAACCAATTTTCACCTACCGGAGTCCACGTTATTGATGCTGGTCTCTGCCTTTGCCGGTTATGCCGAAACCATGGCTGCCTACCGCGCCGCGGTCGACAATGAATACCGCTTTTTCAGTTACGGTGATGCCATGTTCATCACCCGCAATCCGGCTGCGGCCGGCCCCGAGGATGCAGCATGAGTCACATGAGTTTCGAACTGCTGGCCACTGACGGCAAGGCTCGTCGCGGTCGGCTGACCTTTCCGCGCGGCGTGGTGGAAACCCCGGCCTTTATGCCAGTGGGCACCTACGGCACGGTGAAGGGCATGTTGCCGCGGGATGTGGAAGCCATCGGCGCGCAGATCGTGCTGGGCAACACCTTTCACCTGTGGCTGCGGCCCGGCACGGAAGTGATCAAGGCCCACGGCGACCTGCATGACTTCATGCAATGGCAGGGGCCGATACTCACGGACTCCGGCGGTTTCCAGGTGTTCAGCCTGGGCGCGATGCGCAAGATCAAGGAGGAGGGCGTGTATTTCTCCTCGCCGGTGGATGGCGCCAAGGTATTCATGGGCCCGGAAGAGTCGATGCAGGTGCAGCGGGATCTGGGCTCGGACATCGTGATGATCTTCGATGAATGTACGCCTTACCCGGCCGACGAAGATACCGCGCGCAAGTCTATGGAGCTGTCCCTGCGGTGGGCCAAGCGTTCCAAGGACGCGCACGGCGATAATCCTTCAGCTCTGTTTGGTATCGTGCAGGGCGGCATGCATGAAAACCTGCGGCTGCGCTCGCTAGAAGGCCTGAATGAAATCGGCTTCGACGGGTTGGCGATTGGCGGGCTGTCGGTGGGCGAACCGAAGGAGGAAATGATCAAGGTGCTGGATTATTTGCCAGGGCACATGCCTGCGGATAAGCCTCGCTACCTGATGGGCGTTGGCAAGCCGCAGGATCTGGTGGAAGGGGTCCGCCGCGGCGTCGATATGTTCGATTGCGTAATGCCCACGCGCAATGCCCGCAACGGTTACCTGTTCGTCGATAGTGGTGTGATCAAGATCCGTAACGCCGTGCACCGGCATGACACCAGCACCCTGGATCCGACCTGTGATTGTTACACCTGTCTGAATTTTTCCCGGGCTTACCTGCATCATCTGGATAAATGCGACGAGATGCTCGGCAGCATGCTCAATACCATCCATAACCTTCGCTACTATCAGCGGGTTATGGCTGGTTTGCGCGGTGCCATTCAAACAGGTACATTGAGCGCCTTTGTGGATGACTTCTATGCCCGCATCGGCCTCCCCGTACCTGAATTGGAGGTTTGACGTGCGCTTGGAAAGCCCCATTTACCCGTCTTCGCCGTTTCTCATCATTAGGAGTATTACATGAGCTTTTTCATCCCTGCTGCCATGGCCCAGACTGCCGAAGGTGCTGCACCCATGGGTGGTGGTTTTGAGTGGATTTTCCTGGTCGGTTTCCTGGTTATCTTCTATCTGATGATCTGGCGTCCCCAGGCCAAGCGCGCCAAAGAGCACAAAAACCTGCTCGGCGGCCTGACAGTTGGTGATGAAGTCGTGACCGGTGGCGGGATTCTCGGCAAGGTCAAGAAAGTCACTGACGAGTTCATCGTGCTGGAAGTGGGCGACGGTCAGGAACTGAAGTTCCAGAAAGGTTCCGTTGTGGCAGCATTGCCCAAGGGTACCTTGAAAGCCATTTGATCCTTACTTCTCACTTTATCCGGGCGCCTTCAGGCGCCCGGGTTGTTATCGGTCTTTGATATGCTCAACCGCTATCCCCTCTGGAAATACCTGCTGATTGTGGCCGTGCTGGTGCTGGGCCTGATCTATGCGATGCCTAATCTGTATCCGGATGATCCGGCCATCCAGATCTCGGGCGCCAGTTCTACTCAAACCATCGGTCAGCAGGATCTGGACCGTATTGAAGCGGCGCTAGCTGAGGCAGACATTGCCACCAAGGGCACGGATCTTGGCGACCAGGGTCGCTCCGGTCTGGTGCGGCTGGTTAATCGTTCGGATCAGCTTGGCGCTCAGGACGTGGTTCGGGACGCACTGGGTCAGGAGTTTGTCGTCGCGCAGAATCTGGCGCCGACCACTCCTGAGTGGTTGATGAATATCGGTGCCGGTCCCATGAAGCTGGGCTTGGATCTTTCCGGTGGTGTGCACTTCCTGCTGGAAGTGGACATGGACAAGGCCATCGAGGCGCGGGTCAATGTATATGAAAGCGAACTGCGCAACTTGCTGCGTGGCGAGCGGGTGCGCTATCGCAGCATGCCTAATCAGCGCAATGTACTGCAGTTCGGTTTTACCGATGCGGAGCAGCTGGATGACGCTCAACGCTTGATTTCCGCTGAATACAATCAGTTCCAGATGAGCACCACCACGCGCGATGAGCTGGAAGTGTTGCGTCTGACCCTGACCGATGCCGAGCTCGCAGAGATCCGCGAATACGCCATCAGCCAGAACCTGACGACAGTGCGTAACCGGGTAAACGAGTTGGGTGTGGCCGAGCCGCTGGTACAGCGTCAAGGCGCCAATCGGATTGTAGTTGAGCTGCCGGGCGTGCAAGACACCGCCGAGGCCAAGCGGATTCTGGGCAAGACGGCAAACCTTGAGTTCCGTCTGGCGGCCGAGCCGAATGCGCCCCGCGCGACAGTGGAATCATTCGAGTTCCGTGGCGGTGCGCGCCCACCTGCGGATGTCGAGCGTAGCATTATCCTCACTGGCGATCAGGTGACTGACGCCCAGTCCAATTTCGATGAAAATGGTCGCCCTCAGGTCAATATCGGTCTGGATGGGCACGGTGGTGACCTCATGACTCGGGCCACCCGCGATAACATCGGGCGTGGCATGGCGGTGATCTTCATCGAGCAGCGTCAGATTGCTCGCGAGGTTATGCAGGAAGTTGATGGCGAAATGCAAAGGGTAGAAGTTCCGGCCTTTGTCGAAGAGAAAGCCATCATCAGCCTGGCGACCATTCAAAGCACGCTGGGTAACCAGTTCCGGATTACCGGCCTGGATTCGCCGGGTGAAGCTTCAGAGTTGGCCTTGCTGCTGCGCGCCGGTGGTCTGGCCGCGCCAATGTATTTCGTTGAAGAGAGGACCATTGGGCCGAGCCTGGGTGCAGAGAACATCGCCAAGGGTATCACCGCTACACAGGTAGGTTTCCTCCTGGTACTGGTGTTCATGGTCGTGCTGTACAAGGGTTTCGGCGTCTATGCCGGCATCGCCCTGAGTTTCAACCTGGTTTTGCTGCTGGCGCTGATGTCTCTGCTCGGCGCAACCCTGACCCTGCCCGGTATTGCCGGTATCGTCCTGACCCTGGGTATGGCGGTGGATGCCAACGTGCTGATTTTCTCGCGGATCAAGGAGGAGATGGCCGCGGGTGTTTCCGCACAGCGGGCAATCCACGAAGGCTATGACAAGGCGTTCTCGGCGATTGTTGACGGTAACCTGACCACGTTGCTGGTGGGTGTGATCCTGTTTGCCATGGGCACCGGCCCGATCAAAGGTTTTGCGGTGACGCTCTCGTTGGGCATCATCACATCCATGTTCAGCGCGATCATGGTCACTCGTGCAATGGTCAATCTGACCACCGGCGGACGTGACATCAAGAAGTTGTGGCTGTGAGGAGCGCATCATGATTACCGATAAAACTATTAACTTCATGGCGCTGCGCAAGTTCTTCTTTGCCGTCGCCGTGGTGCTGATGATTGGCTCAATCGCCAGCCTGGCGATCAAGCAGCTGAATCTGGGTCTGGATTTCACTGGCGGTGCGCTGGTCGAATTGAACTACACCAGCCCGGCCGATCTGGAAGCTATTCGCGCCACCCTGCGTGAAGAGGGCTGGGATGACGCCATCGTGCAGAACTTTGGTGCATCGACTGATGTGCTGATTCGTCTGGCCAGTGATGATCCGGATTTGGGTAGCCAGATTGCACGGCTAATCCAGAACGAAGACGGTAGCGACGTCAGCATCAAAAGGGTCGAGTTTATCGGCCCTCAGGTAGGCGAGGAGCTGCGCGACAAGGGTGGGCTGGGCATGTTGCTGGCCATGGCCGGTATTCTGCTCTACGTTTCGCTGCGCTTTCAGATGAAGTTTGCGGTCGCGGCGATTGTTGCGCTGGTGCATGACGTGATCTTCACACTGGGCTTTTTCTCTATCCTTGGGCTGTCCTTCGATCTCACGGTGCTGGCCGCATTGTTGGCGGTGATCGGTTATTCGTTGAACGACACTATCGTCGTATTCGACCGGGTGCGAGAGAATCTGCGGATCATGCGCAAGGCTGATCTTGAAGAGATCATCAACGTATCTACCACGCAGACACTGGCACGGACTTTGGCCACCTCCGCCTCTACACTGCTGGTATTGTTGGCGCTGTATTTCTTTGGCGGCGAGAATATCCAGGGCTTCGCGCTGGCGCTGATCGTTGGTGTCGGGGTGGGTACTTATTCCTCGATCTATGTCTCCAACGGTCTGTTGATGACCATGAATCTGACCCGCGAGGATCTGATTCCGCCGCAGATCGAAGAGGCGGTGGACGATCGGCCCTAGGGGTTAGCTGCAGCTTCAAGCTTCAAGCCTCAAGCGGCAAGAGTGTTCAAAACCAATAGCCCGTACTGACACCAGTGCGGGCTTTTTTGTGAGCAATAAAAAGGCCCGCATTGGCAAGTATGCGGGCCTGATCATAACTGCTTGTAGCTTGTAGCTTGTAGCTCTGAAGCGCGTTAGCGCTTCATGACCGGTGTCAGGTGCGGCTGGATCGCGGTCAGTACGGCTTTGAAGCACTTGGGGTTGCCAGCGACTAGATGGCCCTTGTCGAGGAAGTGGTGGCCGCCGGTGAAGTCGCTGACCAGCCCGCCTGCTTCCTGAATCAACAGGCTACCTGCGGCCATATCCCACTCGGCCAGGCCGAATTCCCAGAACGCGTCGTAACGGCCGGCGGCCACGTAGGCCAGGTCCAGGCTGGCTGCGCCGCAGCGGCGGATGCCAGCGGTCTGGCCGACCAGGCTCTTGAACATGCCCATGTAGTTGTCCAGCGATTCGACTTGGTCAGCCCGGAACGGAAAGCCAGTACCCAGCAGCGCGCCATCCAGCGTCTTGCGCGAGCTGACGCGCAGGCGCTTGCCGTTCAGTGCTGCACCGCGACCACGGCTGGCGGTAAATTCTTCCTGCCGGACCGGATCGAGTACCACGGCGTGCTCGATTTTGCCTTTAATGCGGCAGGCAATGCTGACGGCGTAGTGCGGCACGCCGCGCAGAAAGTTGGTGGTGCCATCCAGCGGATCGATAATCCAGACAATGTCTGCACCTTCACCCTGGCCCGGTTGAAAGCCTGATTCCTCGGCGTGAATGCCGTGGTCAGGGAAGGCCTTGCGCAGCTGCGCAATGATGGCTTGTTCCGCAGCACGATCCACTTCGCTGACGTAATCGTTGGCTTCCTTTTCGTTGACGGTCAGAACGTCAAGCCGCTCCACGGAGCGATAGATCAGTTCTCCAGCGGCGCGGGCGGCGCGCAGGGCGATGTTCAACATGGGCTGCATACGGGTGTCTCTGCTTGGGGGATTGTGAAAAGCCGGAAATTGTAGCAGATAAGCCGGCGAACATGAATGCATCATGGTCTTTGCTTCCTGGCTTTTGTAAGATGTTGGGTTCCTCGCCTCAGGGCAGCGCTGTTTTGGGAGTCTTCTGTGCTCGACAATGTACGTGTGGTTCTGGTCAATACCAGTCATCCCGGTAATATCGGTGGCGCAGCGCGGGCCATGAAAAATATGGGTGTCAGCCAGTTGGTACTGGTTGATCCGCGGCGCTTTCCTGATCAGCAGGCGAGCGCGCGTGCGGCCGGCGCTGATGATATTTTGCAGAACGCCCGGGTGGTCGCTACGTTGGAAGAAGCTCTTGCCGACTGCGTGCTGGTGTTGGGCACCAGCGCCCGGGACCGGCGCATACCCTGGCCGGTGGTTGATCCGCGTGAGGCCGCCGACAAGGTGCTCGATCAGCTCGCTGAGCTGCCTGATTGCCAGGTGGCTCTGGTATTTGGCCGTGAAGATGCCGGCCTGACCAGCGAGGAGTTGCAGCGCTGCCAGTTCCACGTGCATATCCCGTCCAATCCGGATTTCAGTTCATTGAATCTGGGAGCGGCGGTGCAGGTGCTCAGCTATGAGTTGCGGATGCAGAGTTTGCAGCGCCAGGGCCAGCCGACCAGCAAGCAAAAGGTCGAAACGGCGAATAGCCAGAACGAAATGCCTGTTACCGGCGATGAGATGGAGCAGTATTTTGTACATTTGCAGCAGGTGCTGGTTGAAATTGACTTCCTTGACCCTCAACAACCAAGACACCTGATGCCGCGGTTGCGTCGCCTTTACGGGCGCATGGGCATCAACCGTATGGAAATGAACATCCTGCGCGGTATTCTGACCCAAACCCAGAAAGCCATCGGTATGAAATCAGCCGGTGAGCGGAGACGTTAAGCATGATCAAGCGCATGAAGGAAGATATCGCCAGCGTATTTCACCGGGACCCGGCTGCGCGCTCGACGCTGGAGGTGCTGTTCTGCTATCCGGGGCTGCACGCGATCTGGCTGCATCGTCTTGCACACTGGCTGTGGCAGCGCAACGCGCGACTGGTCGCGCGCATGGTGTCGAATTTCGCGCGCTGGGCCACCGGTATCGAAATTCACCCGGGCGCGCGTCTGGGGCGGCGATTCTTTATTGATCACGGCATGGGCGTGGTCATTGGCGAAACAGCCGAGATAGGCGATGACGTGACGCTGTACCAGGGTGTCACCCTGGGTGGCACCAGTTGGGACAAGGGCAAACGCCATCCGACCTTGGAGGATGGCGTTGTGGTGGGCGCTGGGGCCAAGGTGCTCGGGCCTTTTATCGTGGGCGCCGGGGCCAAGATCGGCTCCAACGCGGTGGTCACCAAAGCGGTGCCGCCCGGTGCCACTGCAGTAGGTATTCCGGGACGCATCATTCTCAAGGAGACCGACCGCTCTGCAGATGATCAGTGTGCCAAGCGTCAGGCGATGGCTGAAAAGCTGGGCTTTGATGCTTACGGCGTGACCCGGGATATGCCCGACCCGGTCGCCCGCGCGATTGGCCAGATGCTCGATCACCTGCATGCGGTGGATGGGCGGCTGGAAGGCATGTGCAGCGCGTTGAAGGAGCTGGGCAGCGATTATTGCGCCAAGGATCTGCCGACGCTGGATGCGGACGATTTCGAATTGCTCAAGACCGATGCGGCCACTAAAGCCCCGGCCGAATCCACGGACGCCGATCAGGGCGCCGGACGCTGAGGTACTCGCCATGATGCAGCCGATCTATCTGGATTACGCGGCCACTACACCGGTCGACCCCAAGGTTGCGGAGAAGATGCTCGCCTGTCTGACGCTAGACGGAAATTTTGCCAACCCGGCGTCACGTTCCCATGTATACGGTTGGCGGGCAGAGGAAGCGGTGGAGAATGCCCGCCGCCAGGTAGCTGATCTGGTTGGCGCCGATCCGCGCGAGATTATCTGGACCTCCGGCGCGACCGAGTCGGACAACCTGGCGATCAAGGGTGTTGCCCATGCGCGGGCTGCCCGTGGCCGGCACATCATTACCTCGCAAATTGAACACAAAGCGGTACTCGATAGCTGCCACCAGCTGGAGCGCGAAGGCTTCGAGGTGACCTATCTGAAACCCGGTGCTGATGGTGTGATCACGCCTGAGCAGCTTCGGGCTGCGCTGCGCGAAGACACCGTGCTGGTGTCGCTGATGCACGTCAATAATGAAGTTGGCACTATCAACGATATTGCTGTGCTGGGCGCGGTGGCGCATGCCGGCGGCGCTCTGATGCATGTAGATGCAGCGCAATCCACCGGCAAGTTACCGATCGACCTGCGCAACCTGCCGGTGGATCTGATGTCGTTCTGCGCGCACAAGACCTACGGCCCCAAGGGTATAGGAGCACTATTCGTGCGGCGCGACCCGCAGCTCAAGCTAGAGGCGCTGATTCACGGCGGCGGGCATGAGCGCGGCATGCGCTCGGGGACGCTGGCGACGCACCAGATTGTCGGTATGGGTGAATCCTTTGCGCTGGCCGCCCAGTTGATGGAGGCGGACAATCAACGCATTGCACAACTGCGTGATCGGTTGCTGGCGGGGCTGGCCGAGCTGCCGGATGTCAGTCTCAACGGTAGCGCTGAGCAACGTGTCCCGCACAATCTGAATCTGGCGTTCGCCGGGGTGGATGGCGAGCTGCTACTGTTGGCACTCAAAGATCTGGCGTTGTCTTCCGGTTCCGCCTGCAATTCTGCTTCGGTAGAGCCTTCCTTCGTATTGCGCGCGATGGGCGTCCCGGATCCGTTGGCGCACAGTTCGCTGAGGCTGTCGTTGGGTCGCTTCACCACGCAGGACGACATTGATCAGGCCGCGACCATGCTGTGCCAGGTGGTTACCCGTCTGCGTCAGGCGGCCTGAACCCGGGCGCGGATGCGCTCGATCAGGCTTTTGCGTAGCCTGTTATGTATTTGCAACTAACCTGCGTATAATCCGCAGGTTAACAATTCCTTTTTAAACCCTGAATCCACCCCCTGATTTTTCTGGAGAGTTTTTTATGGCTGTAGAACGTACTCTGTCCATCATCAAGCCTGACGCCGTCGCCAAGAACGTTGTCGGCCAAATTATCGGCCGTTTCGAGAAAGCTGGCCTGAGCGTCATCGCTGCGAAGATGGTTCAGCTGTCCCAGTCAGACGCTGAAGGCTTCTACGCCGAGCACAGCGCACGTCCTTTCTTCAAGGATCTGGTCAGCTTCATGACTTCCGGTCCGGTTGTTGTGCAGGTGCTGGAAGGCGAAGGCGCTGTATTGAAAAACCGCGAGCTGATGGGCGCTACCAACCCCAAGGAAGCTGAAGCCGGTACTATCCGCGCCGATTTCGCTGAATCCATCGACGCCAACGCAGTACACGGTTCGGACTCCACCACTTCCGCTGCACGCGAAGTGGCCTACTTCTTTGCTGAAACCGAGCTGTGCCCCCGCGCCTGATCTGTTTCTCGCCACCAACCAAGTGATGTGACCGCTATGACCAATGCAACCGGCAAGATCAATCTGCTGGGACTGACACAGCCGAAAATGGAAGCCTTCTTCGACAGCCTTGGAGAAAAGCGCTTCCGTGCCGGACAGGTCATGAAATGGATCCATCACTTTGGTGTCGACCGCTTTGAAGATATGACCAATGTCGGCAAGGTGTTGCGCGAAAAGCTCGACGCCTGTGCCGAGATTCGGCCGCCGGAAGTGGTCAGTGAAGATATTTCCAAGGATGGCACCCGCAAGTGGGTGATACGTGTTGCCTCCGGCAGTTGCGTAGAAACGGTTTATATTCCGCAGAATGGCCGCGGTACGCTGTGCGTATCCTCTCAGGCTGGCTGCGCGCTGGATTGCAGTTTCTGCTCTACCGGCAAACAAGGTTTCAATAGCGATCTGACCGTAGCCGAAATCATTGGCCAGGTCTGGGTCGCCAACAAGTCTTTTGGCACTATCCCAGCTAAATCCGACCGTGCCATTACCAACGTGGTAATGATGGGGATGGGTGAGCCGCTGTTGAATTTCGATAACGTCGTGGATTCCATGCTGTTGATGATGGACGACCTGGGCTATGGGATCTCCAAGCGCAAGGTCACGCTGTCCACCTCTGGTGTGGTGCCGATGATCGAAAAGCTCGGCGAAATCACCGACGTGGCTTTGGCCCTGTCGCTGCATGCACCGAATAACGAGCTGCGCAATCAGTTGGTGCCGATCAACAAGAAGTACCCGTTGGAAGTCTTGCTGCCTGCCTGCAATCGCTATATCGCGCGTTTGGGTGACAAACGGGTGTTGACGATCGAGTACACCATGCTCAAGGACATCAATGATCAGCCTGAACAGGCCAATGAGATGATCGAGCTGCTGCGCAATACGCCGTGCAAGATCAACCTGATTCCGTTTAACCCCTTTCCGCATTCGGGCTACGAGCGGCCCAGTAACAACAGTATCCGCCGCTTCCAGGACATGCTGCACAAGGCTGGCTATCAGGTGACCGTACGCACCACGCGCGGTGAGGATATCGATGCCGCTTGCGGCCAGTTGGTCGGTCAGGTCATGGACCGCACTCGCCGCAGCGAGCGTTATATCGCCCTACGAGAGCTGAGTGCTGACGAACCTGTGACAGTGCAGCCATTTGTTTCAGAACGATAAGTATCCAAACGGGGATCGATTGTGATGAGAAGAACCAATCTGGCAGTGACGCTTTTGCTCGGCCTGGTGCTGAGTGGCTGTGTTACTACATCGGACCAGCCGCAGCGCGCTAATGATCCGGACGCCGCCAGAGACGCTTATATCCAGTTGGGTTTGGGTTATCTGCAGCAAGGTGAAACCGAGAGCGCCAAGGCGCCGTTAAGCGAAGCATTAAAGATTGATCCGGGTTCTGCGTCGGCCAACATTGCTCTGGCAATGGTATTTCAGCGCGAAGGCGAATATGAATCGGCCGACAAGCATTTTCGAGCTGCGCAAGCCAGTGATCCGAACAACCCGCGGATCCTGAACAACTATGGCGTGTTTTTGCTCAATCAGGAGCGCTACCCGGAAGCACTGGAGGCGTTCCAGAAAGCGTCGCAGGATAACTTTTACGGCGAGCGCTCGCGGGTATTTGAAAACCTGGGTCTTACCTATGCTCGTATGGGCCAGGTAGAGGAAGCCAAGGCCAGCTTTGAGCGCGCGCTCCGGCTGAACAGCCGTCAGCCGCTGGCCTTGCTGGAAATGGCCAAGATCGAATTTACCGCGCAGAACTATGTGCCGGCCTGGGAGTATTATCGGAACTTTACCGAATATTCCGGGCAGGATGCCGAAAGCCTGTGGCTGGGCGTGCGCTTGGCTCGGCGCTTTGAAGATCACAATCGTGCAGCCAGTTATGCCCTGCAATTACGTCGACTTTATCCGGCCAGTGCGCAAGCGCAGGCTCTCGAGGCTTCAGAATAGTTATGACTATAGAAGAGCGTGACACCTTGGTGGAACTGCTCCCCGAGCAGAGCAAACAGAATCCCGGCGCTACGCTGCGTGACCAGCGTGAGAAACAGGGTCTGACCACTGCGGCGGCGGCGGCCACTCTGCGTTTGCCGGAAAAGATCCTGCTGCATCTGGAGGCAGGCCGGTTTGATCAGTTGCCCGGTGATACGTTTGCCCGCGGCTACGTGCGCAGCTATGCGAGCATGCTGGGTCTGGATCCCAATCGTCTGGTGCTTGAGTACGACAGCTATGTGGGTGTGGTGGTGCGCGAGCGTAGCGTCAGTGGTATCGACAAGCTGACCCCGCCGGGCAAAACCGGGCACATGCTGGTTACCTGGTCATCGGTGATTATTGCGCTGATCATTCTCGCATCGGTGCTGGTGTGGTGGTACGACAGCCGGCCGGTGCAGACTCCCGCAGAAGAAGTGGGCGGCTCCGAGCCGTTGATTGACGAAGTAGAGGTTGATGCGCTGGCTCTGCCGGTCAGCATGGAAGAAGACATGCAATTGCAGGCCGAAGCGGCTGCGAATAATGAAGCAACACTAGACGCGCCGTTGGAAGGTGAGCTGAGTGGCGCTGAAGTGTCTGCCGAGCAGGTGCCTCAGAGCACCGAGGGCGAACAGCCCGCGGCGTCGGCTTCCGAACCGGCTGTTACGGAAGCCAGCGAGCCAGTCGCCGCGTCCGCTGCTGATACTGAATCAGCCACAGGCGCTTTGCAGATGCGCTTCACCGGTAACTGCTGGTTGCAAGTAACGGCGGTGGGTGGTCAGGTGTTGCACAGCAGTCTGATGCAGGCGGGGCAGGCGTTGAATATCGATCATGATGGTCCGGTAGATGTGGTCATCGGCGCCGTTGAAACGGTCGAGCAAATTGTTTTCCGGGGTGAGCCGGTGAATATGCAGTCCTACAGCCAGTCGGGCGTGGTCCGGCTGCGTCTGGGCCAGTAAGGGGTAAATCAGCATGCATCAGGAATCTCCCATCAAGCGTCGTATTTCCCGGCAGATTCGCGTCGGCTCGGTGCTGGTAGGCGGCGATGCGCCGATCTCCGTGCAGAGCATGACCAATACTGAAACCTGCGATGTGGCTGCCACTGTCGGGCAGATCAACCAGCTGCAGGCGGTAGGCGCGGACATCGTGCGGGTGTCAGTACCCAGCATGGAGGCTGCCGAGGCTTTCGGCGAGATCCGCAAGCGCGTGACGCTGCCGCTGGTGGCGGACATTCATTTTGACTACAAGATTGCCCTGCGGGTGGCTGATCTGGGGGTTGATTGCCTGCGCATCAATCCCGGCAATATTGGCCGTGAAGACCGCGTGCGAGCGGTAGTGGATGCTGCGCGGCATAACGGCATTCCAATACGTATTGGTGTGAACGCCGGCTCGCTGGAAAAAGATCTGCAGAAAAAATACGGCGAGCCCACCCCCCAGGCGCTGGTGGATTCAGCGCTACGGCATGTGGATTATCTGGACAAGCTGGACTTTCAGGACTTCAAGGTCAGCGTCAAAGCCTCCGACGTGTTCATGGCCGTAGGGGCTTACCGGCTGCTGGCGGCGCAGATCGAGCAGCCGCTGCATCTGGGTATTACCGAAGCCGGTGCGCTGCGTTCGGGTACGGTCAAGTCCGCAGTTGGTCTGGGCATGTTGCTGGCTGAAGGCATTGGCGACACCATTCGCATTTCACTGGCGGCTGACCCGGTGGAAGAGATCAAGGTCGGTTTCGATCTGCTCAAGTCGCTGCATTTGCGTTCGCGCGGCATCAATTTCATTGCTTGCCCCAGTTGCTCACGGCAGAACTTCGACGTGATCAAAACCATGAACGAACTTGAGGCGCGCCTGGAAGATGTGGTCGTGCCCCTGGATGTAGCGGTCATCGGCTGTGTGGTCAATGGCCCCGGCGAAGCCAAAGAGGCCGATATCGGCCTGACTGGCGGTTCGCCAAATAATTTGCTCTATGTCGGTGGCGTCCCGGACCAGAAAGTGGACAATGCCCGCCTGGTGGATACGCTGGAAAAAATGATTCGTGACAAGATTGCTGCCAAGCAGGCGCTGGAAGCCAATACCATCGCCCGTGGCTGATAAAGGAAAGACGCTTTGAAGAACTTGCAAGCCGTGCGCGGCATGAATGACATTCTGCCCGCCGACACCGCCCTTTGGCAGTATTTCGAGCGCAGGGTAGCGCAATTACTGGGCAGCTACGGTTATCAGCAGATCCGCTTGCCGATTGTCGAGTCGACTGAGCTGTTCAAGCGCACCATCGGTGAAGTGACGGATATCGTCGAAAAAGAGATGTACACCTTTGACGACCGCAACGGCGATTCCCTGACACTGCGGCCTGAAGGTACCGCTGGCTGTGTGCGAGCCATGCTCGAGCACGGTCTGCTGGGTGGCGGTGTCAGCCACAAGGTCTGGTACAACGGCCCGATGTTCCGTCACGAGCGGCCGCAGAAAGGGCGCTATCGCCAGTTCAACCAGATTGGTGTGGAAACCTTCAATCTGAGCGGGCCGGATATAGACGCTGAATTGATTTTACTCAGTTGGCGGCTGTGGAAACTGCTGGGCTTGGAGGATGTTGTCAGTCTTCAGCTCAATAGCCTGGGTAGCAGTGCCGATCGTGCTCGCTATCGGGAGGCGCTGGTCAGTTATCTGCGCGAGCGCTATGACCAGTTGGACGAGGATAGCCAGCGCCGGTTGGAAAGCAACCCGCTGCGCGTGCTCGACAGCAAGAATCAGACTACCCAGGCGCTGTTGAGCGACGCGCCAAAGCTGGCCGACTACCTGAATGATGAGGCCCGCGAGCATTTTGCCGGTTTGTGCGCGTTGCTGGATGCGGCCGGCTTACCCTATGAGATCAATCCGCGGCTGGTGCGCGGGCTGGACTACTACGGCCTGACAGTGTTCGAATGGGTGACTGATCAGTTGGGCTCACAAGGCACGGTATGTGCTGGCGGGCGTTATGACGGTCTGGTTGAACAATTGGGCGGCAAGCCGGCCCCGGCAGTGGGGTTCGCGATGGGCATCGAGCGCTTGCTGCTTTTGATCCAGACGCTGGATAAAGTGCCCGCTGAACTGGCCAGACAGGTTGATGTCTATCTCGTGACACTGGGCGCCGGGGCTGACAAGGCTGGCTTCCGCTTGGCGGAACAATTGCGTGATGCGTTGCCGGACATGCGGCTGGTGGTGCACTGCGGTGGTGGTAGCTTCAAGAGCCAGTTCAAGAAAGCCGATAAGTCAGGCGCGTTGTTTGCGTTGATCCTCGGCGAAGATGAAATTGCCGCTCAGCGGGTGGGTATAAAGCCGCTGCGCGTGGAAGGTGAGCAGGAAAATATAGCCTGGCAGGATGTGCCGGCACGTCTAAAACAATTGTTGTAAGCGGTCCAGTACCGTTTTTGCGCAGGCAAGGAGACAAGGGTGAGTTACCAGACAGAAGAAGAACAGGTAGAGAAGATCAAGGAGCTCTGGAACCGCCACGGTATCCCGTTGCTTACCGGTGTGGTTATCGCTCTGGCCGGGGTATTCGGCTGGCAGGGTTGGACCAATTATCAAGATACCAAGGCTGCCAACGCCTCGGCCTTGTATCAGAACATGCTGGAAACGGTTATGGCGGGTGAAGGCGAGGAGGCGCGAGCCCGCAGTGCCGAGCTGGCCGAGCAGATTCGCAGCGAGTATGCCGGTACCCGTTACGCCCAGTTTGCCGGGCTGATGCAGGCCAAGATGGCAGTGGAGGCTGGCGACATGAGCGGTGCCGAGGAGGTTCTGCGCGAGGTCGCCGATGAAGCTGGCGACGAGACGCTGCAGGAAGTGGCTCGTCAGCGCCTGGCCCGTGTGTTGGCCGACCAGGAGCGAGCTGAAGAAGGTTTGGAGCTTTTCTCCGGTGAAGTGAACGGTGCCTTGCTGGCTGGGCGTGAAGAAGTTCGCGGTGATCTGTTGTTGGGCCTGGGACGTGTTGATGAAGCACGTGCGGCTTATACGGCAGCCATGGAGGCGATCGAAGATCCACGTGATCGTCCGCAATTACAGTTGAAGCTCGATGATCTGGCGGAGGAAGCCTAGTGAACCTGAAGTTCCGATATCTTGCCATAGGCCTTGCCGCAGCACTGGCAGTTGGCTGCAGTAGCTCCGGCAAGAAAGAGTTGCCCCCCGCCGAGTTGGAAGACTTTACCGCCGAGCAGGAGCTGGAGCGCAGTTGGGAGCGTAATATTGGCGTGGGTCAGGGCAAGCTCTTTACCCATCTCAGTCCGGTCATTGACGGGTTGACGCTGTATGCCGCGGACGCCAAAGGCCGCGTGGTCTCGATGGACCGCGATACCGGTGAAGTGAACTGGCAGGTCAAGCTGGACGAGCGGCTCTCGGGCGCAGTCGGCGCGGGTGGTGGCCGGGTCATGCTCGGGACTCTGGATGGCGAAGTGATCGTGCTCGCCGAAGCCGATGGCGAAGAACTCTGGCGCGCCCAGGTGTCTAGTGAAGTATTGGCTCCGCCGCAAACCAATGGTGACGTGGTGGTAGTACAAACCCAGGACGACAAGCTGACTGCGCTTGACATCAGTTCCGGAGAGCAGCGCTGGATCTACGAATCCAGCTTGCCCGTACTGACTGTGCGCGGGCATAGCACCCCTGTTGTCAATTTGCGCCGGGTGTATGCCGGCTTGGCCAGTGGCCGTGTGGTCGCTCTGGCTGCCGATACCGGCTTGCCCCTCTGGGAAGAGCGTGTTGCTCAGCCTCAGGGCCGCTCCGAACTTGAGCGCATGGTGGATATCGATGGCGACTTGTTGCTCCAGAACGATGTGTTGTACGTCGTGAGCTTCCAGGGCGTCATGGCTGCGCTGAATGCAGAAACCGGCAGTCAGTTATGGCAGTACCCGGCATCCAGTCATACCGGCATCGCCGAAGGTTTTGGCAGCCTGTATGTGACCCATGCCGATGGCAAGATTGAAGCCGTCGACCGCAACCGCGCTGAGCCCTTGTGGACCAACGAAGACTTGCTGCGGCGCAACCTGACTGCTCCGGTTGCTTTCAGCAGCTTCGTCGCCGTGGCTGACTTTGAAGGCTATGTGCACCTGCTGGCACAAACCGATGGCAGGTTGGTCGCACGCAAACGAGTGGACAGCAAGGGTGTTCGGGCGGCGCCGATTGTTATTGGCGATACGCTCTATGTATACGGCAACAGCGGCGATCTGGTAGCCCTGAAGCTGGAATAAAGTAAAAACGCTATACTGTTTCGGCCGCTGCCCGACTTATCTGGCGCAGCGGCCTTTTTGTTTATTGCGCGGTGATCCGTGCGCGGAGTGATCATGGTTCCTGTTATTGCCCTGGTGGGTCGGCCGAACGTCGGCAAATCCACTCTTTTCAATCGTCTGACCAAAAGTCGTGACGCGATTGTGGCCGACGTGGCCGGCCTGACCCGCGACCGGCAATACGGTGAGGCGAGATGGCAGGGCAAGCCCTATATTCTGGTCGACACCGGCGGTATCACCGGTGAAGAAAGCGGCATCGACATGGAAATGGCCGGACAGTCATTACAGGCGATCGAAGAAGCCGACGCGGTGCTGTTTCTGGTCGATTCGCAAGCGGGCAGAACCGGCGGCGATGAACTGATTGCCGAGCATCTGCGCAAACGCAACAAGCATACTTATCTGATCGCCAACAAGATTGACGGCTCGGATCCGGATTCGATACTTGGTGAGTTCTCCGCGCTGGGCCTCGGAGCGCCTATTGGTATCGCTGCTTCCCACGGCCGCAACATCAATCCGATGCTTGAGCAGGTCATGGGTGAGCACGGTATCGCCGCGCTGATGGCCGAGCGGGCAGTTGAAGGCGAAGATGCCCAGGGTCGTCGCATCGTTGAAGCCATCGGCACCAAGATTGCGGTCATCGGTCGCCCCAACGTAGGCAAGTCGACGCTGGTCAATCGCATGCTGGGTGAAGACCGCGTCATCGTCTTCGATCAGGCCGGCACCACGCGTGACAGTATCTATATTCCCTACGAGCGTCATGAGAAGCCTTATACCCTGATCGATACCGCCGGTGTTCGGCGTCGCGGCAAGGTGTTCGAGGCGGTTGAAAAATTCTCGGTGGTCAAGACCCTGCAGGCGATCCAGGATGCCAACGTGGTGATCTTCGTGGTCGATGCCCGCGACGGGATTGTCGATCAGGATCTGCACCTGCTGGGCTTTGCGCTGGAAGCTGGACGCGCGCTGGTGATCGCGGTGAACAAGTGGGACGGGATGGACGAGCGCGAGAAGGACTACGTCAAGATCGAGCTCAAGCGCCGCCTGTTCTTCGCTGATTTCGCCGATCTGCATTTTATTTCCGCATTGCATGGCAGCGGTGTTGGCCTGCTTTACAAGTCGGTCGACAAGGCGTTCGCCAGCGCCATGACCAAGGTGCCGACCAACCGCATGACGCAGATTCTCGAAGATGCCGTCAGCGAGCACCAGCCACCGATGGTCAACGGCCGTCGGATCAAGATGCGCTATGCGCACCTGGGTGGTTCGAACCCGCCGATCATCATCGTGCACGGCAATCAGTTGGAAAAGGTTCCTGGCTCCTATACGCGCTACCTGGAAAACACCTTCCGCAAGGTGCTGAAGTTGTCAGGTACGCCGATTCGGGTCGAGTACAAGTCAGGTGAGAATCCCTATGAGGATCGCAAGAACACGCTGACCGATCGACAGGTGAACAAGAAGCGCCGGTTGATGAGCCACCACAAGACCGCCGAGAAAAAGCGCCGCGACAAGCGCTGAACCTGGAGTGTAACGCCGCAAGAAAAGGCTGTCGTGTCATTCACGACAGCCTTTTTCTTTAGCGGTATCAGCCGTTCAAGGTCGGATAGTCGGTATAGCCGATTTCAGCTCCGCCGTAGAGGGTGGCTGGGTTGATATTGTTCCACTCGGCTCCGGCTTGGATACGTGCCACCAGATCCGGGTTGGCGATGTAGGGCCGGCCAAAGGCGACCACATCAGCCAGGCCGGAATCAATCGCTTCGGCGCCGCTGCTGGCATCCATGCCGCCGCAAAGAATCAATTGTCCGGTGTATTGCTCACGCAGGGCCTGAAGTAACTCATCGAATCCCTCATAAGTGCCGCCGACCCAGTCAGGCTTGTTGATGTGCAGGTATGCCAATTGGCGGCTGTTCAGCTCCTTGATCAGGTGGCTGAAGGTCTCTAGCGGGTTGGCGTCGTCCACGCCGTTGAATGTACCCATCGGCGAGATGCGGATGCCCACCCGGCCGCTATCGCCTACCGTGCTTACAGCAGCGTCGACTACTTCCAGCACCAGTCGCACGCGATTCTCGACGCTGCCGCCATAGTTATCTGTGCGCTGATTACTGTCTGAGCAGAGAAACTGGTCCAGTAGGTAGCCGTTGGCAGCATGCACTTCGACGCCGTCAAATCCCGCTTCCATGGCGTTACGAGTGCCTTGGGCATAAGCCTCGACGATGCCCGGCAGCTCTTCTGTTGGCAGTGCGCGGGGCATTGACGTGGGTGCTTTATGGTGGCTGCCATCGGCTTCTTGCACATAGCACTCGGCTTTGGCCTGGATCGCCGAGGGCGCTACGGGCGCCGCGCCGTTTGGCTGCAGCAAGGTATGGGAGATACGTCCCACGTGCCATAGCTGCATGAAAATGCGCCCACCCGCTTTGTGTACGGCATCGGTGGTCAGCTTCCAGCCGGCGATCTGCTCGGCACTGTGTACGCCCGGTGTCCAGGCATAGCCCTGACCTTCGGCGCAGATCTGCGTGGCCTCGCTGATAATCAAGCCGGCGTTGGCGCGTTGGGCGTAGTAGATGGCGTTCAGTTGGTGTGGAATGTTACCTGGCTGCTGCGCGCGCTGGCGGGTGAGCGGGGCCATGATGACGCGGTTGGGAAGATCCAGACTGCCCAGGCGTATGGGCTTCAACAATGTGTTGTCAGACATCGACAAATTCCTTTAATGGGCGGGCCAGTGTAAAAACTCCTGGATTCTGCGCCATTATGGGTACGACGTGCTATTTCGCAACTCGGTTATGTATCGGATTGTCGCGGAGTAGGGGCATGGCAGTAGGGATTAGCGCAGGGAAGACGGAGTGTCTTTCCTGCGCTTATACGGCGGATCAAGCGGCCTGTTGGTCGGCCTGTCGCAGGGCTCGGTTCAAGGCGCTGAACAGCGCGCGGAAGCTGGCGGTGGTCAGGTTCTCGTCAATACCGATGCCGTGTAAGGGGCGGCCATTGTCCAGGCGGATCTCGATATAAGCCGCAGCCTTGGCATTGCTACCTGAGCCGATGGCGTGCTCATGGTAATCCATGATCTCCACCTTGACCGGCAAACCGGCGACCAAGGCCTCCAGCGGACCTTTGCCGAGACCGCGCCAATGCTGGGTTTCGCCCTCATTCAGCACCTCAACATCCACCGCGCTGGTGCCATTCTCTTCCTGCAGCCGATGACGAATCAGCGTGTAGGGATCGCTGGCTTGCAGATATTCACGCTCAAGCAGATCGTGAATCTGCTTTGCGCTCATCTCCAGACCCAGCCGGTCGGTTTCGCCCTGAACCACCTGGCTGAATTCTATCTGCATGCGCCGCGGCAGGCTGATGCCGTACTCCTGCTCCAGCAGGTAGGCGATGCCGCCCTTGCCAGACTGGCTATTGACCCGAATGACCGCCTCGTAGCTGCGGCCGATATCCGCAGGGTCGATCGGCAGGTAAGGCACTTCCCACAGGGTGTCGCTTTTCTGCTGGGTGAAGCCCTTGCGAATCGCGTCCTGGTGCGAGCCAGAGAAGGCGGTGTGGACCAGATCCCCGACATAAGGGTGACGGGGGTGAACCGGCAGTTGGTTACACTCCTCGACCACCTTACGCACGGCATCGATATCGGAAAAGTCCAGTTGCGGGTTGATGCCCTGGGTGTACAGATTCAGGGCCAGAGTCACCAGATCCACGTTGCCGGTGCGCTCTCCGTTTCCGAACAGGCAACCTTCGACCCGATCCGCTCCGGCGAGCAGTCCCAGTTCGGTAGCTGCCACCCCGGTACCGCGATCGTTATGCGTGTGCAAACTGATCAATACGCTGTCGCGACGGCTGATGTGGCGGCCGAACCATTCGATCTGATCAGCGTAATGATTAGGGGTAGCTACTTCCACCGTGGCTGGCAGGTTGAGAATAACCTTGTTGTCTGGCGTTGGTTGCCACACATCCAGTACCGCGTCGCAGACTTCGACGGCGAAATCCAGTTCGGTAGAGGTGAAGATCTCTGGTGAGTACTGGAAGGTCCACTGCGTGTCGGGTTGCTGGGCGGCATGTTCCTTGATCAGCTTGGCGGCATTCACGGCAATATCCACCACGCCTTTCTTGTCCTGGTTGAAGACGATGCGCCGGAAGCTCGGGGCGGTAGCGTTATAGACGTGGACGATGGCTTTCTTGGCACCGCGTACCGATTCAAAAGTACGCGCGATCAGGTCGGTGCGGGCCTGGGTCAGCACCTGAATAGTGACATCGTCAGGAATATGGCCTTTTTCGATCAGCGTGCGAACAAAGTCGAAGTCGGTTTGCGATGCCGACGGAAAGGCAACTTCGATCTGTTTGACGCCGATTTTGACCAGAGTCTGGAAAAAGCGCAGTTTGCGTCCGGGATCCATAGGCTCGATCAGCGACTGGTTACCATCGCGCAGGTCAGAGCTGCACCACACCGGAACCTCGGTAAGGGTCTTTGATGGCCAGGTGCGGTCGGGGATGTCGACCGGCTGAAACGCTCTGTATTTGCTGGATGGGTCTTTGAGCATGCTCATGCTGAATATCCTGTACTGATGGCGCCTCGTGAGCGCGTAGGTGCTATAAATAGGGTGTTGTTGCAGTAAAGTTAGTAGTTTGAGTTTTTTATTGCAACACTGATTATTAATTCGCCATTAACTCGCGTAATTTGGATTTATTGCACATATAAATCTATTGTATGCGGCCGAATTGGTGGTTTTTTGCGTGAAGGGCTGTGACCGAATTGTGCGAGGAGTTGCCGCACTCAGCCTGGCAGGGTTGCGAAAGACGCCGTAAATCCGTCCCTGGAGGCTTGGAGATAACGTCCCTGTTATCTACACTTTCTCCACCCTGACAGGCTGAGTGCTATTTCGGGCTTTGGGGTGAGGCTGGGTTGGCTGTCCCAAACCCAACCCGACTTAGATAGCCTTAGTGCATGTATGCGCCAATAAAGATGGCCGGGTCGACCCTGGCGTTGTTCAGGCTGACGTTCCAGTGCAGGTGGGGGCCGGTGGCGCGACCGGTGGCGCCGACCTTGCCCAACACTTCGCCCCGGTCCAGTTCATCACCCACCTCCACGCCGATTGATGACAGATGGCAGAACATACTGACCAGCCCCTGGCCGTGATCGACGAACACGGTTTTGCCGTTGAAGAAGTAGTCCCCGGTCAGAATCACTTTGCCTTCCGCGGGCGACTTGATCGGGGTCCCGCTGGGTGCGGCGAAATCCAGACCCGAGTGCGGGTTGCGCTCCTCGCCGTTAAAAATTCGCCGCAGGCCAAAGGCGCTGGACAGACGACCTTCGACCGGGCGGTCGAGCATCAGGTTGCTCGGCTGTCTGGGGCTGAAAGTTTTATAGGCTGCGATTTGCTGGTCCAGTTCGCGCTGAATTCGCTTGAGGTGTGCCGGGTCAGGTGTAACGTGCTGCTGGTTCTTCAGGGTGATGCGCTGGGCCGGGTACTCGCGGCTGCCGACCTGGAAGTCGAGCTTCTGGCCAGTGTCCAGTTCCAGCTGTTCGGTCCCCGGCTTTACCGTCAGCGGGATGCCGGCGATCGCGATCCAGCGCTGGCCGTCCTCGCGAATGACCAGTACGGATTGGTCCTGGTAGCGCACGCGGGGTGCGCTGTCCTGTTCTGGTAGCGTGACCACAGCTACGCCGCCGGGCACCGGTTTGTTCAACAAGCGGGTAATAAAGCCTTCGGCATGCGCGGGCAGGCTCAGACAGGCCATTATCAGCAAAGCAATAAGGGGTTTCATCTAAAGGTCAATCCAGCAGCGGAAGGGTGTGGGGTTGGTCGAGGTCATCCTCGACCCTGAGTGCAAGGCGGCCGTCGGCCAGGCGTGCTTCGACGCGTTGCCCGGGTTTGGCATCGGCGTGGCTGCGCAGCGCGCGACCCTGCTGGTCGAGCAATATGCTGTAGCCGCGACCGAGCGTGGCCAGCGGACTCACTAGGTGCAGTGTCTGGGCCAGATTGTCCAAACGTTGCCGCCGTTGCTGCATACCCAGGGTCATGGCCCGCGGCAGG
Source organism: Halopseudomonas pelagia (assembly GCF_009497895.1). Classification (NCBI taxonomy): domain Bacteria; kingdom Pseudomonadati; phylum Pseudomonadota; class Gammaproteobacteria; order Pseudomonadales; family Pseudomonadaceae; genus Halopseudomonas; species Halopseudomonas pelagia. The sequence continues at coordinate 3,973,292 of NZ_CP033116.1, read as the reverse complement.
CGCTGGTCGAACTGGTCCAGCCGTTGGCGCAACAGCGCGAGGTGCTTGCCCGGGTGCTGCGCTTGGAGGCGAGCCAGCAGGCGCTCATGGCGTTGGCCCAGCAGCGTCAGTTGTTGGCGCAGCGCGCGCTTGAGGCGTAGTTCGAAATCGTCCAGCCGCTGGGCTTGTTGCGCCAGGCGCTCGCCAGGGTGGCGCAGGCGTCGGCGCAGGCTATCCAGGCGCAATTGTTCGCGAGCCAGACGTTCGCGCATGCGCTGATGCAGATGACGGTGCGCGCGCTCCACCTGCTGCAGCATCGCCTGCTGGTCAGGGCTGAGTAACTCAGCCGCTGCGGAAGGTGTGGGTGCGCGCACGTCGGCAACGAAATCGCTGATCGAGACGTCGGTCTCGTGCCCGACCGCGCTGATGGTGGGGGTCTGGCACGCAGCCAACGCCCGGGCGACCATCTCTTCGTTGAACGGCCACAGATCTTCCAGGGAGCCGCCGCCGCGCGCCACTATTAGTGCGTCAAAGCCGGCCCGGTCAGCCTGTTGCAGCGCTTTGACGATCAGCGGCGCCGCCTCACGGCCTTGCACGGGCGTGGGTACGATGACCAGTTCGATAAAGGGCGCGCGGCGACCAAACACGCTGATAATGTCGCGCACCGCCGCGCCGCTGGCTGAGGTAATCACGCCAATGCGTTTGGGATGGGCCGGTAGCGGGCGCTTGCGTTCGGCGGCGAACAGACCTTCATCGGCCAGCTTGGCTTTCAGCGCGTCGAAGGCCTGACGCAGCGCGCCATCGCCGGCGCTTTCCATGCTGTCGACGATCAGTTGGTAGTCGCCACGCCCTTCATACAGGCTCACGCGCCCGCGTACCCGAACTTGCAAGCCGTCACGCATGTCCATGCGCACGCGGCTGGCGTGCTGGCGGAAAAAGGCGCAGCGGATCTGCGCTTTACTGTCCTTCAAGCTGAAATACAGGTGCCCGGAGGAGGGCTTGGCCAGATTGGAGAGTTCGCCCTCAACCCAGATTTGCGGAAAGACATCTTCCAGCAGGCTGCGGGCGCGGGCGTTGAGCTGGCTGACGCTGAGCACGTCGCGCTCGGCTGTCAGGCGTTTAAATAGGGTGTCATCGGTCATGCGCCCATCTTAGCCTGCCTGGCGCTCTCAGAGAATAATTCCGTTGCAGGGTTGATAGCGATTGAGGCTGATGCCGGTGATAGGTATAATGCCCTGCTTCCATTTTCCCGCTCGGGAGCCCTGCTATGCTACGTGTAAGCCAAGAAGCCCTTACCTTTGATGATGTTCTGCTCGTGCCCGGATATTCCGAGGTCATGCCCAAGGACGTCAGCCTCAAGTCCCGGCTCACCCGGCGCATCGAACTTAATATCCCCCTGTTGTCCGCCGCCATGGACACCGTTACCGAAGCCCGCCTGGCCATCGCCATGGCGCAGGAAGGTGGCATGGGGATCATTCACAAGAATATGACCGTCGAGCAGCAGGCTGCCGAAGTTCGCAAGGTGAAGAAGTTTGAATCCGGTGTGGTCAAGGATCCGATCACTATCGATGCCGATGCGACTGTCGGCGAGTTGGTCGAGCTGACCCGCGTTAACAATATTTCCGGCGTGCCGGTTCTTTCCGGTGGCGAACTGGTCGGTATCGTGACCGCGCGGGATGTGCGTTTTGAAATCCGCATGAATGCCAAGGTGCGTGAAGTCATGACCAGCAAAGAGAAGCTGGTTACCGTCAAGGAAGGCGTGAGTGCAGGTGCGGTGCGCGAGCTGCTGCATCGCCACCGGATCGAGAAAGTGCTGATCGTTGATGACAACTTCGGCCTCAAGGGCATGATGACCGTCAAGGATATCGAAAAAGCCCGTGCATACCCGAACGCGACCAAGGATGACCAGGGTCGCCTGTTGGTCGGTGCTGCGGTAGGTACCGGTGTCGATACACCCGAGCGGATTGCTGCGTTGGCCGCTGCCGGTGTCGATGTGGTGGTAGTCGATACCGCGCATGGTCATTCGCGCGGCGTGATCGAGCGGGTGCGCTGGGTCAAGGAAAACTATCCGGGTATTCAGGTGGTCGGCGGCAATATTGCGACGGCGGAAGCGGCATTGGCACTGGCTGAAGCTGGCGCTGACGCGGTCAAGGTCGGTATTGGTCCCGGCTCCATCTGTACTACCCGTATTGTGGCGGGTGTGGGCGTGCCGCAGATATCGGCGATTGCCGATGTGGCAACGGCGCTCAAGGGTATGGACATACCCGTGATCGCCGACGGTGGTATCCGCTTCTCCGGTGATCTGGCCAAGGCGATCGCTGCTGGCGCATCGGTAGTGATGATGGGTTCCATGTTCGCTGGTACCGAAGAGGCGCCGGGTGAAGTTGAGCTGTTCCAGGGCCGTTCCTACAAAGCCTACCGCGGTATGGGCTCGATGGGAGCCATGGCGCAAACCCAGGGTTCATCTGATCGCTACTTCCAGGATTCCAGTGCCGGTGCCGAGAAGCTGGTACCTGAAGGTATCGAAGGGCGCGTGCCTTACAAGGGTTCACTGGCTGCGATTATCCACCAGTTGATGGGTGGCCTGCGGGCGTCCATGGGCTATACCGGCAGCAGCGATATTCTGGAAATGCGTACCAAGCCGCAGTTCGTACGTATCACCAGCGCTGGCATGAGCGAGTCCCATGTGCACGATGTGCAGATCACCAAGGAATCGCCGAACTACCGCGTCGGTTGATACCAGAATGTCTCAGGCGCTGGAGGCCTGACGCTGAAGCCGGACGCCATTGCGCCGGCTTCAGATTTTCTGCTTCCAGCTTTCAGCTTCAAGCTCTTTCCGAAGGAAAGCCCCATGCTCCATCAAGACATCCATGCTCACCGCATCCTGATTCTGGATTTCGGTTCCCAGTACACCCAGCTGATTGCCCGCCGAGTGCGCGAAATCGGCGTTTACTGTGAGATTCGTGCCTGGGATATGGACGAGGCGGAGATCAGCGCCTTTGCCCCCAAGGGCATCATTCTGGCGGGTGGCCCTGAGTCGGTACCGCAGGCAGGCTCGCCCCGAGCGCCAGGGATCGTTTATGAGCTGGGCGTGCCGGTACTGGGTATTTGCTACGGCATGCAGACCATGGCCGAGCAGTTGGGCGGTCAGGTGCAGGGTTCGGAAAAGCACGAGTTTGGTTATGCGCGGGTAGATATCGTCGGCAAGAGCAGCTTTCTCTCCGGGATCGAAGATCATATCGACGACGACGGTCTGCTCAGCCTGGATGTCTGGATGAGCCATGGCGACAAGGTCATCGAGCTGCCAGAGGGCTTTCATATTCTGGCCAGCACACCCAGCTGCGCGATCGCCGCAATGGGCGATGAAAGCCGCCATTTCTATGGCGTGCAGTTCCACCCGGAAGTCACGCACACCCGCCAGGGCCAACGCATTCTTTCACGTTTTATCCTGGAACTGTGCGGTTGTGATGCGCTGTGGACGGCCTCCAACATTGTGGAAGATGCGGTGGCCAATGTGCGTGCTCAGGTCGGTGAGGCCAACGTTCTGCTCGGCCTGTCTGGCGGCGTGGATTCTTCCGTGGTGGCGGCGCTGTTGCACGAGGCAATTGGCGAGCAACTGACCTGTGTGTTTGTCGATAACGGTCTGCTGCGCTTGCACGAGGGCGAGCAGGTAATGGCCATGTTCGCCGAGAACATGGGCGTCAAGGTGATCCGCGTCAACGCCGAAGACAAGTTCCTGTCGCGCCTGCTCGGCGTGACTGACCCGGAAGAGAAGCGCAAGATTATCGGCCGCACCTTTATCGAAGTGTTCGATGAAGAAGCGACCAAGCTCAAGGGCGTGAAGTACCTGGCTCAGGGCACTATCTACCCGGATGTGATCGAGTCGGCCGGTTCCAAGAATGGCAAGGCGCACGTGATCAAGTCGCACCACAATGTCGGTGGCTTGCCAGACGATATGGCCTTCGAGCTGGTTGAGCCGTTGCGTGAACTGTTCAAGGATGAAGTGCGCAAGATTGGTCTGGAGCTGGGCCTGCCCTATGACATGGTCTACCGCCATCCCTTCCCCGGCCCGGGTCTGGGCGTGCGCATTCTGGCGGAAGTTCGCAAGGAATATGCCGATATTCTGCGCCGCGCGGATTACATTTTTATCGAAGAGCTGCGCAAGGCCGACCTTTACCAGAAGGTTAGCCAGGCCTTTGCCGTGTTCCTGCCGGTCAAATCGGTGGGTGTGGTCGGCGACGGCCGCCGCTACGAGTGGGTCATTGCCCTGCGTGCAGTGGAAACCATCGATTTCATGACCGCGCGCTGGGCGCATTTGCCCTACGAGTTTCTTGAGACGGTGTCCAACCGCATCATCAACGAGATTACCGGTGTATCGCGGGTCACGTACGATATTTCCAGCAAGCCGCCTGCGACCATTGAGTGGGAATGAGGCTATAAACGCGTAATAAAAAACCGCCAGTACGGCGGTTTTTTATTGCGCGGAATATTACTTCGCTTCGTAGCCCTTCAGGCTATCGGCGGTCCATTGGATCAGCTGCTCGGCCAGATCATCGGCCGCCAATTTAAGCGCCACTACGACGCCGGGTGCCTGCGGGTTGTCCAGCGGCTGCTCGACCAGAAAGCGCCTGGCAGCGAGGACTTCGCGCGAGTTGGGGTTGACCAGCCTGGCATCCAGCTCAATGACCGCCACAGGCTGCAAGCCTTCATAGCGTACCTGGAACTGCTGCAGGTCGCCGCCCAGGTGCACGTCGGCGTGTAGCGCATGTTCGTCAGTGCTGACGCGTGCAGGTGAGCCTTGCTGGGTAAAAGCTTTGGCCAGGTGTTCGCGCAGTACGACCGGCACCGGGTCAGTCCAGCGCGCGCCCTTGTAGCTGCTCACCCGATTGCCGTCGGGCTTGACCAGCATCCGCGGGGTGCTCAGGGCGAAGCCGGTGCGCGGGGTGTTGATGCGCAATGTGGGTAAACTCTGGCCAGCGGCTGAAGGCTGCATCTGCGGCGCGGGCAGTTGGTAGACCGACAGCGGCTCCGACTCAGGCAAGATGGTGCAGGCGGATAGCCAGAGCGCAGCAAGGGCTAACATCGTAGTACGGGTCATGGTGTGTCGCTTGATCACGGCTCAAATTCCTCGATGCTGTCGCGGCCCAGTAGAAAGCGGGCCGGATTGTCTTCCAGACGACGGGTGAGACTGCGCAACGCACCTAGGCTGCCGCGTAGCTCGTTGATAGCCGGTTCCAATTGGCCGAGCCCCTGCATGCCGCTGGCAAAGGCCTCGCTATTTTCAGTGAGCATTTCTTCGAGCACTGCGCTGGTCCGAGCGATAGAGGCCAGTGCCTGTTCGGCGCCATCCAGGGTGCGGGTGCCCTGATCATTGAGCAGGCTGTCGGCGCTGGCCATCAATTGGTTGGTCTGCTCCAATGTTTCGCCAGCCTGGCGGCTGACAATCGTCAGTTCGTCGATCAGCAAGGCCAGATCATCGCCCTGATTGGCCATGGTCGTGGTCGCTCTCTCGATGGACTCCATGGTGCGCGTAAAGCTTTTAACGTTGTCTTTGGAGAGAATGCTCCGCGCGCTGGACATGAGCTGGTTGATATTGGTCATCAGATCCTCGCCGTCCGCGAGGAGCGCCGAGATGGGCGAGGGTGAGGCAACGATGATTGGATCCAGACCGTTCTTGCCCTCCAGCAACGGGCTGGATGGTTGGCCGTGGCTCAGTTCAATTACCGAGTTGCCGGTGATTCCGGTGAAGGACAGTTTGGCGCGGGTGTCTTCCTTGATCGGAATGTCCGCTTCCACGCGAATGCGCGCCAGGACCCGTCGGGGGTCTTCCGGATCCAGGCTCAAGGAGTTGATGTCACCAATCTTGATCCCGCTATATTGAACGGCACTGCCGCGGGACAGGCCAGTCACGGCCTGATTGAAGACCACGGTATAGTTCTTGAATTCCCTGCTGGTGCTGGTATTGCTTAGCCATATGGCAAAGAACATCGCAGCGGCTGCGGCGATCAGGGTGAACAGGCCGATCAAAACGTGATGGGCTCGGGTTTCCATTAGCGGCTGGACTCCAACTGGTGTTGACGATTGACGGCTTCAGCCGCAGCGCGGCCGCGGGGGCCATGAAAGTACTCCTGGATCCACTGGTTCTCGGTAGCAGCGACATTCTCCAGCGTGTCAGCTACCAGCACCCGGCGATCTGACAATACGGCTATGCGGTCGCAGATAGCATACAAGGTATCCAGATCATGGGTGACCAGGAACACCGTCAGGCCCATGGCGTCGCGCAAGGTCTTGATCAGATCGTCAAAGGCCGCCGCGCCGATCGGGTCCAGGCCAGCAGTGGGTTCATCCAGAAACAGGATATCCGGATCCAGCGCCAGGGCGCGGGCAAGCGCGGCGCGCTTGACCATACCGCCTGACAGCTCGGATGGGTATTTATCGCCGGCCAGGGCCGGGAGACCGGCCAATGCCAGTTTCATTTTAGCCAGGTGCTCGGCGTCTTCTCGGCTGAGGCCGGTGTGTTCGATCAATGGCAGGGCGATGTTCTCCGCCACCGTCAATGACGAGAACAAAGCGCCGCGTTGAAAAAGTACCCCGAAGCGTCGCTCGTACTTTGTGCGTTCTTCCTCGCTGAGTGCCTGCAGGTCTTCACCAAACAGCCGGACGCTGCCTGCGTCCGGACGGTGAAGGCCGACTATGGAGCGCAGCAGTACCGACTTGCCGGTGCCTGAGCCGCCTACCACGCCGAGTATCTCGCCTTTATAGATATCCAGATCGAGGTTTTCATGAACCGTTTGTGTGCCGAAACGATTCAGTAAACCGCTGACCTGAACCAGCGGTGCGGTGGCTTGGTTCCTGGTACTCACCAGCCCATCTCCATATAGAACATCGCTGCCATCGCATCGACCAGAATGACCACGAATATCGACTGCACCACACTGGACGTGGTGTGCTCACCTACCGATTCGGCGCTGCCGCTGACCTTGAGGCCTTCCAGGCAACCAATGATGGCAATCAACAGGGCAAACACCGGCGCCTTGGCTATGCCAAGGATAAAGTGCCGAGCGTCGACATTCTGTTGCAACATGCTGAGAAACATTGTGGGTGATATATCCAGCGCCAGGGCGCAAACCAGTGCGCCGCCGAACAGGCCGGACAGCATCGCCACCAATGTCAGAATCGGCAAGGCAATCAGCATCGCCAGGACTCTGGGTAACACCAGAATCTCCATCGGGTTCAGGCCCAACGCGCGTATCGCATCGATTTCTTCATTGGCCTTCATCGAGCCAATTTGCGCGGTAAAGGCGCTGGCAGTTCTACCGGCCATCAGAATCGCGGTGAGCAGCACGGCGAATTCACGCAGAAAGGAAAAAGCGACCAGGTCGACTGTATAGATACTGGCACCGAAACTGCTTAGTACTGTGGCCCCGAGGAAGGCGATCACCGCTCCGACCATAAAGGTTAGCAGGGCAACAATGGGCACGGCGTTCAGCGCGGTTTGTTCTATCTGGGCGACCACCGCCGTCATGCGCCAGCTACGCGGGCGCAAAACATTGGCTGCGAGGCTGGCCAGTGTCAGACCGGTAAAGCCGAGCAACTCTACCAAATGCCCCCAGAAAACAGCGGTAGCCTTGCCGGTGCGTTCCAGCAGCTCGATCAGCAGCGAGCTGCCGCGCGGGCTTTGCGGCTCTTCACTATCCAGGCTCTGCGCCACACGTCGCAGCAATACACGACGTTCTTCGGGCAGTTGACCAGGTTGTTCGGTCAACTTTTCCAGTTGCGCCGGCCCCAGCAACTCCGCGAGCAATTGAGCTCCGGCGGTATCCAGCTTGTTCAACTGATCCATTTGCACATCGGTGACCGCGCAGGCGTGCTCTTGAGCTGCCGCGGTCAAGCGCCGCAAATGGCTGTAATGCGCAAGTAACCAGTCGCCCGAAATGACCAGCAAACCGGGTTTGTCGTTGGAGAAGGAAAAAAATGGGTTTTGGTCAGTGACCGGCATGCTGGATGTTATCCGGACGAGGTACCCGCGACGAGGTCGCGGGCAGGGTTGAATCAAGGCTTGCGCTTGATGCCATAATTTTCCGACAGTGTACCCGGCATATCCTGCATTTTGGGCGCGTAGTCACGCGGCGGCTCCAGGCTGTCAAATACCGGCTCGGAACTGGTGCGCGTGCTCATGGAAGGGCCACTTTGCTCCTCCAGCGCGGCCAGCAGACGTTGACGGGTCATGTCGTCAGGCGACAGATCCATTGCGCCCTGCGTCAAGTGCTCCTGAATATCCTGGTAGCTGCGGTTCAGTCGCGATACCAGATTGGCCGTGGTCTTGAAGTGGCTGGATACATCCTGCTGATATTCTTCAAAGCGCAGTTGCAGGCTCTCAAGCTGGGCCTGAGTGCCGGTCGTGCTGCCGCCGCTGACCCGACGGGCCAGTTGGGTCAGAATGATGCCAATGACGATGCCCAGTGCCAGGGCAATCGCTACTGCAATCCAGAGATTTTCGCTTGCTTGCACCTTGGGTCCCTCAATGATGTCTGCGTGATCGGATACTTTGATATAGACGATATGCTTTAGTTCTAACGGTAACGGCATTTCATTGCCAAGGCTAGTGCTGCGCGTGTTGCTTTGGTCAAATTGACTAGCTGGCTGCCTGTCTTGACGTTGTATCTGCTACCCTTTTGCGACGACAGTTGTCGCTTGGCAGTCACGGGAGAAGCAGTAATGAGCAGCAATAGCGAAGAGCGTTTGACCATCGAGGGTCCTGCAGGCTCCTTGGAGATGTTGGTAACGCGGGTCGAGAATCCGATTGCGGTGACTGTGATTTGCCATCCCAACCCGGTGCAGGGTGGGACCATGACTAACAAGGTCGTGCATACATTGATGCGCGCGGCCCGGGATCAGCACTTCTGCGTCGTGCGCTTCAACTTCCGGGGAGTGGGTAAAAGTGCCGGCGAGCATGCGAACGGTGAGGGCGAAGTGGATGATTGCCTGGCGGTAATCGACTGGGCATTGAAAGAATTCGAGCTACCGCTTTGGGTTATGGGCTTTTCTTTCGGTGGGTATGTCGCTGCCGCAGCGGCAGCGCGCATGGATCCGGCTCCAACACGCCTGTTGCTGGTCGCGCCTTCTGTTGAACGTCTGCCCTTTGCCGACCTGATCCCTTTGGCCTGTCCTGCGGTGGTCATGATGGGCGAAGACGACGATGTAGTAGCGCCTTCGGCGGTATTTGAGCTGCTTGACGGGCAGCCGGGAGTGGAGGTCAGACGCTTCCCCGAGACCGGCCATTTCTTCCACGGCAGACTCGTGGAATTGAAAGAGTCTGTAGAAAGCGTCCTTACCTTAGGTTAATTGCCAAGCATCATGCTGGGCGGTAGAGTACCGCCCCCAATCGACCTGGCCCAGGGTTACCCGCCTATGACACCCCTTGAACGCTATAAGGCTGATCTTCAGCGTCCGGATTTTGTCCGCGATCCCGCTCAGGAACAGGCTGTACGCCATTTACAGCGCTTGTTCGACGATCTGGTGGCAGCAGAGTCGAGCAAGTCCGGGCTGCTGGGAAAGCTGTTTGGAAGAAAGCCCGAGCCGGTGAAAGGCTTGTACTTCTGGGGCGGAGTAGGGCGCGGCAAGACCTATCTGGTGGACACTTTTTTCGACGCGCTGCCGTTCAAGCGCAAGATGCGCACCCATTTCCACCGCTTCATGCAGCGCGTTCATCATGAATTGAAGGGGCTCAAAGGCGAGAAGAATCCTTTGACCCTGATAGCCACTCAGTTCGCCGAGGAAGCACGGGTTATCTGCTTTGACGAATTCTTTGTCTCGGATATCACCGACGCGATGATTTTGGGCACTCTTATGGAAGAGTTGTTCAAGAATGGCGTCACGCTGGTAGCGACGTCCAACATCGTGCCGGATGGCCTTTATAAGGACGGCCTGCAGCGGGCGCGCTTCCTGCCGGCCATCGCCCTGCTGAATAGCCATACCGATGTGGTCAATGTCGACAACGGTGTGGATTATCGTCTGCGTGCGCTGGAGCAGGCCGAGCTGTACCACTGGCCGTTGGATGACGATGCGGATGCCAGTTTACAGCGCAGTTTCGCCAGTCTGGTGCCCGATATGAACGAGACCGTGGAAGGTGAATTGCTGACGGTCGAGAATCGGCCGGTGCAATCGCTGCGTGTATGCGAGGACGTTGGCTGGTTCGAATTTCGCGAACTCTGTGACGGCCCGCGCAGCCAGAATGATTACATTGAATTGGCCAAGGTATTCCACGCGGTACTGATCGCGAATGTGGAGCAGATGGATGCCAGCAAGGACGATATGGCCCGGCGTTTTATCAATCTGGTCGACGAGTTCTATGATCGTAACGTCAAGCTGATTCTGTCTGCCGAGGTTGAACTGAAAGACCTCTACACCGGCGGCAGGTTGAGCTTTGAATTCCAGCGTACCCTCAGCCGGTTGCTGGAAATGCAGTCCCACGAGTTTCTCTGCCGGGCGCACAAACCCTGAGACGGTGTTGCCCGCAGGCATTGGTGTACGGCTGGCAGTTACTGGCTGGAGTGCTGAAACTGTCGGCGGTATTGATTGGGTGACAAGTCCGTATGCTGGCGGAACAGCCGCGCAAAGAAGCTGGCATCGTCATAACCCACATCGTAGCTGATGGTCTTGATGCTCCGCCTTGTGGTGCTCAGCAGATTTTTCGCCGTTTCGATGCGCAGCCGCTGCAGGTAGTGCAAGGGCTTGTCGCCGGTGGCCGCTTGAAAACGGCGCATGAAGTTACGAATGCTCATGCCGTGCTGACTGGCGACGTCCTCAAAGCGGAATTTGTCGGCAAAGTGCTCCTCCAGCCACTGCTGGATCTGCAGTATCGCCACGTCCTGATGCAGTTTCTGCCCGCCAAAACCGATGATGCCAGGGGTATAGTTGCGCTGCACCTCGTATAGCGTGTCGCGCGCGACCGCTTGCGCCACTTCACTGCCACAGAGCCGTTCGATCAGATGGATAGCAAGATCGCAACCGGAGGTGATCCCGGCGGCACAAAAGATGTTGTCCGCATCGGTGATGTGTTTGTCCCTGCATAGAATCACATCGGGAAAGCGCTCGCTGAACTCTTCGAAGAAACGCCAATAGGTGGTGGCTTCCCGACCATTGAGCAGCCCGGCTGCGGCGATCCAGAATACCCCAGTGGCTTCAGCGCTGATCAGTGTGCCTCTGGCATGCTCTGCTTGCAGCCATGGGATCACATCCGGATAGCGTTCAAGCATCTGATCAAAGTCACCCCAGAATGCCGGCAGCATGATCAATTGTGGCCTTAGCGCGCTCAAGGTGGCATCGGTGGCGATGCGGTCCTGGCTGAAGCTGGTCACCGGTAGCGTGTCAGGCGCAACTATAGAAGTGCGAAAGCCTGGCGTTAGACCCTGGCCGCGGCGTCTACCATCGCGCAGGCTGGCCATATGGAAAAAATCCTTGGCCTGCATCAGTGTAGAGGCGATCACTCCGTCAGTGGCCAGTATGGCGACTTGGCGAAGGGGGATTAGTGATGGATGGATCGGTGACATCATCTAGCTCTTATTATAGGTTGTATCGGCCAGTATATGACTAAAGCATCTTAAGGAGTGGCGCAAGTGTCCTGTTGCGCGGTATAAATAGCAGGAATGGTGCTGGCAAAACTGCGCCGCTGGGCCTGAGTTGGCGCAGCGGCGACTCTGCACCGGAATCAGGGGGCCGGGTTGGGCTGGCTCTGATGGATGTCGGCAATGGCTTCAAGTATCGCGTCGGTGAGTCCCATGTTCACGCTGCTCAGGTTGCGATTGAGCTGGTCCATGTTGGTCGCGCCAATAATATTGCTGGTCACGAAGGGCTGCCGAGTGACGAAAGCCAGCGCCATTTGTGCTGGATCCATCCCATGCTCGCGGGCCAGTTGAACATACCGGGCGCAGGCCTTCTGAGCCTGGGGGTTGGTATAGCGGCTGAACCGGCTGAAAAGGGTTAAGCGGCCTTTCTCCGGCTGCAGACCATTCAGGTATTTGCCGGTCAGGGTGCCGAAAGCCAGTGGCGAATACGCCAGCAGCCCGGTCTGCTCGCGCAGGGACATTTCCGCCAGACCAATCTCATAACTGCGATTTAGCAGGTTGTAGGGGTTCTGGATGGAGGCGATGCGCGGCCATCCGCGACTTTCTGCCAGATGCAGGAAGCGACTGACGCCCCAGGGCGTTTCGTTGGACAGGCCAATGTGTCTGATCTTGCCGGCCTTGACCATGTCGTCCAGGACTTCCAGGGTATCTTCGACCGGCGTGATCAGCTCGTCCGGATCGTGCCGATAGCCGAGTTTGCCAAAGAAGTTGGTGCTGCGATCTGGCCAGTGCAGTTGATATAAGTCGATATAGTCGGTTTGCAGGCGCTTCAGGCTGGCGTCGAGCGCGGCGGTCAGATGCTCGCGGGTGAAGCGGGTCTTTCCATCGCGGATATGCGGCAGCCAGTCACCGGGGCCGGCGACCTTGCTGGCCAGGATCCAGTCCTCACGGGTGCCACGCTCAGCGAAGAAATTACCGATGATGCGTTCGGTTTCGCCATAGGTGGCAGCTACCGGCGGTACCGGGTACATCTCGGCAGCGTCAATAAAGTTGACCCCTGCATCCTTGGCCCGGTCAATCTGGGCGAAGGCTTCCTTCTGGGTATTCTGTTCACCCCAGGTCATGCTGCCGAGGCAGAGGGCGCTGACCTTGAGTTTGCTGCGGCCGAGTGGGCGGTATTGCATGGGCGTGCTCCAGTGGAACGTTGGTGGTCTCATTATTGACCATAGGCTGGGCTAAAGTTGAGGTAAATGTAAATAAGGGTTGTAATTTTTAGCTCCCTTGGCATAATGCCCGCCACTTTCGACAGGATGCCTAGCCTGTCGTTGTTGTTTACAGCGCAGATGCCACCCAGACCCACGCAGCCCCCACTGAGTGTCTGTTCTAGGCTTTGTTGTCTTGTAAAAACACATTTCATTCTGTAAGATTCGCCCTCTTCTAAACAAGAGTGGCCTCTGAGGCTAGGATTAATGAAAACCTTCAGCGCCAAACCTGAAACCGTAAAACGCGATTGGTACATTGTAGATGCTACCGGTCTGACCCTGGGTCGCCTTGCTACCGAAGTGGCTTCACGCCTTCGCGGTAAGCACAAGCCCGAATACACGCCTCACGTGGATACTGGCGATTATATCGTCATCGTCAACGCGGAAAAGATCCATGTGACTGGCAACAAGGCTCAGGACAAGATCTACTACAGCCACTCCGGGTTTCCGGGCGGTATCAAGTCGATCAACTTCGAAAAGCTTGTTGTACGTGCTCCTGAGCGCATCATCGAGTCTGCCGTCAAAGGCATGTTGCCGAAAAACCCCTTGGGTCGTGCAATGTACCGCAAGATGAAAGTGTACAAAGGTGCAGTTCATCCTCATGCGGCTCAGCAACCCCAAGAACTCAAGGTCTAATAGGAGCATACTATGTCGGCGACACAAAACTACGGTACTGGCCGTCGTAAAACTGCCACCGCTCGGGTGTTCCTACGTCCGGGTAATGGCAACATCCAGATCAACAACCGCACTATCGAGAACTTCTTCGGTCGCGAAACAGCTCGCATGGTTGTTCGCCAGCCGCTGGAACTGACCGAAAGCGTCTCCAAGTTCGACGTCTTTGTCACCGTCAAGGGCGGTGGTACCACCGGCCAGGCCGGCGCCATCCGTCACGGCATCACTCGTGCTCTGATGGAATATGACGAGACTCTGCGCAGCGTACTGCGCAAAGCGGGCTTTGTTACCCGTGACGCTCGTGAAGTTGAACGTAAGAAAGTGGGTCTGCGTAAAGCGCGTAAGCGTCCTCAGTACTCCAAGCGTTAAGTCGCAAGACTTTTCCGCAAAACGCCCGGCATCCTATTGGACTCCGGGCGTTTTTGTATCTGCGGCAAAATGCCGCTCGCGCTCTAGCGCGCCGGAAAGCCCCGTATTTCAATATGTTCCGCAGCGTCTCTATGGTGAGTGATGAATACTTCACCTTGTCAAAAAAGGGGTTTTTCATTACCATCGGATTCATTTTGTGCATGCGGATTAAAACTCTTAAAAAGCCTTATAAAAGGGCTGAAATTAGCAGATGGGAGACGACTGGATGAGTAATGACGGCGTAAACAATGGCCGGCGTCGCTTCCTGGTAGCAGCCACAGGTGTTGTGGGTGCGGCCGGAGCCGTAGGGGTAGCTGTTCCCTTCGTGGGATCTTGGTTCCCGAGCGCCAAAGCCAAGGCGGCAGGTGCGCCGGTCCGGGTGAACGTGAGCAAGCTTGAGCCGGGTCAGCAGATCGTAGCTGAATGGCGCGGCCAGCCCGTGTTCATTTCCCGCCGGACTTCCGAAGCGTTGGCGATTCTCGAAGAGAATGTCGACATTCTTGCCGACCCGGAATCAGAATCGTCAAGCCAGCCCGATTATGTGGACCTTCACACGCGAGCCATCAAGCCTGATGTGCTGGTAGTAATGGGAATCTGCACACACCTGGGTTGCTCGCCGTTGTTCCGCCCTGAGGTGGCTTCTGCCGAGATGGGGAATGAGTGGAAGGGTGGCTATTTCTGCCCGTGCCATAGCTCCCGATATGACATGGCCGGGCGTGTGCACCGCGGGCAGCCTGCCCCGTTGAACCTGCCGGTCCCCCCCCATTCCTATGAGTCCGATGACATTATCATTGTCGGCCTGGATCAGGAGTCTGCCTGATGAGCAAGCTGAATAACTGGATCAACGAGCGGATGTCGGTCAACCGGGTGGTCGAAGACCACCTGACCAAATACTACGCTCCCAAGAACTTCAACTTTTTCTACTTCTTTGGCTCATTGGCCATGTTGGTGCTGGTCAACCAGATCGTCACCGGCATCTGGCTGACCATGAGCTACGAGCCTTCGGGTGAGGGCGCCTTCGCTTCCATCGAATACATCATGCGTGATGTGGAATATGGCTGGCTGTTGCGCTACCTGCACTCCACCGGCGCCTCTGCTTTCTTTGTCGTGGTCTACATGCACATGCTTCGCGGCATCATGTACGGCTCCTACCAGAAGCCCAGAGAACTGATCTGGTTGTTTGGTATGACCATTTACCTGGCGCTGATGGCTGAAGCCTTCATGGGCTACTTGCTGCCCTGGGGGCAGATGTCCTACTGGGGTGCTCAAGTGATCATCTCGCTGTTCGGGGCCATACCCTTTATCGGGCCTGACTTGCAGCAGTGGGTGCGCGGTGACTACCTGATCTCCGGGATTACCCTGAACCGTTTCTTCGCGCTGCACGTAGTTGCGCTGCCGATCGTTATTCTCGGGCTGGTAGTGCTGCACATCATTGCGCTGCATGAAGTGGGTTCGAACAACCCTGACGGCGTAGACATCAAGAAGCACAAGGACGAGAACGGCAAGCCGCTGGATGGTATTGCCTTCCACCCCTATTACACGGTCAAGGATATTGTCGGTGTTGTGGTCTTCCTGTTCGTGTTCTGCATCGTGGTGTTCTTCTTCCCGGAGATGGGTGGTTATTTCCTTGAGAAGCCCAACTTCGAAATTGCGAACCAGTTGAAAACGCCTGACCATATTGCGCCGGTTTGGTACTTCACACCCTTCTACGCCATTTTGCGCGCCATTCCGGCTATCGGCGGGTCTGCTTTCCCCGGTGTGTTGGCGATGGGTGCTGCGATTGCGGTGCTCTTTGTGTTGCCCTGGCTGGATCGGAGCCCGGTTCGTTCGATTCGCTACAAGGGCTGGATGAGTAAAGTGTGGCTGGTGATCTTCTGCGTATCATTCGTGATACTCGGCATCCTGGGGGCAATTCCAGGTAACGACACCCGCACCTTGATCTCACAGATCTGCACCTTTTTGTATTTCGCCTTCTTCATACTCATGCCGTTCTATACCCGCATGGAGAAGACTAAACCCGTTCCGGAGAGGGTTACTGGCTAATGAAAAAGCAATTGATTGCTCTGATGTTTGCACTTGTGCCTGGTGTCGCGTTCTCTGCGGCAACTGGCGTGCACCTGGAATCTGCCAATATCGACCTGACCGACAAAGCGTCGCTGCAGGACGGCGCCAGGACCTTTGCCAACTACTGCATGGGCTGCCATTCCGCTCAGTACCAGCGCTATGAGCGCGTGGCCACCGATCTGGATATCCCGCCGGAACTGATGCTGGAAAATCTGGTGTTCCCCGAGGGTGTATTGATTGGTGAGCATATGGAAATCGGCATGCGTCAGGCTGATTCCAAAGTATGGTTCGGTGCTGCGCCGCCGGATCTTACCAACGTTGCCCGCGTGCGTGGCGAAGACTGGTTGTACACCTATCTAAAGACCTTCTATGAAGATCCTTCGCGTCCTTACGGCGTCAACAACGAGGTGTTCCCGAACGTCGGCATGCCCAATGTGTTGGCTGAGCTGCAGGGGCGTCAGGTCATCGGCTGTAAAGGTATGCCGGTAACTGACGAGGATGGCAACGTCCAGCGTGACACGCTGACTGGTGAGACCGTCAAGGATGAGAAGTGCGATGTGCTGACCATTGTTGAAGGTACTGGAAGTCAGTCTGAGGAAGAGTTTGATACCACCGTGCGTAACCTGGTCAACTTCCTTGCTTACTCGGCAGATCCAATCAAGCTGGAGCGCCACCGCATCGGTACTTATGTGCTGCTGTATCTGGCCTTCTTCTTCGTGTTTGCCTACCTCCTGAAGCGTGAGTATTGGAAAGACGTTCACTAACGAACGCTTTTTCAGGATCAATTGCGCGCCCTTTGGGGCGCGCTCTTGTTTCTAGGGTATAATCTCGAATTACCAGACAAGACCAGTCCGCTGGTCTTCCGTACGCGCGCAATTGCGCGATCAGTTGTTTACCGCAATCCGTTAATGGATGAGGGTTGATTTATGGGCGTTACCGCCAACAAGCGTTCTTCGATGGCTTTTTTCTCTGATCCACGTGACCACTATTGTCATCGTGTCCGTATTGTTCTGGCGGAGAAAGGCGTTACCGTTGACGTCATCAACGTTGAGCCCGATAACCATCCTGAAGAGCTGGCCGAGAACAACCCCTACAATAGCGTCCCGACGTTGCTGGATCGTGATCTGGTGCTTTATGAGCCCAACATCATGATGGAGTACCTGGACGAGCGTTTTCCGCATCCGCCCCTGCTGCCCGTTTACCCGGTGGCCAGAGCCAATACCCGTTTGCTGATGTTTCGTGTGCAGCGTGACTGGTGTGGGCTGGTCGATGCGATCACCAACCCCAAGACGCCTGCTGCAGCAGTGACCAAGGCGCGCAAGGAGCTACGTGAGAGCTTGATTGGTGTAGCGCCGGTATTTGTGGAGATGCCCTTCTTCATGAGCGAGGAGTTCAGCCTGGTTGATTGCTGTATTGCTCCGATCCTATGGCGCTTGCCGATGCTTGGTGTTGAACTGCCGAAACAGGCCAAGCCGCTACAAGATTATATGGACCGGATTTTTCAGCGTGAGGGCTTTCTTGGCAGCTTGTCTGCCGCTGAAAAGGAAATGCAGTAAGAATTCACCACAACATAGGAGGCCGCATGGCTCAAATGAGCTCAAGCCGACCCTACCTGATACGTTCGCTCTACGAATGGATACTCGATAACCAGTGTACGCCCTATGTACTGGTTAATGCCCATTATCCAGATACAGTGGTTCCAGAGTCCTTTGTAGAAGCAGGTCAGATCGTTCTCAATCTGTCGCCGAACGCGATACGCCACCTTGAAATGGATAATGACAAAATCTGCTTCGATGGCCGCTTTGGCGGTGTCGCTCAGCAGGTTTGGTTGCCCGCCCAGGCAGTGATGGCGATCTATGCTCGTGAAAACGGTCAGGGCATGGTGTTTGAGGTTGATCCGGCGCCTGTCCCACCTTCCTCTGAAGAGGGCGTGGCGAGCAGCAAGAGCCCCGCTGGCGGTAAGCCAAAGCCAGCCAGGCCGGCGCTGAAAGTCGTCAAGTAAAGTTAACTATTCACGATCGGTTAGCACAAAAAAAACCCGGCCCCGGAGTAATCCGGGGCCGGGCTTTTTTTGCTGCCGCTTTAGGCTGCGTGAGAAAGTCGCTTCAGTCGATATACTCGAACAGTTTCACGATGCGTTGCACGCCGCCTACCTGCTGCACTGCGTTCACCGCCAGATCAGCTTCGCTGCGGGTTACCAGGCCCTGCAGATACACGATCCCGGCCTCCGTAGTCACTTTGATGCGGCGACCCGGAATGGCGCTGTCACTGAGCATACGCGCCTTGACGCTCGTGGTGATCAAGGCGTCATTGTTGCGTGCCAGTAGTGCCAGGTTTTCACCTACGGTCAGCTCGTTGTGGACGACCTTGACGCGCTGCACCTGTTTGGCGACATTCCCGGCCAGGTCCTTGAGTTCCTGTCGCGGTACCTGTCCGGCAAGCAATACCACACCGTTATAACTGGTCACTGAAACGCGAGACGACCGTTCGAGGTCCAGATGGGCTTTGGCGATATTGACGCTGGCACGGGTTTCAATCAATTGGTCGTCAATCGTGCTGCCAATGGTTCTGGTACCCTGATTGCCTTCCAAGGGCGTATCGCGTGCAGCGGTCAGTACCGAACTGCAACCAGCGAGCATCATGGTAGTGACTATGAGAATTCCCAGGCGCTTCATTCTTCGCTCCCGAACAGTTGGCGGTCAATAAGATCACACAGGCAATGGATAGCCAGCAGGTGCACTTCTTGAATACGTGCTGTAGAGCGCGCTGGTACGCGGATCTCGGCGTCTTCTGGCAGCAGCAGTGAGGTCATGGCACCGCCGTCTCGGCCGTTCAAGGCAACGACCAGCATATCCCGGTCATGTGCCGCCTGAATCGCCTGCAGCACATTGCCAGAGTTGCCGCTGGTGGAGATCGCCAGCAACACGTCGCCGGGTTGACCCAGCGCGCGAATCTGCTTGGAGAAAATCTCGTCGTAACTGTAATCGTTGGCGATCGAAGTGATGGTCGAGCTGTCAGTGGTCAACGCCAGCGCCGGCAGGCTGGGGCGCTCGCGTTCGAATCTATTGAGCAGCTCGGAAGAAAAGTGCTGGGCATCGCCGGCTGAGCCGCCATTGCCGCAGGTCAGGATTTTGCCTTCATTTAGCAGGCAGTTGACCATTAGCTGGCTGGCTTGCTCGATGCTTGGCCCTAACACTTCCATGGCGCGGGTCTTGGTTTCGATGCTGTCGGTAAACAGCTGCCTGATTCGGTGTTGCATATCCATAGGGATCATGACTCGCTAGCAGGTGAATGCTTCTCGGATCCATTGATAAGAGGCGGGATCCGCTGGGTTGCCTTGCGCGGCGATAACATCGAATCGGCAAGGCTGATTGGCCAGATGGGGGTGGGTAAGCAGGTAATGCTGGGCTGCGGCGATAACGCGTTTCTGCTTGCGCCAGTCAATCGTTTCCGCAGCATTGCCCCATCGGGTACTTCGTCGGTAACGTACTTCAACAAATACTACTGTATCAGCATCGCGCATGACCAGATCAAGCTCGCCTTGCTTGCAACGATAGTTTCGCGCCAGCAGGCGCATGCCAGAGCGCAGTAGCAGTTGCTCGGATTGGCGCTCGGCCTGGTTGCCGAGCACCTGCTTGTCGGTCAGCGATGTCACGGAGCGGGGAGTAGGGCCGGTGCCTGAGTCAACCGACCATCCTCAATCACACCCCAACTGAGCTCACGACTGACACGTCCGTCTGGGGATAGAGACAGGATGCCGGTGGCGCCGTTCACTGTGGTTTCCGGATACTGTTGCATCTGCGGTAGCCGGGTAAATATGCGTTGGGCGTCTATGCCCATGGCGTACAGCCGGCCCAAAGGGCCGCCGGCTTGCGGCCAGTTCTGGGTGACCGACTCATAGAGACTATCCGAGCGACTCACCAACCAAGGGGTTTCCGCGACGAGAATGCCATCCAGATCGTTGTTCTGATCACCGCCCACCTGATAGACGTGTGAGGTGGCATAAACAGGCAAGTCGCCCGCATATTGAAACGCCAGCGTCGGCATGATCTGTCGGGCCTGCAACGGGCCAGCGGTGATGAAGAGGGCGTCCAGATCCTGACGCGGGGTAGGTTGTACCACTACGCTATTGCCCAGCACCCGCTGGATCTGCTGGCCCCGCTGTTCGCTCTGACGAATGCGCAGCAGCTCACCGATCTGGCCCGACATAGCCGCGGGCTCATCGACCACTTCGCGGCCAATCAGCACGCCACCCATTTCCTGCCAGGATTGCTGGAAAGCCTGGTAGGCACGTTCGCCCCAACCGGTGCTGGCAGTCAGTGCTGCCATCCGGCGATGGCCCTGGGCCCACGCCTGCGCGGCCGCGGAGCGCGCTTCATCTTCGGGAGCCAGGCCAAACTGGAACAGCGCTTTGCCCTCTGGTACGGGGCTGTCGGTGTAGTTCAATGCCAGTGTGGGCAGCGGTAATTCAGGCATGGCGGCGATGCGGCTGACCTGCTCGCGCTCCAATGGGCCGATGACCCATTCCACGCCGTCCGCCATCGCCTGGCGATAGAACGCGTCAAGATCGGTGTAGGCAGTGGAGTCGTAAAGGCTGACCTCGGGTTGATCCAGCCCTTCACTGAAAGCCTGATATTGAGCAGCAAGAAAGCCGTCACGCAATGCCTGGGCAGCGGCGGCCAGTTCACCCTGGAAAGGCAGCAACAAGGCGATATGCTGTGGCCGGCTGCTGTGTAGTTCGATCAGTTGCGACAAGGATGCCGGTAGCTGTTGCGCCGCTGGGTGATCAGGGTTTTCTTGCTGCCATTGCTTCAGCGCACGGACCTGCAAATCCAGATTGTTCAGCGTCTGATCAATCAGAGCCAGTTCCACCCAGGCCGCCAGCTCGCCAGTACTGGTGGCTGCGGCTGCCTGCAGCTCCTCGGGCGACATCTGGCTGATGCCTTCCCAGATCGCCTGCAGGTTAGCGGGCTGTGCGCTAGCCGGCAGCAGGCCGTGCATGAAAATGCGCTGCTCGGCTGCTTTCAGGTGATCTCCAACCTGATCATTGGCTTCGGCCTGTAGCCGCTGGATGTGCAATTGTTCGTCCAGTGGCAGGGTGTCGATCCGGCTGATCGAAGGATGCTGCAATGCGCGCAGGGCAATTTTCGGCTCATTCAGTGCCATGGCGCTGATGGCCTGCAATTGGCTGAAACGTATCTGCTGGTCGAGCGGCAGGTCGCTCTGCGGAACACGTTGAAGAATAATCATGGTTTTTTCGTGGGCGCCAGCGTCACTGGCAGCCTGGGCCGCATACAAGCGCAGCAGATTCGCTTCTGCGCCGGAATACCGGTCCGCATCTTCGAGGATCTTGTCCGCAGAGGCCTGCGGTGTACGTGGTAAATCGCCCAGCTCTTGCGGGGCGGAGGCACAGCCGGCAATCAGCACAGCCAGGGTCAGAGGTAAAAACGGCAGGCGATGGCTGCGTAGCATGCGGCGGTATCCTTGCGCTGGGGACGCAGACGTGCGTGGCCCGTGGGATTTAAGCCGCCATTGTAACCAAGGGGGGCGGCAATCGCCATGCGCTGCATCACGTCCTGTACAATGGTCGTAACGTCCAGCCCAGGAAAAGTCATGTCCGGTACTCTTTATGTCGTCGCCACGCCAATTGGCAATCTGCAGGATATGTCGCCCAGGGCACTTGATGTATTGCGTACGGTGGCGCTGATCGCAGCCGAAGACACGCGTCACAGTGCGCGCCTGCTGCAGCACTTTGGTGTTTCGACCCCCACCACCGCCTGCCATGACCACAACGAGCGCGACAAAAGCGTGCGCCTGGTCGAACGCATGCTCGCGGGCGAAGACATGGCGCTGATTTCCGATGCGGGCACGCCGTTGATTTCCGACCCTGGCTATCACCTGGTGCGCCAGGCCCGTGAGGCGGGCGTGCGGGTATGCCCGATCCCTGGTGCCTGCGCGCTGATCGCTGCGCTGAGTGCGGCGGGGTTGCCGTCGGACCGCTTTGCCTTTGAAGGTTTTCTGCCGGCCAAGGCGCATGGGCGACGTCAACGGTTGCAGGGCCTGGCCACTGAGCCGCGGACCTGGATGCTCTATGAAGCGCCGCATCGGTTGCTGGAATGCCTGGAAGATATGCTGGATATCTTTGGCCCTGAACGGCAGGTGGTATTGGCGCGCGAGTTGACCAAGACCTTTGAAACCATCAAGGGTGCGCCGATCGCCGAGCTGGTTGAATGGGTGCGCGCGGACTCTGATCAGCAGCGCGGCGAGTGTGTGTTGATTGTCGAGGCGATGCCCGCCCCTGAGGAGAGCGAAGGCTTGAATCCAGAAGCGCAGCGGGTACTGGATATTCTGCTCAGCGAGCTGCCGGTCAAGCAGGCCGCTGCGCTGGCAGCGCAGATCACCGGCGAAAAGAAGAATCGGCTTTACCAGGTAGCCTTGGGCAAGGGTTGAGGTAAAACGACAGAACGGTGCAGCACTCCCTTGCTACGCCGCCCGCGTCCGATGCTCAAGCCTGTTGCAGTACCAGCACCCGCTGGCCGGCACGCACCGCGGAGCCGGGCTGCACGTGGATTGAACTGACTACCCCGTCGCAGGGCGCGACCACGGGTATTTCCATCTTCATCGACTCCAGAATTACCAGCACATCCCCGGCCTTGACCTGAGCGCCTTGCTCGACCTGAACCTGCCACAGGTTGCCGGCGATGTGGCTCTCGACCCCCTGCTGATCAGCCAGCAGCGGGGCTTCTTCAGTGTCTTCGGGGGTGGCTTCTTCACTTTCGTAATTGGCCTGCCCGCTGGCAATCCAGCGCTCCCGCTCGGCCCTGAACGCGGCCTGCTGTTGCTGGCGAAATGCCTGAATACCGTCTGCCTCCTGATCGAGAAAAGCCTGGTAATCATTCAGGCGCAGTTCGGTTTCTTCAATGCGTAGCGGGTAGCGTCCCAGCGGGAATTCGCGGCGAATCACCTGCAATTCATCGGCGCTGACGGGGTAAAAACGGATCTGGTCGAAAAACCGTAGCAGCCAGGGCATGCCACCAAAGGCCTCGACTTCACGGTAGCGATTCCACATCTGCAGCGTGCGGCCGACGAACTGGTAGCCGCCAGGCCCTTCCATGCCGTACACACACATATAAGCGCCACCGATGCCCACCGAGTTCTCCGCAGTCCAGGTGCGGGCCGGGTTGTATTTGGTGGTGACCAGGCGGTGGCGCGGGTCCAACGGTGTGGCGACCGGTGCGCCCAGGTACACGTCGCCCAGGCCCATGACCAGATAGCTGGCCTCGAACACGGTCCGGTAGACCTCATCCAGATTCGGCAGATCATTGATGCGGCGAATGAATTCCAGGTTGCTCGGGCACCAGGGGGCGTCCTTGCGCACGGTGGTCATGTACTTGTCGATGGCCAGTTGGCACGCCGGATCGTCCCAGGACAGCGGCAGGTGCACGATGCGCGAGGGCACCTTGAGATCCCGTGCGCTACAGACCGCTTCCCAGGCATCCTCGACGATGCGCAGCAACCGATCTATCGGGAGCGTCTCCGGCTGATAGTGCACCTGCAGCGAGCGTATGCCCGGCGTCAGATCGTTCACGCCCGGCAACTGCATCGCCTCCAGCGATTGCATCAGCGCGTGCCCGCGAAAGCGCAGCACCAGGTCGAGCTCTGGCTGGCCAATTTCCAACAATAGATGAGTATCGCCGGACAGCCGCGCGACCAGGCGCGTATCGTCTTCGCCGATATCCAGCACGATCGGTGATTCCGGCACGACCGCAGTGCTGCTGGCGGGGCAAAGCGGCTGCAACTGCTGGATGGCCTGGTTACGCAGCACAGCCAGTTCGCGTGCGGTTTCCAGCGCTACCGGGATAAAGCGTACCCGGTCGCCAGCCTTGAGCTGGCCCATCTGCCACAGATCGGCCTCAATGATGCTCACCGGGCAAACGAAGCCGCCCAGGCTCGGCCCATCAGGACCGAGGATCACCGGCATGTCGCCGGTAAAGTCCACGGCGCCGATGGCGTAGGGGTTGTCATGAATATTCGAGGGGTGCAGTCCGGCCTCGCCGCCGTCTTCGCGCACCCACTCGGGTTTGGGTCCGATCAGTCGTACGCCGGTGCGGCTGGAGTTGAAATGCACTTCCCAGTCGGTATCCAGAAACCGCTGCATATACGCCTGGGTAAAATATTCTGGCGCCGCGTGCGGGCCGTAGATTACGCGCAGTTCTCTGACGGCCGGCAAGCTGGTGCGCATGTCCTCGGCCAGACTCTCGCCTGCGTGGGCATCAGTTAGTGCCGGTAGATGCAGCACGTCACCCGTGCGCAGCGCGCGACCGGCATGCCCACCAAACTGGCCCAGGGTGAAGGTGCTTTTGCTGCCCAGATAATTCGGCACCTGCACGCCGCCACGCAGTGAAAGATAGCTGCGCGCCCCCGTGCCAAGAATGGTGCCCAGGGCCATTTGGCTGCCAGCCTTGATCAGCAGACTGGTATGCATCGGCTGCGGCTCGCCATCAACGTGCAGCGGGATCTCGGCACCGGTCACCGCGACCACCGCATCGGTGTTGAACTTCAGCGTTGGGCCGGTCATGGTGATTTCCAGGCCGGCGGCGTCGCTCGGATTGTTCAGCAGACGGTTGCCCAATCTTAACGCGAGATTATCCATCGGCCCGGAAGGCGGTACGCCAACAGCCCAGTAGCCGAGACGACCGGGTACGTCCTGCACGGTGGTTTGCGTACCACCACTGACCACTTCGAAGGTATTGGCCTGATAACTAAGCTGCTCCAGACAGCGGGTCCAGGGTTCCCCGCTGGCAAAGGGCGTATCCAGCAGAATCTGGCGAATATATTCGATATTGGTTTCTACGCCATACAGCTGCGTGGCGCCAAGGGTGCTGTGCAGGGCGGCGCGGGCTGCTTCTCGGGTAGGTTCCCAGCAGATGATCTTGGCGATCATCGGATCAAAGTAGGGCGGGATCTCGCAACCGGCTTCCACCCAGGTATCGATGCGCAAGGCTTGCCCGTTGGCGTCCGGAAAGTTCACCGCGGTCAGCAAACCGGGGCAGGGCTGGAAATCGCGGCCAGGATCCTCGGCATACACCCGCGCCTGGATGGCATGGCCCTGGGCTTTCAGGTCCTTGCCCAGTTCGGCCAGCGGCGGCAGATCGCCGGCCGCCAGCTCGATCATCCAGCGCACCAGGTCCACACCCCAGACCTGCTCGGTAACGCCGTGCTCCACCTGCAGACGGGTGTTGACCTCGAGGAAATAGAATTGTGCGGCTTCGCTGTCGTAGACAAACTCCACAGTACCGGCGCTGCGGTATTGCACGGCGCTGGCCAGCTGGATCGCGGCCTCGCACAGCGCATCCGCCATACCCTCCGGCAGATTGGGTGCGGGGGTTTCCTCAACCACTTTCTGATTGCGCCGCTGCACCGAGCAGTCGCGCACGCCCAGAGCCAGCACGCCGCCCTGACCATCGCCGAATACCTGTACCTCCAGATGCCGGGCACGCTGGATGTATTTTTCGATAAATACACCGGCATCGCTGAAGTTGTTCTGACCCAGACGTTTGACCGTTTCAAAGGCATCACTCAACTCGGTGGCGTTCCAGCACACACGCATGCCGATGCCGCCGCCACCTGCGGTACTTTTCAGCATGATTGGGTAGCCGACCTGCTCGGCAGCGGTGAGCGCTGCAGCCACGCTGTCCAGTAGCTCAGTACCTTCGAGCATGGGAACACCATGCTGTTTGGCCAGCGCGCGGGCGGTGTGCTTGAGGCCGAACACTCGCAGCTGTTCCGGGGTCGGGCCAACAAAGGCGATGCCCGCCGCCTCACAGGCCTCGGCGAAAGCGGCGTTTTCCGAGAGGAAGCCGTAGCCTGGGTGAATTGCCTGGGCGCCGCTTTGCCGGGCGGCATTGAGGATTTTTTGAACATCCAAATAAGTCCCGGTTGCGGCGCCTTCGCCGAGGGAGATTGCCTCTTCGGCCTGCTGAAGGTGCAGGCTCGCTGCATCGGCTTCGGAATACACGGCCACGCCGCGAACGTCGAGGCTTTTCAAGGTGCGCAGGATGCGGCAGGCAATGGCGCCGCGGTTGGCAATCAACAAGGTATCGAACATGGTTGTTCCTCGGCCAGGTCGTCCTGGTTCACTACTTAATGCTCCCTGGGTCGTCCCGGAGCTATACCGTTGTTAGCTGGAGGCGCGCGACTTACTGGTCCCAGACCAGTATTTCCGCCGGCGTCGGGTTATAGCCGTTGCACGGATTATTCAGCTGCGGGCAGTTGGAAATCAGGATAATGATGTCCATGTGTGCGACCAGCTCGACGTATTTGCCCGCGCCGGAAATGCCGTCTTCAAAGGTCAAGCCGCCTTCGGGCGTGACCGGCACGTTCATGAAGAAGTTGATATTGGCGCTGATGTCGGCCTTGGTCAGGCGCCCGTCATGCAGGCTGGCGCGCAGAAAGTTGTCGCGGCAGCTGTGCATATAGCGGGTGTTCAGCGCATAGCGCACGGTATTGCTTTCCTGAGCGCAGGCGCCACCGAGGGTGTCGTGGCGGCCACAGGTGTCGGCGCTGATGGTCAGCATCGGGTTGCCCATGTTGCTGTAGAGCACGCTTCCCGCGGTCAGGTAGACGCTGTTCTGACGGCGCAGGGTGCGTTGCACGTCATAGCGTTCACGCGGGTTGCTGGCGCTGTAGAACAGTGTATCTACAGCCTGATTGCCCTCCAGATCCAGCAAGCGCACGGTCTGGCCGGCCTTGATGTCGAGCATGAAGGGTTCGCCAGCGGCAATGTGGCTGCGCAAGCTGGCGTTGTCTGGCTGTTTGTCGCTGTGGGTCAGTGTCATGGTGTGGCCCTCAGAGGTGAATGCGATCGGTGTTGTACAGGCCGCGCACATTTTCTGCGCGGGTGTTGCGGCAGAGCACGGTGATGCCGTCATCGGCGACCTGATGCCAGCTGAGCTGGACCGGTTTGGGTGCGTACTGCGGATTCGGATCCATGGGGTGTTGGAGTGCGGTCAGTACCACGAGGGTATCCATCGGTGCGTAGAGCTCTATCAGATCGCCGGCAGCGGAATTATTCGCGTGGAATTGAAAGCGACCTTCCGCATCGATGGTGACCTTGCTGAACAGGTTCAGCGTCATCAGAAGATCCGCGAGGTTCATGTTCCACTTACCCATCTCCACCAGCAGATTATCTACACCGTTGCGGAAGAAACCGTTGCGCAGTTCCTGATAGCGGCCTTCGCCATAGTGGGCTTTGACCTCTTCGGCATTCAGTACACCGCCGAAACTGTCACTCCACCCACAGGTATCGGTGACGATGGCGGCCAGCACCCGGCCCATGTCGGAATACAGGCAGTGGCCGGCGGTGAGTTTGGCGGTGTGTTGGCACTTGAGGCTGTCTGGCAGGTTCAGGCGCTCACTTTTTTCATGGGCGTTGAACAGCATCATGCTGACATTGGCGCTGCCTTCTATATCGGTCAGGCGTAGCAGTTGGCCGCGCTTTAGCACGAACGAGGTGTGGCCACCACCGGGCAGTGTTTCTTCAAATAGTGTGGTGCGCAGAGGCGCTGGGATAGTCATGCAGAAGCTCCTTGCAGATCAGGTGTCGCCGCTTTGCCAGTAATGCGCTCCGGCAGCGCATCCAGTGCGGCGCGGGCTGCCAGTCGATCACTGTTCAGGGGAATGTCGTAGGTGATGCGCGCGCCATAGGCGCCGGGGGCCTGCGGGTCGATACGGGTCTTGTCGAATACCATCAGGCGGGTACCCAAGGTGAAGCCTTCGCTCAGGTCATGGGTGACCATGAATACCGTGAGGCCGGATTTCTTCCACAGGGACAGCAAGAGCTCATGCATGTCCTTGCGGATGCCGGGATCGAGTGCGCCGAAGGGTTCATCCAGCAACAATATGCGCGGCGTTTTGACCAGCGCCTGGGCAATCGCCAGACGCTGTTGCATACCGCCGGACAGGGCATGCGGATACTGATTCAACGCATGACCAAGGCCGACCGACTCGAGTATGGCCACGCTGCGATCACGGGCCTCCTTGCGCTGGCTGCCGAACAGGCGTCCGAGCAAGGGCGAGCTCTGCAGTTCGAGCCCGAGCATCACGTTGCCCAGTACCGTCAGGTGCGGGAAGACCGAGTAGCGCTGAAATACCACGCCACGCTCCGGGCCGGGTTCGGCAGCCAGCGGCTCGCCGTCCAGCAGGATTTGACCCTTGCTGGGTTTTTCCTGACCTAACAGCAAACGCAGGAAGGTTGATTTGCCGCAGCCGGAGGCGCCAACCATGGTGATGAACTCGCCACTGGCGACGTCCAGGTTAAGGTTTTCCAGCACGACGTTATCATCGTACTGCTGCCAGACGTTCTGAATGGAGATGGCGCTCATATCAATGCGCTCCCTTGGGTTCGAACCAGGGAAAGAGCGCCCGGCAAATGCCTTTCAGCGCGCGATCCATGATGAAGGCCAGCAGTGTGATCCAGGCGACATAGGGCAGAATCACGTCCATGGCCAGGTAACGGCGGACCAGAAAGATGCGGTAGCCCAGGCCGTCGGTGGAGGCAATGGCTTCCGCGGCGATCAGAAACAGCCAGGCCGGCCCCAGTGCTAGGCACAAGCCCTGCAGAAGCCGGGGCAGCAGTTGCGGCAGCACGACGCGGATCAGTACCTGCCAGGTATTGGCGCCCAGGGTCTGCGCCTTGACCAGCAGCTCGGTGGGTATCTCGCTGACCCGTTGTTGCATATCGCGGATCAGCACCGGTGTTATACCGATGACGATCAGCATGACCTTGGACAGCTCGCCCAAGCCCAGCACGATAAACAGAATGGGTAGAATCGACAGCGGCGGAATCATCGAGATTACCGTTACCAGCGGCGACAGCGGATTGCGCAGCAGTGGAATCAACATGGCCATGCCGAGCACCAGGCTGGTTACTGCAGCGATGCCCAGACCGGTACCCAGACGTTTCAGACTGGCGCTGGTGTCGTCCCACCAGAGATAGGCGCCAGTGCGTTTGTCCGGGGTAAAGGCCATGCGATCGACCGCGTCGGCCATCTGGGTAAAGCTCGGTAACAGCTTATCGTTGGGATTGTCTGCCAGGCGTGCCTGCGAGCTTGCGAGGTATAGCAATAGCAGCAGGGCGAAGGGCAACAGCACCAGACCCAGATGCAGTACGCGGCCGGGTTTGCGGTTCATCAGACGCGACATAGACGGCTCCCTGCCAGAGGGAAAGTGCGCAGCGGCGAGACAATCTGGAATAAAGGTACGACAGGCATGGCAGTCTCCACGGGTTACAGGTAACGAGATCTCAGCTGTCTGAGGCTCTCCCGGGCTTTTATCCCGCCGTGTAACCCCCTCGCGGAGGTCGACAACTCTCGGACCAGTCATCTGCCAGGCAGATCGGAACCCTAGTTGTCCATTGGTGCCAATTTGTATTTAACCCGGGGGCGAGGCCCGGCCAGGCTAGGCTACGTTGTTGGGGTCAGACAGACCCGGATCTCGTATGCGAGGTTAAACAATGCAGGGGTTGTGCCAACGCTGACAATTACAGCTATCCGGGGGCTGCACTGCAATGGAGCACAAAGCGCCGGGGCGAACCGGGAATTTTCTGCCTCGAGGTGGTGCGCGGCAAGCACTGTTATGGTGCGCCGCTATACTCCACTTGCCGCTGACGCCGAACCCGGCTAACCTTGCTCCTAAGAGTTGGCTGGACAGTCGCCGTATCGCTTTGCGGTAGGGAGGAAAGTCCGGGCTCCATAGGGCAGAGTGCCAGGTAATCCCTGGGGGGCGTGAGCCTACGGAAAGTGCAGCAGAGAGTAGACCGCCGATGGCCTCGTAAGAGGATCAGGTAAGGGTGAAAGGGTGCGGTAAGAGCGCACCGCGCGACTGGCAACAGTTCGTGGCATGGTAAACCCCACTCGGAGCAAGACCAAATAGGAACCCTTGGGTGTGGCCCGCACTGGGTTCGGGTAGGTTGCTAGAGGCAGTCAGTGATGGCTGTCGTAGAGGAATGACTGTTCACGACAGAACCCGGCTTACAGGCCAACTCTTATTTTTATCTCTCGTCGTCAAAACCCCTCCTGTTAGATCAAAAAAATCTTAATCGTGATAATTCACTTTAACTATGGATGGCATCCATCTGTAGGTTATGAAGTTGATCCCGGATAGTTAAGGTCATATCTCTTCAATACCCCTGTTTTTGCTACTAAACCCCTGCCACATAACACTTTTTTCGTGAACTCCTTACTTGACGGTGCCTGCGTCGGGTTCCTATAGTGTGCCGAAGTGGTATGAAGTGGGTAAAAGTGGGTTGTTTTGGTAAAAGACGCCCGATAAGCAGCATTTTCATCAGGGGAAGCGATCAACGTGTTCCGAGGAGCCAACGCCATCAATCTGGACGCCAAAGGGCGACTGGCGATGCCTGCGCGTTATCGCGACCGGCTCCTGGGCGCTTGCGGTGGTCAATTGGTTGCGACCATTGCTCTGGAAGATCGTTGCCTGTGGATCTATCCCCAGGCTGAGTGGGATGAGATTGAAGAAACCCTCGGCAACCTGCCTAACATCAATCCTCAGGTGAAGCGCATGCAGCGCCTGTTGATCGGTAATGCCAATGATATCGAGCTGGACAGCAACGGCCGCTTCGTTGTGCCGCCGCTGTTGCGCGAATACGCCGGGTTGGACAAAAAGGTCATGCTGGTTGGCCAAGTGAACAAGTTCGAGCTCTGGAGTGAAGATGCCTGGGAGGCTACCACCAGTGCCTACCTCAACGAAGTGCAGGACGTTGGCGCGATGCCGACCGAGCTGCATACATTGAGGCTCTGATTATGGAAACGCTTTACGGACACGTCAGTGTACTGCTCGATGAGGCCCTTGATGGTCTTGCAGTGCGCCCCGGCGGCCTTTATGTAGACGGCACCTTCGGGCGCGGCGGACATAGCCGCGCGGTGCTGGCAAGGCTCTCCGAGGAGGGCCGGCTGATCGGCTTCGACAAGGATCCGGAGGCTATCCGGGTCGGTGAACAGCTGGCGGCCGAAGACGGCCGCTTTGTCGTTATACAACGCTCTTTTGCCGACATGGCCGAAGAGTTGCGCCAGCGCGGCTTGCATGGCCAGGTCGATGGCGTGCTGCTGGATCTGGGTGTGTCCTCGCCGCAGCTGGATGATGCCGAACGCGGCTTCAGCTTTATGCAGGACGGACCGCTGGACATGCGCATGGATCCGACCAGCGGCCAGAGTGCGGCTGAGTGGATCAACAGTGCAGCGGAAGAAGACATCGCCACCGTGCTCAAGGAGTACGGCGAAGAGCGCTTCTCCAAACGCATGGCGCGGGCTGTAGTGACGCGCCGCGCGCAACAGCCGTTTTCCCGCACAGGCGATCTGGCTGAAGTTCTCAAAGAGGCCAACCCGGCCTGGGAAAAGCACAAGCATCCGGCTACCCGCGCGTTCCAGGGCATCCGCATCTTTATCAATCGCGAGCTGGATGATCTGGCGGACGGCCTTAAAGCCGCGCTGGACGTGCTGGCGCCGGGCGGCCGTCTGGCTGTCATCAGTTTCCATTCCCTTGAAGATCGCATGGTCAAGCTGTTCATGCGGCGTGAAGCCAAAGGCGCGCCATTGCCGCGCGATCTGCCGATCCGCGACGCCGATATTCAGGTCAGCATCAATTTGGTGGGTAAGGCGATCAAGCCCTCTGCCGCCGAGGTCGCAGGAAATCCCCGAGCCCGAAGCGCGGTGCTACGCATTGCGGAGAAACGCTGATGAGCAGCCAACTGCCTCTACTGGTCGAGCGTCACCGCCTGCCGCGTAGCAGCGGTTGGCTGGCGATCGTCTGGGTATTGGTCGTGGTCAGCGCGCTCGCCGTGGCCTATAGCGCCCACTGGAGTCGGGTCATGCTCAATGATCTGGCGGCGGAAATGTCCCAGCGTGAGAAGGCTCAGGCAGAGTGGGGGCGCTTGATTCTCGAACAAAGTACCTGGACTGCGCACAATCGCGTCGAATCATTGGCCGCCAGCCAGCTGAATATGCGAGTGCCCGAGGCCGTTGAAGTGATTCTGGTGAAGCCATGATGAAGTTCAAGCCGAGCTTCACCCTGCCGCCGTGGCGCTTTCTGGTGGTCATCGGCGTATTGGCGATATGTTGCTTGGCGATATCCTGGCGTATTGTCGAGTTGCATGTGCTTGATGATGGTTTCCTCAAGGGCGAAGGGGACAAGCGCAGTGTCCGCCATACCGTTATTCCTGCGCATCGTGGCCTGATTACCGACCGGCATGGCGAACCCATGGCCGTTAGTACGCCAGTGCTGACGCTCTGGGCCAATCCGACCCAGTTGATCGGCCATGAGGCGCGCTGGCCCGAGCTGGCGCGCGCACTGGGCACCGACCCTGCGACCTTCGCCGAACGCTTGAAAGCCAATGCCTCACGCGAATTCATCTATCTGCGCCGACACATGACGCCACAGGATGGCGAGAAGGTCGTGGCGCTCAAGATACCCGGCGTTTACAGCATCGAAGAATATCGGCGCTTCTATCCTACCGGCGAAGTGGCAGCGCATCTGGTGGGTTTTACCAACGTCGATGAAGCAGGTCAGGAAGGTCTAGAGCTGACCTACAACGATTGGTTGCAAGGCGTACCCGGCAAGCGCCAAGTGCTTCAGGATCGTCGTGGCCGTCTGATCAAGGATGTGCAGGTCGTCAGCAATGCGCGGCCAGGCAATGATCTGGCGCTGTCCCTGGACTTGCGTCTGCAATATATCGCTCATCGCGAGCTGCGTGAGGCGCTCAAGCAGTTTGGCGCCAAAGCAGGGTCTGCCGTGCTGGTGGACATTCGCACGGGCGAAATTCTGGCTATGGCCAATCACCCCAGCTACAACCCGAACAATCGCTCCAATCTCAAGCCCGATATGATGCGTAACCGGGCTTTGACCGATGTATTCGAGCCCGGCTCGCCGATCAAGTCCTTTACCGTTGCCGCCGGCTTGATGACCGGCCGCTATGAGCCCACCACCGTGATGGATACGCGGCCTGGCACCATGCGCGTGGCGACCATGACAGTTCGGGATTTTCGCAACTACGGCATGCTGGATTTGTCCGGTGTGATCCTGAAGTCGAGTAACGTCGGCGTGGTCAAGATCGCGCTGGATATTGGCGCGGAAAGTATCTATGACTTGTTAAGCAAGCTGGGATTTGGCGAGTACACCGGGATTGGATTTCCCGGTGAAAGCACCGGCAGCTTGCCCGCTCGTCGACGCTGGCCCCCGGTCGAAACCGCGACTCTGTCTTATGGTTACGGCCTGTCGGTCACGGCAACGCAGTTGGCTCAGGCCTATGCCACTTTGGCGAATAACGGCCGCCGCCTGCCCTTGTCGCTGTTAAAGGTAAACGAACCCCAAACCGGGGAGCAGATCATCCCTGAAGAAGTCAGCAAGCAATTGCTGACCATGCTTCGCGGCGTTGTCGACGGTGAAGGTGGGACTGGCTCGCGGGCAAGAGTGCCCGGTTATCAAATAGGCGGAAAGACCGGCACTGTGCACAAGACCGAAGCGGGCGGCTATGCCAAGCACCGTTATCGCTCGGTATTTGCCGGCATCGCGCCCATCAGCAACCCGCGCTTCGCCGCGGTGGTAGTGATCGACGAGCCCAGCAAGGGCGACTACTACGGCGGCCTGGTCGCGGCACCGGTATTTGGCGAAATCATGTCTGGTGCATTGCGACTGATGAACGTGACGCCGGATGATTTGCCGGCGTTGCAGCAGGTCGAGTTGCCACCAGCCAAACCAGAGGAGGGGTCACGCGGATGATGCCTCTCAAGCAGCTGTTTCCAGATTGGCACGGCGAGTCGGTGATGATCGACGGTCTGGCCCTGGACAGTCGTCAGGTCAAGCCAGGTGTGTTGTTTCTGGCGGTGCCCGGGTTGAAGCAAGACGGTCGCAAACATATTCCTCAGGCGCTGGCCTGTGGCGCGGCGGCGGTAGCCTACGAAGCCGGCGGCGCCAATGTACCTGCCGCGTCCGTACCGATGCTGCCGATCAGCGGCCTGGCAGCGCAATTGTCGGATATCGCCAGCCGTTTCCATCAGCAGCCCAGCAAACACCTGCGGGTGATCGGCGTGACCGGTACCAACGGCAAAACCAGCGTCAGTCAGATGTTGGCGCAGGCTTTGGGCTCGCTGGGCAAACGTTGTGGCGTTATCGGCACTTTGGGCAGTGGCATGCCGGGAGACCTGTCTGATCACGGCATGACCACGCCTGACGCGCTTCGCGTGCAAGAACAACTCGCCACCCTGCAACAGCAGGGTGCAGGTTGGGTTGCCATGGAAGTGTCTTCCCATGCACTGCAGCAGGACCGGGTTGCTGCAGTTGAATTTGATCTCGGCATATTTACCAATCTGAGTCGCGATCACCTGGACTACCACGGCGATATGGCCAGCTATGCTGCGGCCAAGGCGCGTTTGTTCGAGCGCCCCCTGCGCGCGGCTGTCATCAATCTGGATGATGCCTTTGGCGCCGACCTTATCGCTCGCTGCACCGGCAAGGTCACTACCTACAGCCTGGAAAATACCCGTGCCGATATCCACTGCTCCGCTATTCAATATGGTCAGCAGGGCATACAAGCGCTGGTGCATGTAGCAGGCCTGTCTGCGCCGCTGCACAGCCCGCTGCTCGGCGCGTTCAACCTGGCCAATTTGTTGGCCGTGCTGGGCGGTCTATTGGCAATGGACATCCCGTTGCCTTCTGCTGTAGCCGAGCTGGCCAAGCTGCAGGCGCCGGCTGGGCGTATGCAACGCCTTGGCGGTGATGGCAAGCCGTTGGTAGTCATTGATTACGCGCATACCCCGGATGCACTGGAGAAGGCTCTGGGTGCTTTGCGAGCGCATGCAGACGGCAAGCTGACCTGCGTGTTTGGCTGTGGCGGCGACCGGGATACTGGCAAGCGGGCTTTGATGGGCCAAGTGGCTGAGCAGTTGGCCGATCAGTTGGTGGTTACCGATGACAACCCGCGTAGCGAAGCGTCTGCCACCATTATTGCCCAGGTGCTGCAAGGTGTTGAACGGGCTGAGGCTGTGCGAGTCATAGCCAACCGTGCGCAAGCCATCGGTGACAGCATCGCCCAGGCGCAGGCCGGTGATCTGATCCTGGTGGCCGGCAAAGGTCACGAAACTTATCAGGAGATTAACGGGGTGCGTCATCCTTTCAGTGATATCGAACAGGCCGAACGTGCCTTGCAGCAGTGGGAGCTAGCACATGCTTGAAGCCATGCAGCTATCACAACTGATCAAACCGCTGGGCGGCAGCCTGGTGAGCATTGATGCGCGCTTTGACAGTGTCAGCATCGATGCCCGCCGCATGCAACCTGGCGGGCTGTTTGTTGCACTCTCAGGCGAGCGTGTAGACGGTCACGATTACGTGGTCCAGGCGCGTGCTGCGGGGGCTTCAGCTGCTCTGGTATCGCACAGCGTGAATGATCCGCTGCCGCAATTGCTGGTGCATGACTGCCGCTACGCCTTGGGTCAACTCAGTGCCCTGGCGCGTAAGGCATTTCAAGGGCCGGTAGTCGCCATCACCGGTTCCAGCGGCAAGACCACGGTTAAGGAAATGCTTGCGGCTATCTTGCGTGAACGCGGCCAGGTGTTGGCGACCCGCGGCAATCTGAATAACGAGCTGGGCGTGCCGCTTACTTTGCTCGAGCTTGGTGCTGAGCATCAGTTTGCAGTGATTGAAATGGGCGCCGCTGCTTTAGGCGATATCAACTACAGCATGGGGTTGGCCAAACCTACGCTGAGCGTGTTGACCAACGCCGGTATGGCGCACGTTGGCCGTTTCGGTAGCCCGGAAGCCATAGCCCGAGCCAAGGGTGAAATCATTACCGCGCTGGGCCAGGAAGGGCAGGTGGTGATCAACCTGGATAGCCCCTGGTTTGAAGAGTGGTACCAGCAGCTTGGCAAACGTAAATCTCTAGCATTCAGCCTGGATAACCCGACAGCCGAGCTGCGGGCCGAATCCGTTGAGCTGGACGAGCGCGGCTGCCCGGGCTTTTTGCTCGTCACCCCGCAGGGCTCGATCACCGTACAGATGAATCTGCTCGGCCGGCACAATATTGCCAATGCACTGGCGGCGGCTGGTGCAGCGCAGTTGCTGGGCACTGACCTTGAGCTGATCCGCCGGGGGCTAGCACGCGTCAAGCCGGTGGCTGGCCGGGTAACACCGCTTGAAGGTAAGCAGGGTTCCTTGATCATAGATGACAGCTACAACGCAAACCCGGCATCGGTGAAGGCCGCTATCGACATTCTCGCCGATCTGCAAGGCACACGCATCCTGGTCCTTGGCGACATGGGCGAGCTGGGTGAGTGGGAAGAGGAAAGCCATCGCGAAATCGGCACTTATGCTCGCGAACAAGGCCTGGATGGTCTGTATGCCGTTGGCCGTCTGTGCGCGCTCGCCGTGGACAGTTTTGGCGCTGATGCGCGGTTGTTCGGCAGCCGTGCAGAACTGATCGAAGCGCTCGTACCTCAGCTTGATGCCAACACGCGAGTGTTGGTCAAAGGTTCGCGAAGTGCCGGCATGGAAGAGGTCGTCGCCGGTTTGCAGGCGATGCATCAATCCGATAATAACAACGACAAGGCCCGCTGACATGTTGCTGCTGCTGACCCAATACCTGCAACAGTTCTACACCGGATTCTCAGTATTCCAGTACCTGACGCTGCGCGGGATTCTCGGCGTATTGACCGCATTGGGTTTAGCTCTGTTTCTTGGCCCCTGGATGATTCGCACGCTGAGTTTCCGCCAGATCGGCCAGTCCGTGCGTAATGATGGCCCGCAGTCGCATCTGTCCAAGGCCGGCACCCCGACCATGGGCGGCGCGCTGATCCTGATGGCCATTGGTGTCAGTACCCTGCTGTGGGCCGATCTGAGCAACCTTTATGTATGGGTTGTGCTTGGCGTGACCTTTGCCTTTGGTGCGATAGGTTGGGTGGATGATTACCGCAAGGTGGTAGAGAAAAACTCCCGTGGCCTGCCCTCGCGCTGGAAGTATTTCTGGCAATCGGTGTTTGGTCTGACTGCCGCGGTTATCCTGTATATGGCCGCCGACTCGCCAGTTGAAACCACCTTGATCGTGCCCTTTTTCAAGCAGATCGAGTTCCAGCTGGGCGCACTGTTCATTCTGCTCACCTATTTCGTCATCGTCGGCTCCAGCAACGCGGTCAACCTGACTGACGGCCTGGATGGGCTGGCGATCATGCCCACGGTGATGGTTGGCGGCGCGCTGGGGATTTTTGCCTACCTATCTGGTAACGCGCGCTTTGCCGAGTACCTGCTGATTCCTTATGTCCCCGGCGCTGGGGAGCTGATTATCTTCTGTGGCGCGCTGGTTGGTGCCGGCCTTGGCTTTCTCTGGTTCAACACCTATCCCGCTCAGGTATTTATGGGCGACGTCGGTGCGCTGGCGCTCGGCGCGGCACTCGGCGTAATTGCCGTGATCGTTCGGCAGGAAATCGTGCTGTTCATCATGGGTGGCATCTTTGTAGTGGAGACCTTGTCGGTGATCGTTCAGGTCGCCTCGTTCAAGTTGACCGGGCGCCGGGTCTTTCGCATGGC
The DNA here is from genome assembly GCF_009497895.1 of Halopseudomonas pelagia. Classification (NCBI taxonomy): domain Bacteria; kingdom Pseudomonadati; phylum Pseudomonadota; class Gammaproteobacteria; order Pseudomonadales; family Pseudomonadaceae; genus Halopseudomonas; species Halopseudomonas pelagia. Next base: position 3,935,755 of record NZ_CP033116.1, on the reverse strand, counting down.
GCCGATTCATCACCATTTCGAACTGAAGGGCTGGCCGGAGCCGCGCGTCATCGTGCGTTTCTGGATCATTACCGTAATCCTGGTGTTGGTCGGTTTGGCCACACTGAAACTGCGTTGAGGAAATACCGGTGTCATTGATAACCACGGACAAGCAACGGATCATCGTCGGCCTGGGTAAGACCGGGCTGTCGGTCGCCCGTTATTTGGCGGGCCGTGGTTTGCCCTTTGCCGTAGCCGACACCCGCGACAATCCTCCAGGCCTTGATCAGCTCAAGCGCTTTGCCCCTATGGCTGATCTGCATCTGGGTGAGCTGGATGCGGAAATCCTGTCCAGGGCATCCGAACTGGTGGTCAGCCCCGGTATTGCGTTGTCCACGCCTGCGCTGGTCAAGGCAAAAGCGGCGGGTGTGAGCCTGGTCGGCGATGTCGAGCTGTTTGCCCGTGAGGCCAAAGCACCGATTGTTGCGATCACCGGATCCAACGCGAAAAGTACCGTGACCACGCTGGTCGGCGATATGGCCACAGCAGCCGGTAAACGTGTTGCCGTGGGCGGCAATCTGGGCACACCGGCATTGGACCTGCTGGATGAGAATGCCGATCTGTACGTTCTGGAGTTATCCAGTTTCCAGCTGGAAACCACCGACAAGCTGAATGCCGAAGTGGCCACTGTTTTGAACGTCAGTGAAGACCACATGGATCGTTATCCGAGTCTGCTGGCCTACCACCAGGCCAAACATCGCATATTCCGCGGCGCCCGCCAGGTTGTGGTGAACCGCGATGACGATCTTTCACGCGCCCTGGTCGCTGACCAGTTGCCATGCTGGACCTTCGGCCTCTCGCGTCCGGATTTCAAGGGTTTCGGTCTGATGGAAAGTGACGGGCAAACCTGTCTGGCGTTTCAGTTCGATGCGTTGATGCCCGTGACTGAATTGAAAATCAAGGGCGCGCACAACCAGGCCAACGCATTGGCCGCTCTGGCGTTGGGGCATGCGGTCGGATTGCCGATGCCGGCGATGCTGAACGCATTGCGTGAGTTTGCCGGGTTGCCACATCGTTGCCAGTGGGTGGGTCAAGCCGCTGGCGTGGATTACTACAACGATTCCAAAGCGACCAATGTCGGTGCCGCCTTGGCCGCGATTAACGGCTTTGCCGCGGAAATGACCGGCAAGCAGATACTGATTGCCGGTGGCGATGGCAAAGGCGCTGATTTTGCGCCGCTTAACAGCGCGGTGCAGCAACACTGCCGAGCGGTGGTGTTACTGGGCCGCGACGCGCCGCTGATGGAACAAGCCCTGGCGGGCGAGGTTCCACTTATCCGCGTGACCAATCTGGAGGAGGCGGTCACCGCCGCTGCCCAGATCGCCCAGCCTGGCGATATGGTGCTGCTGTCTCCGGCCTGCGCCAGTCTGGATATGTTCCGCAACTTCGAAGAGCGCGGCGACGTGTTCGCCAAAGCCGTAGCGAGGTTGCTGGCATGATCGGGCTACCCACTCTCCTGCAATCCGCCGCGCCGTTGGTAGGCCAGCGTCGGTTCGATATGGACATGCCACTGCTGGTCGCCGCCATCTGTTTGCTCGGGCTGGGCCTGGTGATGGTGTCGTCTGCGTCAATGGAGGTTGCTGCCGGCCAGTTGGGTAACCCGCTGTTCTATATGATCCGCCAGGTGGTTTATCTGGTGATCGGGCTTGGCGCGCTGGTCGTAGTGCTCTCGACGCCTATTCGTTTGTGGGAGCAGTTCCGCTTTCCCTTGCTGTTTCTTGGCTTTGCCTTGTTGATCGCGGTGCTGATTCCTGGCATTGGCCGGGAAGTAAACGGCAGCTGGCGCTGGATCGCCGTAGGGCCGATCAATATCCAGCCCTCGGAATTGGCCAAGCTGTTCGCCGTGGTCTTCCTGGCGGGCTATCTGGTGCATCGTCAGGAAGAGGTCAAGGAAAGCCTTTGGGGCTTCGTCAAACCCTTCATGGTGTTGTTCCCCATGGCCGGCCTGCTGATCGTCGAACCGGACTTTGGTGCCACCGTGGTGCTCATGGGTGCCGCCATTGGCATGCTGTTCCTCGGCGGTGTTGGCCTGTTCCGCTTTATTACACTCTTTGGTTCACTGGCTGCCGCCGGTGGGCTGTTGATCCTCAGCGCGCCTTATCGTCTGCAGCGCCTGACCGGCTTCCTGAATCCCTGGGAAGACCCCTTCGGTACCGGTTATCAGCTGACTCAAGCCCTGATTGCCTTTGGCCGAGGCCATTGGCTCGGTGTGGGCTTGGGCAACAGTATTCAGAAGCAGTTCTACCTGCCGGAAGCACACACCGATTTCGTGTTTGCCGTGCTGGCCGAGGAACTTGGCTTGATTGGCGCTTTAGGGGCTTTTGCACTGCTGGTCTTTGTTGCCGTACGCGCGTTGTATATCGGCTTGTGGGCAGAGCGCGCCGGTCGGTTGTTCTCGGCCTATCTGGCTTACGGCCTGGCGATCATGTGGATTGGTCAGATACTGATCAATGTCGGCGTGAATGTCGGCCTGCTCCCCACCAAGGGTCTGACACTGCCGTTTCTCAGTTACGGCGGCAGTTCGTTGGTGGTCTGCTGCATCAGTCTGGGTATCTTGCTGCGCATCGACTGGGAGCGCCGTCAGGCGCTGCGGGAGGCGGGCGATGAGTAAGAATATTCTGATCATGGCTGGCGGTACCGGTGGGCACGTGTTTCCAGCGCTGGCTTGCGCTCGGATGTTCGCTGACCAGGGTTATCAAGTCCACTGGCTGGGCACCCGCCGAGGCATAGAAGCGGAGCTGATTCCCGCCGCTGGCATCGCTATCCACTACATAGATGTGCAGGGTCTGCGCGGCAAGGGCAAACTCGGTCTGCTCAAAGCGCCGTTGCAGTTACTGCGTGCGCTGGGTCAGTGCCTGCGTCTGCTGGGCGAGCTCAAGCCGGTATGTGTACTGGGTGCCGGTGGTTATGTAACCGGGCCGGGCGGTCTGGCCGCGTGGATCAAGCGTATTCCGCTGGTGATCCACGAACAGAACGCAGTGGTCGGTACGGCCAATCGTCTGCTCGCGCACCTGGCTGTACGCCGCTGTGAAGGTTTCCCTGGCAGCTTTGCGGATGACGACAAACGTCGCAGTACCGGCAACCCGGTGCGTGAAGAGATCGCCCGGGTAGCGCCAATGAATTGGACTGGCGAACGGCGGCCGCGTTTGCTGGTGCTGGGTGGCAGCCTGGGCGCGCTTCCGCTGAACACGTTGCTGCCGGAAGCGGTCGCCATGTTGAGTGGAGAGCAGCGTCCGGAAGTCTGGCATCAGTGCGGCAAGCAGCATCTGGACATCAGCCGCGATGCCTACCAATCCGCGGGCGTGCATGCCCAGGTCGACGCCTTTATCGCCGATATGGCGGCGGCTTACACCTGGGCTGACCTAGTGGTTTGCCGCGCTGGCGCTTTGACCGTTTGCGAGCTGGCGGCTGCCGGCCGGCCCTCACTGCTGATTCCTTTGCCCCATGCGATTGATGATCACCAGACCGCCAATGCTCGGTACCTTGCGGACCGCGAGGCTGCGGTATTGCTAGCCCAGGCCAGCCTGTCGGGCACGCTGCTGGCTGAGCAAATGAAAACTCTTTTTTCCCAACCGGAGACGCTGCAAGCGATGGCTCAGAACGCACGCCGCCAGGCCACACCCAACGCTACCGCCGACGTCGTTCGCGCTTGCATGGAGGTCGCCCGTGACCACTAAGACTCGCCAGAAAGCGACTTTCAGCCTGCCGGAAATGCGCCGTATTCGCCGCATCCACTTCGTTGGTATCGGTGGCGCCGGCATGTGCGGTATCGCCGAGGTGCTGTTGAATCTGGGTTATGAAGTCTCCGGGTCCGACCTTAAACGTTCGGCGGTGACTGATCGCCTGGAAAGCTTTGGCGCCCGGATTGATATCGGACATCGTCCGGAGAACCTGCAGAGCGCCGATGTCCTGGTGGTCTCCAGCGCCATCAATACCAGTAACCCGGAAGTCGCTGCGGCCATGGAAAAGCGGGTGCCGGTAGTGCCGCGTGCGGAGATGCTGGCCGAGTTGATGCGCTATCGCCACGGCATTGCCGTCGCCGGCACGCATGGCAAGACTACGACCACCAGCCTGATCGCCTCGGTCCTGGCGGCAGAAGGCATGAGCCCAACGTTCGTGATCGGTGGCCGGCTGACCAGCGCCGGTACCAACGCGCAGTTGGGTGAGAGCCGCTATCTGGTCGCCGAGGCGGACGAGAGCGACGCATCCTTCCTGCATCTGCAGCCGATGGTCGCCATCGTGACCAATATCGATGCCGATCACATGGCTACCTACGAGGGTGATTTCAACCGCCTCAAGCGTACCTTCGTCGAGTTCCTGCACAACCTGCCTTTCTACGGCCTGGCTGTGCTGTGTATCGACGACCCGGTGGTGCGTGAGATTCTGCCGCAGATCAATCGTCAGGTGATTACCTACGGCCAGTCAGAAGATGCCGATGTGCGTGCGATCAATATCCACCAGCAGGGCATGCAGACGCATTTCACTGCGGTGCGCCACGGGCATGATGACCTGACGGTGTCAGTCAACATGCCGGGTGTGCATAACGTGCTGAATGCGCTGGCGACCATCGCCGTGGCCACCGATGAACTGGTCAGCGACGCCGCCATCATCAAAGGCTTGACCGGTTTTGAAGGCGTAGGCCGGCGCTTCCAGGTTTACGGCGATTATCCGCTGGGTGACGGCGAGGTCATGCTGGTCGACGACTACGGCCATCATCCGCGCGAAGTGGCGGCGGTGATCAAGGCCGTACGTGCCGGGTGGCCTGAAAGGCGTCTGGTCATGATCTATCAGCCGCACCGGTTCAGCCGCACTCATGACCTGTACGAAGATTTTGTGCAGGTGTTGGCCGAGACCAACGCACTGCTGCTGATGGAAGTCTATCCCGCTGGCGAAGAACCGATTCCTGGCGCTGACAGCAAGCACCTGTGCCGCAGCATTCGCCAACGCGGCCATCTGGATCCTATTTACGTCGAGCGTGATGCGGACGTTATGCCGCTGCTCGAAGCGGTATTGCAGCCAGGCGACATTCTGCTGACCCAGGGCGCCGGCGATATAGGCGGCTTGGCTGTGCAGTTGGCCGAGGCGCTTCACCAGCTCAATGGCCGGGAGAACAAAGTATGACCATCGATGTGAAGGCCTTTGGCAAGGTGGCGGTGCTTTACGGTGGTCGGTCTGCCGAACGCGCGGTGTCGCTCAAGTCCGGCAATGCGGTGCTGGAAGCTCTGGTAGGCGCTGGTGTGGATGCGTACGGCATTGATGCTGGCGTAGATCTGGCCGAACAGCTGATCAAGCAGCGGCCCGACCGCGTATTTATCGCCCTCCACGGCCGCGGCGGCGAAGACGGCAGCCTGCAAGGTCTGCTGGAAAGCCTGCAGCTTCCTTATACCGGTAGCGGCGTAATGGCTTCGGCACTGGGCATGGACAAGCTGCGCACCAAGCTGGTTTGGCAAAGCCTTGGCCTACCGACACCGGCCTATGGTGTGCTGCGCGACAAAAGCGACTGCCAGGCCATCGTTGACAATCTCGGCACGCCGCTGATCGTCAAACCGATCCACGAAGGGTCGAGCATTGGCATGGCCAAGGTCGAGAGCTTGACGCAGCTCGAAAACGCCTGGGCAGACGCGCAGCAGTACGACGACGTGGCGCTGGTAGAAAAGTGGATCACCGGTGCCGAGTTCACTGTCGGGATTCTGGATGGCAAGGCGCTGCCGGCCATTCGCCTGCGCACGCCGCACACCTTTTATGACTACGAAGCCAAGTACTTGACCAATGACACCCAGTACATCTGCCCGTGCGGATTGACTGAGGAGCGCGAAAATGAGCTTGGCGAGCTGTGTTTGCAGGCCTTCAATGCGGTTGCCTGCCGTGGCTGGGGTCGGGTCGATGTCATGCAGAATGAAGCGGGCCAGTTCTATCTGCTGGAGGTCAACACCGTGCCCGGTATGACCGATCACAGCCTGGTGCCGATGGCCGCTGCGGCTGCGGGCATGACATTCACTGATCTGGTACTGGCGATTCTTGCCAGTGCCCGTTACTGAGGGCAGACCATGCTAGGGGCCATGATCAGAGATCCACGTGCCGGCAAGGCCACGACTCGACGCTCTGCGTCCAGTCGTGGTGCCGTGCGTGTCTCTCAACCAGCCCCACGCACCTGGCCGAGCCTGTCCCTGCGCTGGCTGTCGCTGCAAGGCACCTTTGGCCGTGCACAACAGATCCTCTGGCCGGTGTTGTTGCTGGCCTTGGGCGTTGGTCTGTATGAGCTGGGTAGCCGCCTCTGGCCGCTGGCGGATCGGCCGATTGATCTGGTTAGCGTGCAGGGCGAGTTGCAATACATCGATCCCACTGCGGTGCAGACGGTGATCCAGCCCTACCTGAGTGAAAGTTTTCTGGGTATTGATCTCAGCGCTATGCGCGGTGATCTGGCAGCGATGCCCTGGGTGGCTGGTGTATCGGTCACGCGCGTTTGGCCGGATCAGTTGATCGTGCACCTGGACGAGCAGATGCCCGTCGCACGTTGGGGCAGTGACGCGCTGCTGAACAATGAGGGCAAGGCGTTTAGCCCTGAAGATATCAGCCGCTTTGCCGATCTGCCGCAGTTGTCCGGGCCGCAGCGCGCCCAGCAGCGGGTTATGCAGTATTACCAGCAGTTCAATCGCTTGCTGCGGCCCTATGGTCTGGGGGTGGCCGAGCTTGAATTGCGTGATCGCGGCAGTTGGTTTCTGACCACCCAGGACGGCATGCAGGTGCTGCTCGGGCGGGACAAGTTGGTAGACAAGATGCAACGGTTTCTGACGATCGATCAGCACATGCTGTCCGAATATCGGGAACAAATAGCGCGGGTTGACCTGCGCTACAGCAATGCAATGGCAGTGGCTTGGCGCGAGCCGGTCGCACAAGCATCAACGGGGGAGTAACGGGAACTTATGGCGAGCAAGCAGGGTAGCAGAATGATTGTCGGACTCGACATCGGCACATCCAAGGTCGTAGCGCTGGTCGGTGAGATTGGTGCAGACGGCGAGCTTGAGATTGTCGGTATCGGTTCGCACCCTTCGCGCGGGCTGAAGAAGGGTGTGGTGGTGAACATCGAATCCACCGTGCAATCCATCCAGCGCGCCATCGAAGAGGCTGAGTTGATGGCCGGCTGCCAGATTCACTCAGTGTTCGCCGGTATCGCTGGCAATCATATCCGCAGCCTGAACTCCCACGGCATCGTCGCCATTCGCGACCGCGAAGTGGCACAGGCAGATATCGAGCGGGTGCTGGATGCCGGTCAGGCGGTGGCGATTCCCGCTGACCAGAAAGTGCTGCACATCCTGCCGCAGGAATACGTGATCGATAACCAGGAAGGCGTGCGCGAGCCGCTGGGCATGTCCGGCGTGCGTCTGGAAGCCAAAGTGCACCTAGTGACCTGTGCGCTGAATGCGGTGCAGAACATCGAGAAATGCATCCGCCGCTGTGGCCTGGAAGTCGAGGATGTGATTCTCGAACAACTGGCCTCCAGTTATGCGGTATTGACCGAAGACGAGAAGGAGCTGGGCGTTTGCATGGTGGATATCGGTGGCGGCACTACCGACATCGCGATCTTCACCGAGGGCGCGATTCGCCACACGGCGGTGATCCCGATTGCCGGTGATCAGGTGACCAATGACATCGCCATGGCCCTGCGCACGCCGACGCAATACGCCGAAGAAATCAAGATTCGATACGCCTGTGCCCTGGCCAAACTGGCCGGCCCGGAAGAAACCATCAAAGTCCCGAGCGTTGGCGAGCGGCCACCGCGTGACCTTTCCCGGCAGGCGCTGGCTGAAGTAGTCGAGCCGCGCTACGACGAGCTGTTCACGCTGATTCAGGCTGAACTACGGCGTTCCGGGTTCGAAGACATGATTCCTGCAGGCATCGTGTTGACTGGTGGCACCTCGAAGATGGAAGGCGCGGTCGAACTGGCCGAGGAGATTTTTCACATGCCAGTACGCCTGGGCATGCCTCAGGAGTTCAAGGGTTTGACCGACGTGGTGCGCAACCCGATCTACGCCACCAGCGTAGGTTTGCTGCATTACGGCAACCGCCATCACGCACTGGCGGCGAGCAGTTCGGAACAGAGCAAAGAGTCAGCGCTGATACGGGTTAAGCGCTGGTTCAAAGGTAATTTTTAATAGACCCGCTTTAAAGCGGGCAGGCCTCGCGCAAGCGAGCAAACAGCTGTAAACGAAACGAACGAAACGAGACAGTTCTCAAGGAGATGGGCCATGTTTGAATTAATTGATAACGTTCCGCAAAACGCGGTAATCAAAGTCGTCGGTGTCGGCGGTGGCGGTGGTAATGCCCTGCAGCACATGGTGGTCAATAACGTTGAAGGCGTTGAGTTCATCTGCGCCAATACCGATGCCCAGGCACTGAAAAACATCAGCGCCCGCACCGTACTGCAACTGGGTCCGAATGTGACCAAAGGTCTGGGCGCCGGCGCCAACCCGCTGATCGGCCGTGAAGCGGCGATGGAAGATCGTGAGCGTATCGCCGAAGTGCTGCGCGGCGCTGACATGGTGTTCATCACCGCCGGTATGGGTGGTGGTACTGGTACTGGTGCTGCTCCGATCGTCGCTGAAGTTGCGCGCGAAATGGGCATCCTTACCGTCGCAGTTGTAACCAAGCCATTCCCCTTCGAAGGCCGCAAGCGCATGCAGATCGCCGAGGAAGGTATTCGCGAGCTGAGCCAGCATGTCGATTCGCTGATCACCATCCCGAACGAAAAGCTGCTTACCGTTCTGGGCAAAGACGCCAGCCTGCTGGCCGCCTTCAGCAAGGCCAACGACGTGCTGCTTGGCGCCGTGCAGGGCATTGCTGACCTGATCATGCGTCCGGGTATGATCAACGTCGACTTCGCCGACGTGAAAACCGTCATGAGCGAAATGGGTATGGCGATGATGGGTACTGGTCACGCCAGTGGTCCGAACCGTGCACGTGAAGCGGCTGAAGCGGCTATCCGCAGCCCGCTACTGGAAGACGTGAATCTGATGGGCGCGCGCGGTATTCTGGTCAACATTACTGCTGGCCCGGATCTGTCACTGGGTGAGTTCTCTGAAGTGGGTAACACGGTTGAAGAGTTCGCCTCCGACACCGCCACCGTGGTGGTGGGTACCGTGATCGATCCAGAACTGCGTGATGAGCTGCGCGTGACCGTTGTTGCGACCGGCCTGGGTGCCAAGACTGACAAGCCAGTCAAGGTGATTGATAACACCACTGCGACTGCCGCGCCAAGCCGTCAGCAGCCTGCGGAAAGCACTGCGCCGAACTATCGCGATCTGGACCGCCCAACGGTTATGCGTAATACCGGGCAGGGCAACAGTGCAGCGGCAGCACGGCTGAATCAGCCCGCGGAAGACCTGGATTATCTTGATATTCCAGCCTTCCTGCGCCGTCAAGCTGACTGATCCTGATAGGGTCAGTCAATTGACTGGATAGGGCTGATTGGTATTCAACAGAGGCGTACTTTGCTATTATGCACGCCAATTTGTTGAAAATAATTCGCAACTAGAGCGGAAGCCATGTCAAGCATGATCAGACAACGCACACTGAAGAATATCATCCGGGCCACCGGTGTTGGCCTGCATTCGGGTGAGAAGGTCTACCTCACGCTGAAGCCGGCGCCGGTAGGTACGGGCATTGTGTTTGTGCGGGTGGACCTCGACCCTGTGGTCGAGATTCCTGCACGAGCCGAGTTCGTAGGTGAGACCACCATGTCGACGACCCTGGTTAACCAGGGCGCCAAGGTGGATACCGTCGAGCACCTGTTGTCCGCCATGGCGGGCTTGGGTATCGATAACGCCTATGTAGAACTCAGTGCGCCAGAAGTGCCGATCATGGATGGCAGCGCCGGTCCGTTTGTGTTCCTGATCCAGTCTGCTGGGATTCAGGAGCAGGATGCAGCCAAACAGTTCATTCGCATCAAACGTGAAGTCACCGTGGAAGAAGACGGCAAGACGGCCAGCTTTTTACCCTTTGAAGGGTTCAAGGTGTCCTTTGCCATCGATTTCGATCACCCGGTATTTCGCGGTCGTAGTCAGTTTGCCAGCGTGGATTTTTCCAGTACTTCCTTCGTCAAGGAAGTCAGTCGCGCACGGACCTTCGGGTTTATGCGTGATATTGAGCATCTGCGCTCACAGAATCTGGCGTTAGGCGGTAGCGTGGATAACGCGATCGTGGTGGACGAGTACCGTGTATTGAATGAAGACGGCCTGCGTTATGAGGACGAATTCGTCAAACACAAGATTCTCGATGCCATCGGCGATCTGTATCTGCTGGGCAAGAGCCTGGTGGGTGAGTTCCGCGGCAACAAATCTGGCCACGGCTTGAACAACAAGCTGTTGCGTGCCCTGCTTGCCAATAAGGAAGCCTGGGAAGTTGTGACCTTTGACGACGCTGGCACTGCGCCCATCTCCTTTATGCGCCCGGCAGCCGCCGTCTGATATAGGGTTTTGTGCTAAATAGTTTCGTTTCGATTTGAATGGTCACCTCGGTGGCCATTTTTTTTAACCAAAATATCCTTCACTGGCCTTGATGATGCTTGGCCAGTCGCTCTAGCGCGGCCTTGAGTGCCGGATCGTTGATCTGTTCCGCAGTGGCGGTAAGGCTCTGCGCAGCCACTGTCGATTTCTTCATTTTGTGAACCGGTGGTGCTTTTTTGACCAACGGCGGTTGTACCTTGCAGTGTATTTTAGTTAAGGTTGCGAACTCGTTAAATGCCTGCAGCTGACGAATAAGGCGTTTTTGCTGGTAACGCATCCGCGTAGCCCAGTGACTGTCGGTGACAATTAGCTTGAGTACGCCTTCGCGTAGCGTAGCGATTCGGCAGTGTTCACGGGCAGCCGGCTCCAGTAGCGTATCCAGCAGAATCTGCAGGCGCTCCACAGCATTGGCTTTGGCATACAACCCTTTGAGGGTTGCATGGGTGCGTATCAGGTCGCCGGGGCGACGTGCATCCAGGGGATGAAAAGACATGGCGTATGCCGATTGACGTAATTAGATAGCGGTCATCCTATCAGAACCGCTTGTCTGGTTGCTTGGGGAATCGCAGTTTGGGGGCTTTCGTTTGAATATCATTATCTTAACCGACCGGCACGGTGCGGCTCGAGCGTTGACGCTGAGTTTGCCAGTGCTGCTCGCCGCAGGTGCAGCATTGATAGCCGTGCCGGTCATGGTGGTTGTGCTGACTTGGTCCGTGCTCACTGACGCACCACAACCGATCCTTAATACTGACGCAGACCTGGCCTGGCAGGAAACCTTGACTGATGTTGAAGTCGAAGACGCTACCAGCAACGAGTCACAGGCCCAGTTGGAGCACATGACTCAGCAGCTAGCCCGCCTGCAGACGCGCCTGATGCGCCTCGACGCTTTGGGTGAGCGATTAACCGAGCTGGCCGATATGTCTGACGGCGAGTTCGATTTCAGCAATGACCCTGGTATGGGTGGTCCTGAGCTGTTGAATAACAGTCTTGAGCATGAAAGCCCCGATGTGCAATTGGTGCTCGATAAGTTGGCTGACCGTATAGATAGTCGTACCCAGCAGCTCAAACTACTTGAGGAGCTGATGGTTAACCGCAGCGTTGACAGCAACGCGCTGCTCGACTTCAAGCCGGTACATCAGGGCCATATCTCGTCGGGCTTCGGCCGCCGTAGTGATCCTATGACCGGGCGCATTGCGATGCATACGGGGCTGGATTTTGCCGCCCCACGGGGCACGCCGATATTTGCCGTGGGGGCAGGGGTAGTCACCTTCGCTGGACGCAACGGCGCCTATGGCAATATGCTTGAAATTTCCCATGGTGATGGTTACAAAACCCGCTACGCCCACGCGCAGACTTTGGATATAAAGAAAGGTGATCTGGTCAGCAAAGGGCAGCAAGTCGCTACAGTGGGTTCCACTGGCCGCTCTACTGGTCCGCACCTGCATCTTGAAGTGTTTCGTAATGGTATGGCAGTCAATCCTGCCCGCTATATTGCTCTCAAATAATATCCCCAGAGCGCAGGTTGCAGCCTGCGCTCGCTGAACGATGTCTGGCTGCAGGCCTGACTCCCTTCTTTTCACTGCCGCATTGCTGCACTACCTGACGCCAAGCCGCACTGTTTCCAACCCTTTGTTCAATAAGGTGCCTACGCGCGCTATAAAAGTCCGCACGGTTTATTGTCTCGGCTGATTCAGAGTAGAATGCTTGTTTTGCGGTAATGGCCCGTTGACCACGGCCAGACCTGTCAACCCTCAAACGGATATCAAAGTCGACTATGTTTGCGCCTTTATTGAAGAAACTGTTTGGTAGCAAGAACGAGCGTGAGTTGAAGCGCATGGGCCGGATCGTTGGAACGATCAACTCCCACGAAGAGAAACTGAACGCGCTCAGCGACGAGCAGCTCAAGGCCAAAACAGCCGAATTCAAAGACCGGGTTGCCGAAGGCGAAAGCCTCGATGCAATTCTTCCCGAAGCCTTTGCGCTAGTGCGTGAAGCCAGTAAGCGGGTGATGGGCATGCGCCACTTTGACTCGCAGATGATTGGCGGCATGACCCTGCACGAAGGCCATATCGCTGAAATGAAAACCGGTGAAGGCAAGACGTTGGTAGCGACCTTGTCTGCATACCTGAATGCGCTGTCTGGCAAAGGCGTGCACGTGATCACGGTCAACGATTATCTTGCCCGTCGTGATGCTGGCTGGATGCGTCCGCTGTATGAGTTCCTCGGCATGACTGTTGGTGTAGTAGTGCCATTTCAGGATTCACAGGCCAAACGTGACGCTTACCGGTGCGATATCACCTACGGTACCAATAACGAGTTTGGCTTTGACTATCTACGCGACAACATGGCCTTCAGTATCGAAGACAAGTTTCAGCGTGAACTGAACTTCGCCATTATTGACGAGGTCGATTCTATTCTGATCGACGAAGCCCGTACGCCACTGATCATCTCTGGACCATCCAACGACAGCTCGCAGCTCTATGAGGCGATCAACAAGTTGATTCCGCAGCTCAAGCGTGGCTACTTGCCTGAAGAGGGGCAGGAAGAGGTGGAAGGGCATTACTACATTGACGAGAAGACCCGTCAGGTTGAACTGAACGAGTCCGGTCACCAGTTCGTCGAAGGCTTGCTCAGCAAGGAAGGCCTGTTGCCGGAGGGCGACAGCCTATACGCGGCACAGAACCTGAACCTGCTGCATCATGTGCATTCAGGTCTGCGTGCACACGTCCTTTTCCATCGCAACGTCGAATATATCGTGCAGAACAACCAGGTGATTCTGGTTGATGAGCACACCGGCCGTACCATGCCGGGTCGTCGTCTTTCCGAGGGCCTGCACCAGGCCATTGAGGCGAAAGAGGGTCTGAAGATCCAGGCCGAGAGCCAGACGCTGGCTTCCACTACGTTCCAAAATTACTTCCGTCTGTATAACAAGTTGTCCGGCATGACCGGTACGGCCGATACCGAGGCGTTCGAGTTCCGCCAGATTTATGGCCTGGATGTGGTGGTTATTCCCACTAACAAGCCGATGGCACGTAAGGACTATAACGACCTGGTCTATCTGACCATTGAAGAAAAGTTTGCCGCTATTACCGCTGACATCAAGCACAGCATGGGCGAAGGCCGGCCTATCCTGGTGGGTACTGCTTCTATTGAATCCTCCGAGGCGGTCTCGCGGCTGCTGGATGCCGAGAAGATTCCGCACAAGGTTCTGAACGCCAAGCACCACGAAAAAGAAGCCGAGATCATAGCCCAGGCTGGTCGACCGGGAGCAGTGACCATCGCCACCAACATGGCAGGTCGTGGTACCGACATCATCCTCGGCGGTAGCTGGGAGGCAGAGGTTGCCAGCCTCGAGAACCCCACTGAGGATCAGGTTGCGCTGGTTAAAGCCGAATGGCAGCAGCGTCACCAGCAGGTTCTGGAAGCCGGCGGTTTGCATATTATTGCCTGCGAGCGCCATGAATCACGCCGTATCGACAACCAGCTGCGCGGTCGTGCAGGACGTCAGGGCGACCCGGGCTCCAGCCGCTTCTACCTGTCGCTGGAAGATAACCTCATGCGGATCTTTGCCTCTGATCGGGTGAAGAACTTTATGAAGGCGCTGGGAATGGAGAAGGGCGAAGCCATCGAGCACCGCATGGTTACTAACGCTATTGAAAAAGCCCAGCGCAAGGTTGAAGGCCGCAACTTCGACATTCGTAAGCAGTTGCTGGAATACGATGACGTTGCCAACGAGCAACGTAAGGTGATTTACGGCCAGCGCAATTCGGTACTGGCTGCAGAGAATGTGGCCGAGACGATCCAGGCGATCCGTGAAGACGTAGTAGCTGACGCTATCAGCCAGTACATTCCGCCGCAGAGCCTCCCTGAACAGTGGGACATCCCCGGTCTGGAGCAGCACCTGAATGCTGAGTTGGGGCTCAGGGCGCCGGTGCAGGAGTGGCTGGATGCTGACGACACCCTGCATGAAGAAGGTTTGCGTGCGCGTATTCTCGAGGAGTTGCTCAAGGCCTACGCCGAGAAGGAAGAGTTGACCGGTTCCGATGCTCTGCGCACATTCGAAAAGCAAATGTTGTTGCGGGTGCTCGACGATCTATGGAAAGAGCATTTGGCGACCATGGACCACCTGCGCCAGGGCATCCATCTGCGTGGTTACGCACAGAAGAATCCAAAGCAGGAATACAAGCGTGAAGCCTTCAACCTGTTCGAGGAAATGCTCGAATCGGTCAAGCGTGACACCATCCGTATTCTCAGCCACGTGCAGGTGCGTCGCGAAGACCCAGCGGAAGAAGAAGCGCGCATGCGGCGCCAGGCACAGGAAATGGCTCAGCGTATGCAGTTCAAGCATGATGAAGTAGCGGCGGTCGGCGCTGACGAGTCGGAAGAACCGGAAGAGCAGTCCGCCACCGCGCCCGCTGCACCGGTCACTCGCGAAGGTCCCAAGGTCGGTCGTAATGACCCTTGTCCTTGCGGGTCCGGCAAGAAATACAAGCAATGCCACGGTAAGCTCGACTGAGCTGCCGGGAAGGCCGAGGGTTCGCCTCGGCCTTCTCAACCAGTCAACTCCTACGCTTAATCGAACCGGGTCACGCTACCGATACAATGACCTGCTTGACTCTGCGCGCGCTATAAACTGCTGCTACAATCGCCTGACTTTTTCCTTCTAGCGGAGATTCCCCATGCCCGTCGGTCTTGGCCCCTTGCCTGTATTGCACCCCGTTCCCGGCTTTCGTCTGGGCATTGCTTCTGCTGGTATAAAGCGAGCTGGCCGCAAGGACATTGTGGTGATGGAAGTGGCTGAAGGCGCGAGCATCGCCGGAGTATTTACGCTAAACGCTTTCTGCGCCGCACCCGTTACCCTGTGCCGTGAACATATTCAGCACGCGCCACGTTACTTGCTGGTCAATACCGGCAATGCCAACGCCGGTACTGGCAAACCCGGTATGCAGGCCGCGCTGCAAACCTGCGAAGCGCTGGCCCAACTGACGCAAGTGCAGGCTCAACAGGTGCTGCCGTTCAGTACCGGTGTGATCGGTGAGTTACTGCCTGCGACCAAGGTGATAGCTGCGCTGCCCGCCGCCTTGGACAATCTGGATGCCAACCACTGGGCACAGGCTGCGGAAGGCATCATGACCACCGACACCCTACCCAAAGGTGCCAGCAGACAGATCAATCTGGACGGCCAGACGGTCACCATTACCGGCATATCCAAAGGCGCCGGCATGATCAAACCCAATATGGCGACCATGCTCGGCTATATAGCCACTGACGCCAAGGTGGCGCAGCCGGTATTGCAGGCACTGTTGCGGGAAGCCGCAGATTTGTCTTTCAATCGGATCACCATCGACGGCGACACCTCTACCAACGACTGCTGCATGCTGGTCGCGACTGGTCAGGCTGCGATGACTGAAATCAGCACTACAGTTAGCCCGGACTACCAGCAGCTCGCCACCGCAATCAAATCCATCATGCTCGAACTGGCTCAAGCCATCGTGCGCGATGGCGAAGGCGCAACCAAGTTTGTCACCATCCAGGTCAATGGCGGAGGCAATCGTGATGAGTGCCTGGACGTGGGTTATGCCGTAGCACACTCCCCGTTGATCAAGACCGCGCTCTTTGCCTCAGATCCCAACTGGGGTCGGATACTCGCCGCCGTAGGGCGCGCCGGCGTGCCGGATCTGGATGTGGAGCGCATAGACGTCTATCTGGATGACGTCTGTATTACTCGTAACGGCGGCCGTGCCGAAGAATACGTCGAAGAGCAGGGCGCGCGTATCATGGCGCAGGAAGAAATCACCATTCGTATTGACCTTGCGCGCGGGGATTTTCAGGAAACCCTGTGGACCACAGATCTGTCCCATGAGTATGTAAGGATCAATGCGGAATACAGGACTTGAGCAACTAGGCCTGTTGAGTTGAAGTGAATGACTTGACCTGCCTGCGCAATTGATCTCCCTCCTCACTCCTGCGAAAGCGGGAGTCCAATCGGTTCTGGCCATTCATCGCTAAGGCACATTTAGCCTACCTTTCGTCAATAGTGGCTATGTGCTTTTATTGTTACATTGTTAGACTATACTGCATGCCGAAACTTTGACGCCTCTATATTGTCCATAGCGATACCATATTGAGACCTCAGAGATGATAGGTCTGAGTGCCCAGTGGGTTTGTATAGGATCTAGTGTTCAAGAATGAAGCGACGTATAGGTACTACCAAAACCCTGCACCAGATTCAGGTCCCTGTTTCCCAGTTGAGACTGGGCATGTATGTCTGCTTGTTGGACCGTCCATGGCTGGAAACGCCTTTTCTTTTCCAGGGCTTCCTCATTAATGAGGAGAAAGAGCTTCTGACCCTGCGCAGTCTTTGCAATTATGTTTTTATCGATGTGCTGAAAACGCACGTCGATGTGAGCGACCTGTCGAATGCGCCGTTACAGCCTGGAAAGGCCCAATTCACCTATCCCGTAGCGAATGATGTGCAGCTTGAGCTTGGCGCTGCCGCAGGGCATTACGGGAAGGCTTTTTACGAGATAAAAAACATTCTCGACGCGGTATCGCGTGGCGACAGTTTCTCCACTGCAGAGATGGTCGAGGCGGTGCGTGACTGTCTTGACTCGGTGATACGTAACCCTTCTGCGCTGATGTGGCTAACGCGTATCAAGCACGCGGATCAGTACACCGCAGAGCATTGTGTCAATGTGGGTATCCAGGCGATGACATTGGGCCGGCATCTGGGTCTTGGGCTCAAGCATCTGGAGTTGCTGGGGCTCTCCGGGATGCTGCACGACGTTGGCAAGATGGATATTGATCCCGATATCTTGAATAAACCTGACAGGCTCACCGCAGAAGAATTCGAGATTGTAAAAGAGCATGCGCTGTTTGGTTATCAAGAGTTGAGCAAAGACAAGGACTTGCCCGAAGAAGTCAAGAACGTTGCCTATAGCCATCATGAGCGGCTGGATGGAAAAGGCTATCCACGCGGCTTGCCCGGGCATGCCTTGGATTTTTACACGCGAGTTATCACCATCGTCGATGCGTATGATGCCATCACCAGCAAGCGATGCTATAGCCCGAGCAATCCGTCGGCGAAAGCTTTGAAGATTCTCTATGATAGCCGTGGCGTGCAGTTTGATGAGGCGTTAGTGGTCAAATTCATCGAATGCATGGGAATCTATCCGCCAGGCACGCTGGTGCAAATGAACACAGGCGAAGTAGGGGTGATTCTATCGGCAGAGCCAGATCATCGTCTCGCTCCTAAAGTTGCCCTTGTGCGCGACCGTCACAAGCAACCGATGGAGCAACTGATTGTAGATCTACGCCACGAGCCAGCGGGGCCGCAGGCATTGCGAGTAAGCAAAGTGTTGGTGGACGGATCCTACGGGGTTGATCTGGAAAACTTTACCTTGGAAAATATCAATCTCGGCTGAGACGTGAGTTGATTCTCTCCCTAAAAACCGCAGTAGCCTGACTTGATGGGTCCACTTTCCACCCGCCAACGCCCTACCTGATTGATCGTGACCCTTCGGCCATGTTCGCCAGCAACCTTGGGGCAAAAGCGGAAAGTCCCGGCCTGGAAGCCACCATTGAGCAGTTGGCTTTCACCGCGCCCGTTAAAGCGTACATAACGCGATACCGGCGTGTTGGCGTCAATACGTAACACCGCATCTGCAGCAATCTCACGCAGCAGCTTTTCATTCTCATCCAACTGCCCATTACTGTTGTTATCCAGAAACATCCTCCAGCCATTGTTCCAATCTCCTTCAATGGCGGTCAGCGTCACGGGACGATTACGTCGTACCGCCTCCTGCTTGGCCATGTTCAAGCTGCCGGTAAGCGCGCTCAAGCCCGAGTCCATACGCTGTTGATCAATCATCTTGCCGAAGGCTGGCATGCCGATGCTGATCAATATGCCAAGCACCACAAGGGCAACCAAAAGCTCTATCAAGGTAAAACCGCGCGCTACCATATCTCATCCTCCCTGATGTAATAAAAGCTGGGCTACTCCTTGTATGCCCGGACAGCGAAGCACCTGTCGTCCTAAAGATAGTACCGGTTATCGCGCGCAGGAAGACGTGGACGGAGTCGCTTTTTATAGTGCAGGCACTGATAGGAGGGTGGTTTTGATGAAAAGTGTGAAGGGTTTCACTCTGATTGAGTTGATGGTGACCATTGCGGTGGCGGCCATTCTTGTAAGTATAGCTGTACCGTCGTTCCGAAACCTGATCATAAGTAATCGCCTTAACAGCCAGGCCACTGAACTCGTAGATGCCATCAGTTTCGCTCGGTCGGAGTCGATCAAGCGTAATCGCACGGTAGTACTCTGCCGAGTGGCCGAT